>NZ_JBVIHJ010000012.1:0-104833 GCF_055570355.1 Streptomyces sp. NPDC031225 | reverse complement strand
ACACACCCACCCACTTTTCTTCCCCCTCCCCCCCCCCCCACCCCCCCCCCTCCCCCCCCCTCCCCCCCCCTCCCCCCCCCCCCCCCCCCTCCCCCCTCCCCCCCCCCCCCCCCCCCCCCCCGTTGCCCGACGCTTGTCGGGGTGTCGGGGTGCCGGGGTGCCGGGGTGCCGGGTGGCGCGGGCAGCCTTAGTGCCGCGCACGATCGTGCTCGGGTGCGGGGCGCCGCCGGGCCGGGCTGCGCTTGGGACGTCGGCTCAGTTCGAGCGTCTGGTTCTGCCCGAGCTTCCGCCCTTGCCAGGGTTCCCCGCCCTGCCCGAGCGCTCGCTCCGGTCCGAGCGGCGTGCTCTGTCGAGGTGTCCGGCCCTGTCCGGGCGGCGGGGTTCGTCCGCGCGGGCGGGGGCGTCCGGGCCGTCGGGACCGGCCGGGGTTTCGGACCCGCCAGGGCTGCTCGGGCCGCCCGGTCCGGCGAAGCGGTTGCGGCGGCTGCCTTCCGTGAGGCCGCGCAGGCGTTCCAGTTCGCGGCGGTCGCGTTTGGTCGGCCGGCCTGCGCCGCGGTCGCGGACACCGGCGGGAGCGAAGGCCTCGCGGGGCGGCGGCGGGGGAGATTTGTCGACGTAGCACTGGGCGGCCACGGGAGCGCCGACCCGCTTGCGGATCAGGTGCTTGACGACGACGATCCGTTCCCGGCCCTCCTGACGGACCCGCACCTCGTCGCCGACGCGCAGGGAATGGGCGGGCTTCACCCGCTCACCGTTCACATGCACATGTCCGCCCCGGCAGGCGGTGGCCCCCGCGGAACGGGTCTTGACCAGCCGCACGGACCAGATCCAGCTGTCGGTGCGCACGCTCTCGCCGTTCTGCGGCCCGGCGGCCTTCGCGGCGGCTACGGCGGCGGCGGTGTCGGGGTCCGGTGCGTCGGGGGCGGCGGTCGCGGGGACCGCCGGGTCCGGGGCGGCGACATCGGTGCCGGGGCCGTCGAGTCCGTCGAGTCCGCCGGGACGATCGGTCGTCGGGTCGGGTCGTCCTGTCCCACCGGTCCCGTTGTCGTCCGTACGTTCCGCAGCCATGCCCTCGACCTTAGTACCCGGGGCCGTGCAGCCCGGGCGGGTTTTTCACCGGCCGCCCCGCCGACGGGCGGCTCGTCCGGCCGGGGGGTCGCGACGGGCCCGGGCGATCACCGCTGTCCGGTCATGGCCGTACCGTGGACCCGTGGATGCCCTCGCTGCTCTCGACCGCCGGATCGCGGACTGCCGTGCCTGTCCGCGTCTGGTCGACTGGCGTGAGGAGGTGGCACGTACCAAGCGGGCCGCCTTCGCCGACTGGACGTACTGGGGGCGCCCGGTCCCCGGATTCGGGCCGCCGGACGCGCGGCTGCTGATCGTCGGGCTCGCGCCGGCCGCGCATGGCGGGAACCGTACGGGGCGGATGTTCACCGGTGACCGTTCCGGGGACGTGCTCTACCAGGCGCTGTACGACATCGGGCTCGCTTCCCAGCCGACCGCCGTGACCGCGGAGGACGGTCTGGAACTGTACGGCGTGCGGATCACCTCGCCCGTGCACTGCGCGCCGCCCGACAACAAGCCGACCCCCGGCGAACGCGACACCTGCCGTCCCTGGCTGGTCCAGGAGCTGAACCTGCTGCGGCCGACCTTGCGTGCCGTGGTCGTGCTCGGCGCCTTCGGCTGGCAGGCCGCGCTGCCCGCGCTCAGCGAGGCGGGCTGGAACGTGCCACGGCCGCGGCCCGCCTTCGCACACGGGACCCGGGTCCCGCTCGACGGCCTCGAACTCTTCGGCTGCTTCCACGTCAGCCAGCGCAACACCTTCACTGGCAAGCTCACGCCCACCATGCTCCGGGACGTGCTGGGTACGGCGGCGGAGGCGGCCGGGGTGCAGGGGCGCGGCGGTACGGCGTGAGGACGGCGCGCGGGACGGCCGTACCGCGGGAAAACGGCGCGACGAGGTCGTCGTACGGCGGTTAGGGTCGCCGGATGCCTCTCTACCCGGAGATCGAACCGTACGACCACGGCATGCTCGATGTCGGTGACGGCAACCGCGTGTACTGGGAGACCTGTGGGAATCCGGACGGCAAGCCGGCGGTCGTGCTGCACGGTGGGCCGGGGTCCGGCTGCACGCCGTGGGCGCGGCGGCTGTTCGACCCGGCCGCGTACCGGATCGTGCTGCTTGACCAGCGTGGCGCCGGGCGGTCGACGCCGCACGCGAGCGTGTACGACACCGACATGAGCGTCAACACGACCCCGCATCTCATCGCGGATCTGGAGCTGCTGCGGCGGCATCTGGGGATCGAGCGGTGGCTGGTGTGGGGCGTGTCGTTCGGGTCGGTGCTCGGGCTGCGGTATGCGCAGACACATCCGGAGGCCGTGACGGAGCTGGTGCTGACGGGGGTCGCGACCGCCGCGACTCCCGAAGTCACCTTGCTGACCAGGAGACTTGGGAAGATCTTCCCAGCGGCGTTCGAGCGGTTCGTCGCAGAGCTGCCGGTCGAGGAGCGGGCCGGGAACCTCCCCGCCGCCTACAACCGGTTGCTGGAGTCGCCCGATCCGGAGGTGCGCGAGCGGGCGGCGCGGGCCTGGACCGACTGGGAGACCGCGATCGAGCCCGCGCCGCCGCGGTCGGTGCCGCGCTACGAGGACCCGGTGTTCCGCCAGGGCTTCGCCCGTACCGTCACCCACTACTGGGGCAACGACCACTTCCTGGGCGAGGGCAACGACGAGGGCGTCGTCCTGCGTGACGCGCCCCTGCTGAAGGACATTCCCGGCACCCTCGTCCAGGGCAGCCTCGACTTCGGCAACCTCCTCGGCACCGTGTGGCGGCTCCATCACGCCTGGCCCGGCAGTGAGTTGACGGTGATCGACGACGGCGGGCACAACGCGGGGGAGCGGGGTGTGGCCGCGATGGTGGCGGCGACGGACAAGTACGCCCGCGTCAGGGCCCGTTAGATCACCTCGGCGTTGTCCTTGAACAACTGCCGTACCGTCGACTCGTAGTTGGTCCGCACGTGCGCCAGGGCGTGCGCGCGGGCCCGGTCCGGGTCGCCGGACGCGATCGCCTCGTACAGGTCCCGGTGTTCGACGAGGAGTTGGGGCCACTCCTCGTTGCGCCGGGTCATCCAGCGCAGCCGTCCGGCAACCGGTTCCAGCGCCTCGATCAGCAGGCTGTTGCGGGCCATGGCCAGGATGCTGTCGTGCAGCCGGCTGTTGACGTCCGTGATCGTTTCCGCGTCGCCCGCCTCGGTCGCGGCCGCCGCCAGGTCGAGGAGCCGCTCCACCTCGGCGAGGTCCTGCGGGGTCGCACGGGCCGCGGCGAGACCTGCCGCGTACACCTCCAGCGCCTCGCGCAACTCGAAGAGCTCCTTGACGTCCTTCGGGGTCAGCCGCCGTACGACCGTGCGGCGCGGGGTCTCGAAGTGGACGAAGCCCTCGGCGACCAGGGCGCGGATCGCCTCACGGACCGGCACCCGGGAGACCCCGAAGCGCTCGGCGAGCTCCCGCTCGACCAGCCGGTCACCCGGGCGCAGTCCGCCCGCGATGATCTCCTGCCGCAGTGTGGCCAGAACACGTTCGCGGACGGCGCCGAGGGGCTCGATCTTCGTCGTGGAGCTCATGGAGCCATCTTCGCCGACTCCCGAGGTGTTTTACGGAGCGTTAACGAACGCGACATCGGACGCACCTCTTGACGGGGGGACCATGTCGGCAGTTTGGTATACCAAAACTGGATACCAGGCGGCCGCCACCCTCCTGTCCCCCTGTCCCTGGAGGCCCTGTGTCCCTCGCCGACCGTGCCGAAGCCACCGGCATCCCAGCGTTCGTCCCCGATCCCCGGCTCACCAACGAAGACCTGGCACCCGCGGGCAAGCGGAACTGGAAGGTCTTCGACCTCTTCGCCATGTGGATGTCCGACGTCCACAACCTGGGCAACTACACCTTCGCGGCCGGCCTGTTGGTCCTCGGCATGAACGTGTGGCAGGTCTTCACGGCCCTGCTGGCCGGATTCGTGATCATCTACATCGGCATGAACTGGATGGGGAGGATCGGCCAGCGCCACGGCGTCCCGTTCCCCGTCATCAGCCGCATCAGCTTCGGCGTGTGGGGCGCCAACATCCCGGCCCTGATCCGGGCCGTGATCGCCATCATGTGGTACGGCATCCAGACCTACCTGGCCTCCGTCGCGGTCAACGTGATGCTGCTGGCCGCCTGGCCCGGACTGGAGTCCTGGACGCACAGCTCCTTCCTCGGCCTCGACGCCCTCGGCTGGGTCTCCTTCCTCTCGCTGTGGCTGATCCAGGCGCTGATCATCAGCCAGGGCATGGAGTCGGTGCGCAAGTTCCAGGACTTCTGCGGTCCCGCGATCTGGCTGGTCATGATCGCGCTGGCGGTCTGGGTACTGGCCAAGGCCGGCTGGAGCATCTCGCTCACCAGCACCCCGCACCCCGTCTCCGTCGGCGAGCAGTGGCGGCAGTGGTTCGGCGCGATCGGCCTGATCCTCGCCACCTACGGCACGCTGATGCTCAACTTCTGCGACTTCTCCCGCTTCGCGCCGGACTACAAGACCGTCCGCCGCGGCAACTTCTGGGGCCTGCCCATCAACTCCACGGCCTTCGTGGTCGTCTCCGTGATCGTCACCGCGGGCTCACTTGAGGTCTGGGGTCAGGCCATCACCGACCCGGCCGAACTCGTCGCCAAGGTCGGCAACACCTGGGTCATGGTGCTGGGCGCGCTCACCTTCGCCGTCGCCACCATGGGCGTCAACATCGTCGCCAACTTCGTCTCACCGGCGTACGACCTCGCCAACGTCTGGCCGCAGAAGATCACCTTCAAGATCGGCGGCATGATCAGCACGGTCGCCGCGCTCGTCGTGACCCCGTGGAACCTCTTCTCCAACCCCACGGTCGTCAACTACTTCCTCGGCGGCCTCGGAGCCTTCCTCGGCCCGCTGTTCGGCGTGATCATGCTCGACTACTACTGGGTCAAGAAGGGCCGCGTGAACGTCGACGAGCTGTTCGACGCCCAGCCCGGCTCCCGCTACTACTACCGCAAGGGCGTCAACCCCAAGGCCCTGTGGGCGTTCCTGCCGGCGGCGGCCGTCGCCGGCGTCCTCGCCCTGGTGAAGACCTTCAGCGACGTGGCCCCGTACTCGTGGTTCATCGGTACGGCGCTCGCGGCCGGGCTGTACGCCCTGCTGTGCCGGAGCGAGGAAGCGGCCGCCCGTGAGATCCCCGAGGCCGTGGAGGTCTGAGAACGTGCGGATCGCCGTCACCAACTGCAACACCACGCAGGAGATGACCGAGGAGATCGTACGAGGTGCCCGGGCCGCCGCAGGCCCGGGCACCGCCGTGCTCGGGCTCACCCCTGAATGGGGACCCGAGTCCGCGGAGGGCTGGCTCGACAGCTACCTCTCCGCGGCGGCGGTCATCGACCTGCTGCGTACATACGAGGGTCCCTCCTACGACGCCGTCGTCATGGCCGGCTTCGGCGAGCACGGACGGGAGGGCGTCCGGGAGCTGGTGGACGTACCGGTCGTCGACATCACCGAGGCCGCCGCCCATCTGGCCTGTCTGCTCGGCCGGCGCTACGGCGTCGTCACCACCCTGGAGCGCTCCTGCGGGCAGATCGAGGACAGCCTGGAACTGGCGGGGGTGGGGCGCAACTGTGCCGCCGTCGTCGGGACGGGACTCGGGGTCCTCGACCTGGGCGACGCCGACCGAACGGAGGCCGCGTTCCTGGCGGCCGCCGAGCGCGCGCGGGAGGCGGGCGCCGAGGTGCTGGTGCTGGGGTGCGCCGGGATGACCGGGCTGCAGCGGACGGTGGGGGAGAAGCTGGGGCTTCCGGTGGTCGACGGGGTGGGGGCGGCGGTCAAGCTGGCGGAGTCACTGGTGGGACTGGGGCTGAGCACCAGCCGGGCGGGCGGCTATGCGAAGCCGGTGCCGAAGGAGCGGGTCTGGCGACCGCGGTCGGGCTGACCGAGGGGACCACGGTGGGGGGGGCATGGCCCGGTCGGCTGCGGGAGGCCCCTGTGGGGATCGCGGTGGGGCTGACCTGGGGAGACCCCTGTGTGTGGGGTTCATTGCCGGGCCGGCTGTGAGGGACTGCCGTGGGGATTGCGGTGGGGCTGACCTGGGGAGACCGTTGTGGGGTCATGGCCGGGTTGGCTGCGGGAGGCCCTGCGGGGATTGCGGTGGGGCTGACCTGGGGAGACCGTTGTGGGGTCATGGCCGGGTCGGCTGCGGGAGGCCCTGCGGGGATTGCGGTGGGGCTGACCTGAGGAGACCGCCGTGGGGATCACGGCCGGGCTGGCTGCGGGGGAGCGCCGTGGGGATCGCGGTCGGGCTGAACCGGGGAGACCGTCGTGGGGATCGCGGGGGCGACCGCGGGCGACCGTCGTTGTCGGGATGGGCTGATCGCTCTCAGGGGCGCCAGACGTACCGCACATCCGGCTCCCGCTCCTCGTTGGCGCTGCCGTCGGTGCGTTCGGCCTCGACGAAGCCGTGACGCTCGTAGAAGCGGTGGGCGGGCTTGTTGACCTGGAACGTCCACAGGGTCAGCCCCCGTGGGCTGCGCTCCTTGGCGAGCGCGACGAAGCGGTCGCCGATGCCGCAGCCACGCCAGTCGGGGTCGAGATACAGCTGGGACAGCAGATCGTCGGCGAGGACCATGAGACCCACGACCTGTTCCTCGGCCACCGCCACCCATGTCTCGCGCGACGGCACCACGACGTCCCGGATATAGGCGCGCACCTCGTCGTCGGCACGGGGCCGTACCACCGTGGGCAGCGCGGCGGCGAAGGAGCGCAGGTAGACGTCGGCCGTGGCGGCGGCGTCGGGCGCGGCGGCCCGCCGGATGACGACCGCGCTCACCGTGCCGCTGCTTCCGGCACCACGGCCGTCGCCGTGATCTCCACCAGCTGGCCCGTGTAGCCGAGGCACGCGACCCCGATCAGCGTCGACGAGTGCGGGCCGGTACTCAGCCCGGACGCCTCGACGACCTCCCACACCCTGGACAGCACCGCGGGCTCGCTGCTCACGACGTGCACATCGGTCGACAGCACATGCTCCAAGTCGCTGCCCACCGCGTGCAGTTGCTCCCGCAGGTTCGCGATCACCTGTTCGGCCTGCCGCGCGGGATCCCCCTCACCGACGAGATTCCCCTTCGCGTCCAGCGGAACGGACCCGGCGAGAAACGCGAGCTTCGTGCCGGCCTCGACGACGGAGGCGTGGGCGTAGGTCGGCGGCGGGAAGAGCGCCGGGGCGGTGACGCGCTGGATCACGTGGGCTCCTGGGGTGAACGGCGGACAACTTTCCGATCATCGGGGGTGTCGGTCGGGACCGCACCCGAATTTCCGCGGCGCACGCGTACGTGTCACAGAGCCGGGAGGCCGCCGCCGTACGGGCTTTCCACCCGCCACCCCCTGTCCCGTGCCTCCTTTTCGAAGTCGCCGATCCGGTGGGCGAGTCCCTCCGGCTCACCGATGTCGCACCAGTGATGTGCCCTTGCCCGCTCCTCCTCCCCTCGCACCAACGGCCGTCCCCGCACCGCCAGATGCAGTGCCAGGGTCGAGAGCGCGTACAGCCGTACGGCATCGAGCCGGTCCGGTGTCCCGCGGTACTCCCCGCGCTCCCGCAGCCACAGCCGGCCGCCCACGCTCCCGGCGACGAGCACCGGAACCGGCGGCCCCTCCTCGCCGGCCACCAGGAACGTCAACTCCCCCTGTCCGCTCTCCTCGACCTCGTACCGAGGCAGGTGCGACAGCCGGGCGAAGCCCAGAGCGTGCTTCCAGGACGTGACCCACAACCCGCGCCGGAGGTAGTAGCGGACGGTCGGCTGCCAGGTCCAGTACGTGTCCAGGCGGTACCCCCGCAGACCTTCGGCGCGGCAGGCGTCGTAGACCAGGTCGAGCACGGCCGAGGCGAGCCCCTGCCTCCGGGCGACCGGATGGACGTAGAGCGAGGTGATGCGCACCGCGCCCACGCCGACCGGCCAGGTGTCGACGGCGACGGTCCCGAGCGGCCCGCCGGCTCGGCTTTCCGGAGAGCGGATCCAGTACCGCGTCCGGAAGTCGTCGGCGCGGTCGTGCGCCCGCCAGGCCGCCCCCAACCGGAGCCGCCACCGCTTCTCGCCGGTCACGGTGAGCGAGTCGGGGTCGACGCATTCGCCGATGGCACCCTCGGCGAGCGAGGCCAGTTCCCAGAGCCCGAACCGGCGGCCCTCGCCGAAGGCCATGGCACACAACTCGGGGCGGGCCGCGAGGCGTTCGTGCACGCGGGCGACCTGATCGTCTCTCATGCGCCCGGAGCGTAGGGAGACACACCGCCGGCCGACGCCCTTCGAGGCCTCACCGGGTGGCTGTGTCATCCCGGCGACGGACCACGCTCCTGTGCACACGACCGGCGTTCGCACTCCTGTGCAAGCTCCGGGTACGTCCGGGCGACGGCCGTGTGGATCCGGCGCCGCAGCAGTTGCTCCGCCGCCGCGCGTCCGGTGCTGCCGGACAGTTCGTCGAGGATGCTGTCGTAGCGAGCCAGCCGATGGCACAGGTAATCGACCTTCCAGCTGTCGGGCGTACCGGACGCGGGCTCCCGGCCCCTGTCCTGACGGTCGCGGTGCTCGACGGCCAGCGCCGTCAGTCTGTCCGGGGCGAGCACCGGCACGTCGATCGGCTCCGCCGCGATCCGGGCGAGCACCTCCCACCGCCTCCGCAACGCCGCGTCCTTCACCGCGGCGGAACGCCGGGCCGCGGCCGCCGAAACAGCCTTGAACTCCTCGCTCCGCTCGACGGCCTCGACTCGCTCGACGCTGTAGAGACGGGTCTGCGGGGCCGTACGGAAATACGGGTTGGCACGCCGCAGATCGGGCTCCCCGAGCAGTCGGCGGATCATGCCGGCGGTCCAGCCGCGGATCCGAAGCCCGGCCGCGGAGACATGGGTGCGGGGGTGCGGTGCCGCCTCCTGGCCACCGCTCTGACCCTCTTGATCCTTCTCGTGCGTCGTCATCAGCGCTTCCCCCATCGTCGTGACTCTGCGTGACGACTTCATTGATAACGCGCGGCACTGACAACGGCCTCGGAGGCCGGGATCGCCGGACCGCCGGCGCGACGGGGGTGAGGCCTCACGGAATTGCGTGGAGGCGGCGGGGCACCACTCCGTACGCTGCGCCCATGCCCACCGCCCTCTCCGACTCCGCATTCCTCGACTCCGTCGCCGACCGCCTCGCGGCCCTCCCCGCCGTCCTGGCCGTGGCCCTCGGCGGCTCACGCGCCCAGGGCACCGAACGGCCGGACAGCGACTGGGACCTGGCCCTCTACTACCGGGGTGACTTCGACCCCGCCGACCTGCGTGGCGTCGGCTGGGAGGGCGAGGTCTCCGAGGTCGGCGGCTGGGGCGGCGGAGTGTTCAACGGGGGTGCCTGGCTGACGGTCGACGGGCGCCGGGTCGACGTCCATTACCGGGATCTCGACGTGGTGGAACGGGAGTTGACGGAGGCGGAGGAGGGGCGGTTCCGGGTGGAGCCCCTGCTGTTCCATCTCGCGGGGATTCCCACCTACTTGATCGTGGCCGAACTCGCGATCAACCGGGTGCTGAGGGGGGCGTTGCCGCGACCACCGGCATACCCGGAGAAGCTCCGTGTCTCCGCGGCCGGCCGCTGGCACGGCACCGCCCAGGCCACCCTCGCCTACGCCAGGGCCAACCACGCCCCGGCCGGCCGCCTCACCGAGACGGTCGGAGCGCTCGCGACGGCCGCCGTGCAGACGGGGCACTCGGTGCTGGCGGCGCGAGGGGAGTGGGTGACCAACGAGAAGCGGCTGCTGGAACGGGCCGGACTTCGACCCATGGACGGGATCATCGAGGCTGTGCGGCCGAACCCGGAACTCCTGCTCCGGGCAATCGCCGAGGGCGAGGAACTTTTTTCGGCCGCCCGGTCCTCGGTCCCGGGCGCGGTCTGACAGGAGCGCCCGATGCTGTGGTCTGCGGGACGCGGAGCCATTGCGTTCATAAAGAACGTGGCCTCTGCATACATCGTCACACGCGGGTAACACAAGTGTCCCGGGCTCTCCAAGGACACGGCCTACCGTGGAGACCACAGCCCGCAACCGCCCGGCCACCGTCGCCCGAAGGCACACCCCCGCCTCCCCCGACGACAGGAGCCCCGTGTCACTCGCCGTACCGCCCTGGCTCGCTCACGCACTCCGTGCTCAGCGCGGGCCGATTCCGTGGAACGCCGTGGTGCGGGGTGTGTTGTCCGCCGGGCCCCTCCTGCTCGTCGCCGTGCTCGCCGACCGGACCTCCCTCGGTGTCGTCGCCGCCATCGCCGCCATGCTCGCCGGGATCAACGACCGGCCCGGGAGCCGACGCGTCTCCGTCAAGAGGATCGGGGTGCCCGCGCTCGCGGGGGCGGTCGGGATGGTCGTCGGGACGTACGCGGGGGAGCACGTGGGGGCCGTGACCCTCACGGTTGCGTTCACCCTCGTCGGACTCGTCGCCGGCGGCATCAGTGCCGTCGGGCCCGTCGCGTCCGGGGCCGGTACGCAGCTGCTCGTCGCCTCCGCGATCGGGGCCGGGATGCCGTTGCCGGAGGACGGCCGGCTGCGGGCGGTCGTCTATCTCGGCGGGGCCTGCTGGCTGCTCGGGCTGCGGCTCGCGCTGCCGACCCCCGGCGCGATCGCCGGGGACTTCCGGTTCGACGGGGAGCGCGCAGCCGTCGCGGCGGTGTACGAGGCCGTCGCCGAACTCCTCGACGCCGTGGGGAGCGACCAGGCCACCGTCCGCCGCGTCGCACTCACCGCCGCCCTCGACCACGCCCAGGACGCGCTCGCCGGACCCAGGCTGCGGCGGTACGCCAGTTCCTCCGCCGAGCGGCGGCTGCACGCGCAGTACGCCGCGGCGCTGCCCCTGGCCGAGGCCGCCACCGCGCTCGCCTGGACCGGCGAGGCGGTGCCCGGACGGACCTCCGCGGCGCCCCGGCGGCTCGCCGTCGCCGTACGGGAGAACGGGCACACCGGGCCGTTGCCCGCGCCCACCCGGTCGGCACCCGCGCTGCGCGCGCTCGACGACGCGCTGCTGCGGGCCGCCGAGGCCTTCGACCGGGGCCGGGGCGGCGATCTGCACACGCGCCGGCTCACCCTCCGCGCCCTGCTGCGGTCCGTCTTCGGGGCCGGCGGGCGGGAGTACGGGCTGCGGGTCGCCCTGTGCTTCGGGGCCAGCGTCGCCGTCGCGCAGGCGCTGCACCACTCCCACTGGTACGGGGAGCACCAGCACTGGTACTGGCTGCCCGCCACCACCGTCTTCCTCGTCAAGCCCGACCTCGGGCCGCTCGTCTCCAGGGTGCTGTGCCGGGCGGCGGGGACCGTGCTGGGGGCGCTGGTCTTCGCCGGGTTCGCGCTCGTGCTGCCGCGGCCCGAGGGGCTCATCGCGCTCGTCGCCGTCTGCGGGGCGCTCATTCCCGTGGCCACCCGGCACTTCGCCGCGCAGACCGCCGTCGTCACGGTCCTCGTCCTGGCGCTCGTGATGGTCGGCGGCGAGCCGCAGGCCTCCGCCGGCCGGATCACGGAGACCCTGCTCGCCTGCGCGATCGTGCTGATCGTGGGGCATCTGCCGATGCCGGGCCAGCGGGGCGGGGCAGTGCGGTCCCGGCTGTCCGCGGCGGGCGCGGCCGCGCAGGCGTACCTCGCGCACGTCCTGCGCGAGACCGGCGCCGAAGACGTCGTAGCGCTGCGGGAGACCAGTGCCGAAGACCCCGGTGCCCTGCGGGAGACCAGTGCCGAAGATCCCGGTGCGCTGCGGGACACCGGCGCCGAAGACTCCGGAGCCCTGCGGGACATCGGCGCCCAGGACTCCCGTGCCCGGCGCTGGACCCTGCGCCGTGAGGCCTACCGCGCGGTCGCCGAGGCCCGGACCGCCATCGCCCTCGCCGCCGCCGAACTCCCCGCGCTCGCACGGCACTCGGAGGGCGCCGACGAGATCGTCGCCGTCCTCGAACGGCTCGTCGACACGACCACCGCGTGCGCGGTCCACCTCGACGACTCCGGGAGTCTCACCCCCCGGCACATCCGGCGGCTCACCGAACTCCTCGACGAACTCGGCGAACTCGACCGGCCCGCCGAAGGGGCCGCACGCGTGGCGGTCCGGCTGCCCCAACTGCCGCTCGCCGGTTAGGAGTCACACCCGGACGGGAGTCACGTGCGCACCCACACCGGCGCGTGATCCGAGCCCGCCGCGTCCCGACGCGCCGACGGATCCGCGCCCACCGACGGCAGCCGCATCGCGTCCCCGCCAGGCAGCCCCGTGCCCGCCTCCCGCACCCGGTGCACCAGACGGTGGCTGCACAGGATGTGGTCGATCAGCTCGCGGCGCCCGGAGTTGACGCGGGAGAAGCGCTGCTCGGCGGGGATCAGCGGGGCCGTGTCCCACAGCCGGACCGCGTCGCCCTTGTCGGGCATCCGGTAGCCGGCGGTACCGATCTCGGAGCCGGGCGGCCCGAGCAGGATCTGGGTGGTCGCGGCCTGCACCTCGTCGTTCAGGTCGCCGAGCACCATCACGTCCCGCTCGCGGCCGTCACCGTCGAGCAGTACGTCGGCCAGCGCCCGCAGCGCCGTCGCCTCCGCCGCCCGGCGATACAGTGCGTACGCCCCGTAGCGCGCCCGTTCGCCCTCGTCACGCGGCTGGAAGCGGCCTCCCGGGTAGGACAGCAGTTTCGACTTCAGGTGGGCCACCGCCACCCGCAGCGGTCCGCGGTCGGTCTGCGTCTCCACGGCCAGGAACCCGCGGCCCGACTCCGCCACCGTCGCGCCCCCGTCGTCCCCCTGCACGGGGTGCAGCTTCGGCGGGAACGCGGTGGTGTCGGCCAGCACCTCGAACGGCGTACGGCAGATCACGCCCACCCGTATGCCCCTGCCGTCCGGATGCCGCGAGGTCGCGACAGTCCAGCCGCCGTCCAGCAGGCCGACCAGGTCCCCCAGCGCCTCGGGTTCGCCGACCTCCTGCACGGCCAGCAGCGTCGGGTCGAGCGCGGTGACCGCGGCGGCGAGAGCGGCGAGCTTCGCCTCGTAGGCGGCCTTGTCCTCCGGGCCGTACTGGCCGCCGGGACGGTACAGGTTCTCCAGGTTCCAGGTGCCGAGGAGCATGCCGGGCTCCTTTCAGAAGCCGGTACGTCGGCCTCGGAAGCCGTTGTCTCCGAAGCCGTGATGCCCAGGGTGCCGGGCCGGGCGGGGCGCGAACAGAGGCCCGACCGGATGCGCGGTCCGGCTCACACGCAGCGCCCATGACGTCGTACGTTGGCGTGATGACCGCCTCTCCTACCGCCTCTGCCGCCGACGTTCCCGCCTCACTCATCATCTCCGGATGCACCGTCCTCGTGCACGACGATCAAGAGCGGATCGGGTTCGAGGAGGACGCGGCCGTCGTCGTACGGGACGGGATCGTGGAGTCGGTGACGAGCGCCGACGCCGTACGGGACCTGCCCGCAGTCGAGCGGATCGACGCCCGGGGCCAGGTCGCGATGCCGGGGCTCGTCAACTGCCACACCCACGCGCCCATGGTCACGCTGCGCGGAGTCGCCGAGGACCTGCCGACCGAGGAGTGGTTCAACGACGTCGTCTGGCCCATCGAGTCCAACCTCACCGCGAGAGACGTGGAGTTGGGGGCACGGCTGGCCTGCGCGGAGATGATCCGGGGCGGTGTCACCTGCTTCGCCGACCACTACTTCTCGATGGACACCGTCGCCGCCGTCGTCGAGGAGTGCGGGATCCGGGCCCACCTCGGCGAGGCCTACTTCTCCTCACAGGGGCCCCAAGGGCGGGAGAAATCCCTGGAGTTCGCGCTACGGCACCGCGGGGGCGCCGGTGGCCGCATCACCACCGCCCTCGCCCCGCACGCGCCCTACACCGTCGACGACGCCGACCTCGCCGCGACCGCCGGCCTCGCCCACGAGCACGGTCTCCCCGTCCACCTCCACGCCGCCGAGAACCGCGACCAGGCCGAGACGAGCCTCGCCCGGCACGGCGTCACACCCATCGAGGTGCTGCGGCGCACCGGGATCCTCGACACGGACGTCCTGATCGCGCACGGCAGCGGCATCCTCGACCGCGATCTGCCGGTCCTCGCGAACGCCGCGGGACGCACGGCCGTCGCCACCGCTCCCCGCGGCTACCTCAAGTTCGCCTGGCCCACCACCACCCCCGTCCGCGCCCTGTACGACATCGGCGTCCCCGTCGGACTCGCCACGGACGGCGCCGCCTCCAACAACTCCCTCGACGTGTGGGAGTCGATGGCGCTCACCGCGCTCCTCCAGAAGTCGACGACCGGCGACCCACGCTGGCTGACGGCCCGCCAGGCCCTGCACCACGCGGGCCCCCAGAGTGCCCGCGCGGTCGGCCTCGGTGACGTCGTCGGCACCCTCGCGGCAGGCCGGCGCGCCGACATCATCCTGGTCGACCTCACCGGCCCGCACACCCAGCCCGTCCACGACCTCGCCGCCACCCTCGTCCACAGCGCCCGCTCCTGCGACGTCCGCACGACGATCGTCGACGGCCGCGTCCTGATGCGGGACCGGGAGTTGCTGACCCTCGATGTGGCAGCCGTCGTAAGGGAGTTGGGGGAGCGGATGCCCGCGCTGCTCGACCGGAGCCATGGCAGGCGGATCCAGGACTACAAGACCTGAAATCCGGTCGCGGAGAAGTACTTTGACGCCAACCACCGGTGAACGGACGGGCGCGTCAGGTGGATTCACGCTACACATGAAGGCCGGGACACACCTGTCTGAGGGGGAGGGCCGGCCGGGTGGAGCTGACGATCGACGTCGCGGTACTGCTCGCTGTCATCATCGTGCTGAGGCTGCGTCGAACAACGCATTCGCGCAGCCGCAACGACGAGAAACTGACCGTGATCATCGTGCTGGTCTTCGGCATCCTGATCGCTCCGACCGCCTTCGGGCACGGCGTCGCCGACGTGGTCGGCCAACTTGCCCAAGGGGTCACGCGGGCGGACGGTCCATGACCCCGGGGCCCTGGACCGGCGCCGGTGGAAAGAATCTCCCGCGCCGCCGATGAGTTCCGCCCCGTCCGACGGTCACCACCCCGAACGGACCGTTGTACAGGAGGGGCCCATGTCGCTTCCGGAGATCGTCTCGCGGGACGAATGGCGCGCGGCACGCGCGGAGTTGCTGGTCAGGGAGAAGGCGGCCACGCGGGCGCGGGACGCGCTCAACGCCGAGCGGCGCAGGCTGCCCATGGTCGAGGTCAAGGAGGAGTACCTCTTCGAGGGCGGCGACGGCAAGGCCACGCTGCTGGAACTCTTCGAGGGGCGCGGCCAGCTCGTCGTCCAACACTTCATGTTCGCGCCCGAGTGGGACGCGGGGTGCCGCGGCTGTTCCGCCTTTCTCGACCAGATCGGACATCTGGCCCATCTGTGGGCACGGGGGACGACGTTCGCGGCCGTGTCGAGAGCGCCGTACACCAAGATCCTGCCGTTCAAGGCGCGGATGGGCTGGACGGTGCCCTGGTACTCGTCGAACGGCGCCGACTTCAACCTCGACTTCGAGGCCACCCTGGAGATCGACGGGGAGTTGGCGGAGCGGCCCGGCGTCAGCTGCTTCCTGCGCGACCGTGACCGCGTCTTCCACACCTACTCGACCTATGAACGCGGCCTGGACGGGCTCGGCTCGACCACCGGCTTCCTCGATCTCACCGCGCTGGGACGGCAGGAGGAGTGGGAGGAACCCAGGGGGCGCGCGTCCGCTCTCGGGGCGCCTGCGGGCGCCGTACGCACCCGATATCACGACGAGTACGAGGACTGACACGGAAAGTGATAACAGCTGTCGTACGGTGACAGGATCCTCACACTCCGGGGTGAACCCGTGTCAACTACGTCTCAGTACGGCAACTCAGCGACGCCAACGGGCCCTGGAAGGCGTTAACTCCTACAAGTGCTCCTACGGGTGAGTACAACGCTTTCTGGAGGTGCAGGGTGGTGAACGGGCGAACAGTGCTCGAACGCTTTCCCGCTGGCGGGCCGCGAGGATCGTGGCCGGCGGAGGAGTTCGCGCACGCGAGGCGACTCGAGGGAATGGCGGCCGAGGTCGTCATGGACCTCGCCACGGACATGTTCCTGGTGATCGTCCCGGGTGCGGAGGCGGCCGACGCCGTCGCATGAGGTCAGCCCGCCTCCTTGGCGGGCACCTTTGCCGTGAACTGCTCGGCCTGGAGCGAGTACAGCTCCGCGTAGACACCACCGGAGGCCAGGAGCTCGTCGGGCGTGCCCGACTCCACGAGCCGGCCCTGCTCCAGCACGTGCACCAGGTCCGCGTGACGCACGGACGCCAGCCGGTGCGTGATCAGGACGACCGTCTGACCGGTACCGGCCAGGGCGCGGATCTTCTCGAAGACCTCCAGTTCGGCCCGCGCGTCCAGGGCTGCCGTCGGCTCGTCCACGATCAGGATGTGCCCGCGCCGGTAGGCGGCCCGGGCGATGCCGAGCCGCTGCCACTGCCCGCCCGACAGCTCGTGCCCGCCGCTGAAGTTGCGGGCCAGCAGCGTGTCCAGGCCGCGCGGCAGATCCTCCAGCACCTCGCCGGCCCCGGCCTCCGCGACCGCGCCGCACACCCGCTCGTCGGTGAGCGGCACGGAGGAGCGGCCCACCGCCACATTGACGCGGGCGGTGAACGGCCACCGTTTGAAGTCCTGGGCGACCATCGCGACCCGCTCGGCGAGCAGCTTCCGGTCGGCGTGTGCCGCGTCCACGTCGTCCCACAGGATCCGCCCTCCGCCGGGCGCGTACAGGCCCGCGAGCAGTTTCACCAGGGTGGTCTTGCCGGAGCCGTTCTCCCCGACCAGAGCGACGATCTTGCCGAGCGGCAGGGTGAGCGAGACGTCGTCGAGCGCGGGGCGGGTCGCGTCGCCCGGGTAGGTGAAGGTGACGTGCTCGAAACGGATCTCGCGCGGATCGTCCGGCAGTGCCGCGCCGCCCGCCGGGATCGCCCACTGGGCCGCCTCCGCGTAGAGCCGCTGGAGGTCGCCGACGAACAGGGCCTCCTCGTGCAGCGCGTTCATCTCGATGACCAGGGTGTTCAGGCTCTGTGAGCCGGTGCGCACGGCGATCACGGCCGTACCGGCCACCGACAGCGCCATCGCGCCCGCCAGCAGCAGACCGCCCAGGGTCGCGTACGTGGCCACCGTCGCCAGGCCCGTCCAGGCCGCCGCGATCAGCCCCGTACGGGCCGCGAGCCGGGCCAGCCGGGCCTGCTCCGTCTCCGCTGTCTCCGCCATCGCGCGGTAGTGCCGGAGCAGGAACGGGCCCACCCCGTGGACCCGGATCTCCGGCGCCGCCTCCGGCTCGATCAGCAGGGCGCCGAGCAGCCGGCCCGCCCGCACGTGCTGCACCCAGGTGTGGAACGACTCGTACTGGCGGCGCGCTATCGTCAGCGCGCCCCAGCCGCTCGGGATCGTCATCGTGACCAGCAGCGGCAGCAGCGCCGGGTGCAGCACGGTCAGCACGCCCGCCGCCGTGATCAGCGAGATCATCGCGTTCACCACACGCGTCGCGAACGAGATCATCCGGCGGGCCGAGGCGGCGCCGTACTGCGCGGTGTCCAGCAGCTTGTGGAAGGCGTGGTCCTCGATCGCGGCCAGCTCGACAGTCGCCGCCCGCTCCAGATACCGCTCGGTCGCCACCCGCTCCACCTTGGGCTCCAGGCGGCCGGTGGCATGCGTCGACACGGCCCGCAGCAGCGCTCCGACCAGCATCACGGCGGCCATGGTGACCAGTGCGGGCGCGGCACCTCGCAGCCGGTCCTCCAGCGGACCCCCGCCGATCAGCCGCCCCAGCACGATGTTGACCGCTAGCAGACTCACCGCCTGGGTGAGTCCCCTGCTCACCTCGGCGGCCAGCACGGTCCGCGCGGCCCGCCGGTCCGCCTGCCAGGCCAGCCGGAAGCTCGCCGACAGCAGCGAGGGCAGCCGCGCCACCATGGCCCGGAACCCCAACTCCATGAACGCGTCGGAGTGCGAGTTCCACCCGCCGTCGTACCGCAGCGGCCCCCCGAAGAGCAGTCGCTCCGACTCGGAGACCCCGGGCTGTTCGGTGCCACGCCGTTTCCCCACCGCGGACCTCCCCCGATCGTGAACGGGGCAACTATGGCGGGGTCGGCTGCATCGGGGGAGGGCGCAGAGGGAAGTGCGGTGAGAGCGCGGGCGCACACCTCGGGGTGGGGATGACGGCCGCCCTGGAGGCGCGGGATCCGTGCGACCGGCCCGGACCGGCCTCGGACCGGCCCCGGCGACTCAGCCTGCTGAGCTGACCGGCCGGGACCAGCTGGGGGTCGTACCCGTCAGCCGGCACAACGCCAAGTACAGCGGTATCGGCGGCGTGTACGGCAACGTCCCCTCCGGCCGGTGCACGAGGTCGGGTACCACCGGGGCGTCCGGAACGACCGCCCCGGTGGCGTACTGGGCAGGCGCGGGCCAGTCGAGCGCGTAGTCGGAGTCCGCGGGGACCAGCCACCACCAGTGCGTGTCATCGGCGTACACGCACCCGACCCGCGGCAGCCGCGGCACCAGCTGCTGCCCCAGCAGCGCCGGCATCCGCACCGCGTCGCAGCCCAGCGGTACCGTCATCCCCTCCGGCACGGCCAGCTTCCGCGGTGTCCCCGGCGCGTCCAGCCCACGTCTGAGGCGGACCAGCGTGTCCAGGGTCAGCACCTGGCCGCCGGATCCGCTCCTTACGCCCATGCGCTCGCGTCCCCCGTCCCGTGATCCCGCGCTTCCCCGTCGGGTGCCGCTCTGTGATGCTCCTCGGCGTCGTCGCCCTGGCCCGGCTCCCCGGAGGGAACCGGCTTCGGGCGGGCTCCCCAGCCCAGGTCGTTACGTGGTCCGGCGTCGGCGAGGGGCTCGTCCGACTTGCGCGGCAGCTCCGCCCAGACGAGCAGACCGGGGCCGTGCTCATGGGCTCCCCACGCGTGACAGAGGGAGTCGACGAGGAGCAGTCCCCGCCCGTGCTCCTCGTCGCCACGCTGCGGGGACGGGTGGGGCTCACCCGGCGCGCAGCCCTCGTCACGTACGGCTATTCGCACCAGGTCGTCATCGTCGTGCAGCTCGCAGACCACACGACTGCTCGCGGTGTGCACGATGGCGTTGGTGACCAGCTCGGAGACGACCAGGGCGGCCGAGTCGCAGGTGTCCTCGCAGACCGACCAGTGGGTCAGTCTCGCCCTCGTCAGGCGTCTGGCCTGCGCGGGGGAACCCGGATGCGCGGCCAGCTCGAAACGGAACCGGCGCCGGGCAGCGGCCCTCTCGGGCCCCACTCCCGCGGCGGCACCGAGACCCTGGGGACGGTCCGCGGCGGCGTCTGTTCCTAAGGGCGGGGACGGAATCACGCTTGCCACTATCGCCCCGTCGTGAACACTTGGCAAGTGTCACTCTGAAAAATGCAGAGTGCCGTGTGACGCGGTGAGGGGCCGTGGCACACTGCTCGCAACAGCATCTTGAGCGGCGCCAGTTGGGATCACCGGAGATCCGTACGCATCCTCTTCGTATTCGTACAAATCTTCGAATCAGGTCTTCGAATGGCGCCGCTGGGCTGTCAGCATGCATGTGGCTGTGCCGTGTGGCCCCCGTACGCGACTTCGTGGAGGTGGAGCGTGAGTGAACCGCGGTCCGCGCCGACCGTCGGCCAGGTCGTCCTCGGCCGGCGCCTGCTGGACCTGCGGGAACGCGCCGGGCTCAAGCGCGAGGAAGCCGCCCGCGTGCTCCGCGTCGCGCCTGCCACCGTCCGCCGGATGGAGATGGCCGAGGTCGGACTCAAGATCCCCTACCTCCAGCTCCTGCTGAAGGCCTACGGCGTCGGCGACCAGGAGGCCGAGGACTTCGTCCAGCTCGCCGAGGACGCCAACCGCCCCGGCTGGTGGCAGCGCTTCCACGACGTGCTGCCCGGCTGGTTCTCGATGCACGTCAGCCTGGAGGGCGCGGCCGCGCTCATCCGCGAGTACGAACCGCACTTCGTGCCCGGTCTGCTCCAGACCGAGGACTACGCGCGTGGTGTCCTGCGCTCGGGCGCCATCGGCCAGACCAGCCCCGAGGACATCGAGCGCCATGTCGCCCTGCGCATGGAACGCCAGGGACTGCTCACCCGTCACGACGCGCCCCGGTTGTGGGTCGTCATGGACGAGACAGTGCTGCGCCGCCCTGTCGGCGGCCCGGAGGTGATGCGCGCCCAGATCGACAAACTGCTCGAGGCTACGAAGCTGCCCAACGTGACGCTCCAGGTCGCCCCGTTCGCCAACGGGCCGCACCCCGGCACGTACGGGCCCTTCGTGCTCTTCCGATTCGCCGTGCCCGAACTTCCGGACATGGTCTACAGCGAGTACCTGACCGGCGCGATCTACCTGGACGCGCGAGTCGAGGTGGCGACCCACCTCGAGGTCATGGACCGCATGGCGGCGCAGGCCGCTACAGCACATCGCACGAAGGAGATCCTCCGGGATCTCCGCAAGGAGTTGTGAATGAACCGCATCAAGTCGCCGCGCATGTCCGTCTACAACGGGATGCCCGCCCGGGAGCTGGGGAGCGAAGGCTGGCACAAGCCCTGGAGCGGAGGCAACGGCGGCAACTGCCTGGAGGCGATGAAGCTCGCCGACGGCCGGATCGCCGTCCGCCAGTCCACCGACCCGGACGGACCGGCGCTGATCTACACCACCGACGAGATGACCGCGTTCATCGAGGGCGCGAAGGCGGGGGTGGCCGACTTCCTGCTGTCGTGACGTGATGGTCCGACGCTCGCTCGACCTCTGTTCCTTTCTTGGTGATGAATTGACAGGCGCTTGATTAATGGTTGAGATCCACACCCCCAGCTCCACCCTGCACGGATGGACGACCGGTACCGGGTGAGCTGAACTCGCCCTCGGCCTCGGCCCGCGCATGCCGGTGACGGCGCGTGGGCCGACGGCGTTTTCTCGCACCGCACCGCACCGCACCGGTGGGCGGGCGGGCGGTGGCAGGGCGGCGGGTCCGCGTCAGACCGGCGAGGCCCGCGACACCGACACCGACGGAGGGTGACGTGTACGGCGGTGCCGGCACCGGAACCTACGCCTCACCCGGCGGCAACGCCCCGCACAGCGCTTCCAGCGCAGCGCCGTACGCGTGCTCGGAAGGCGTCGCGTACCCCACGACCAGACCGTCGCGAGCCGGCATGTCGGTGTCCGGGTGGCGGAACTCCGCGAGCCCGTCGAGGGCGACGCCCTGCCAGACGGCGGCCTTGACGGCGGACCGTTCGGTGCCCGGCGGCAGGCGCAGCACCGCGTGCAGCCCGGCCGCGACCCCGTCGGCCCCGATGTGCGGCGCGTGCTCGGCCAGTGCGGCGACGAGCCGGTCCCGGCGGCCGCGGTACCGCTGCCGCATCCGCCGCACATGACGGTCGTAGGCCCCGGAGACGATGAGGTCGGCGAGGGCCAGCTGGTCGGGGATGCTCGCCCAGGCCTCCCGCTCGCCCTTGGCCGCCAGGACGTCACCGACGTAGCGCTCCGGCAGCACCATCCAGCCCAGCCGCACCGCGGGCGACAGGCTCTTGCTGACCGAGCCGATGAGGATCACCCGCTCGGGGTCGAGGCTCTGCAGGGCGCCGACGGGCTTGCGGTCGTAGCGGAACTCCCCGTCGTAGTCGTCCTCCAGCACCACCCCGCCACGCGCGCGTGCCCAGTCGACCACCGCCGCCCGCCGCTCGGCGTGCAGCGGACCGCCGGTGGGGAACTGGTGTGCGGGCGTGAGCAGTACGGCCCGCTCCCGTCCCAGCCGGTCGACCTGTGCGCCGTGTTCGTCGAGGGGGAGCGGCACGGTCCGTACGCCCTCGGCCGCGAGCAGCTCCCGGTGGAAGGGGAGTCCGTACGCCTCCACGGCCAGCGGACCGCGCAGGACCGATCCGGCCGGTCCGGCCGATCCGACTGATCCGACCGGTCCGCCTCTGCCGAAGAGCAGCCGCAGTGCGTGCGCGAACCCGGAGCAGACGACGATCCGCTCCGGCTCCGTCCGCACGCCACGCGCGCGTGCGAGGTACTCGGCGAGGGCCGCCCTCAGTTCGGGGCGTCCGGCGGGGTCACCCGGGCCGAAGACCTCGTTGGGGGCCCGGTGCAGGGCCCGGCGGTAGGAGGCGAGCCAGGCGGTCCGGGGGAAGCCGGAGGCGTCCGGCGTGCCCTGACGCAGGTCGTGGCGCGGGCCACGCGCGCGTGCGGGCGCCTTCGGAGGTGGGGACGCCTTCCGGGGTGCGGACACGGCGGGGCGGAGCGGCTCGGTCCGCTCGGCGACCCGGGTGCCCGAACCCTGGCGGGCGGTCAGCCAGCCCTCCGCGACGAGTTCGGCGTAGGCGTCGGCGACCGTGTTGCGGGCCACGCCGAGGTCGACGGCGAGCGAGCGGTACGGCGGCAGCCGGGTGCCGGGAGCCAGCCGCCCACTGCGTACGGCCTCACGCAGGGCCCGGATCAGCGCGGCGCGCCGACTCCCGGGCGCGGAGAGCTCAAGGTGCAGGTCGGAGCCGATCCGCTCCGCGTAATTGACCCATGATTCCGCCATGGAAATGCACCCTACAGCCGGTCTTTCCGGCTCATACATTGGTGCCCATGACGACGACGAACACGCACACGAACGCGACAGGTACGGCCCGGCTGAACCTCGCCAAGGCCGCCCCCAAGGTCTTCCGCGCCCTGGTCGGCTTCGACGCGGCGGCCCGCGAGGGCCTGGACCCCGCTCTCGTCGAACTGATCCAGATCCGCGCCTCCCACCTCAACCGCTGCGCGTACTGCCTGCACATGCACACCAACGACGCCCGCAAGGCCGGCGAGACCGAGGACCGTCTCCACATGGTCCCGGTCTGGCGAGAGGCCCGTCACTTCTTCACCGAGAGGGAACAGGCAGCCCTGGCCCTCACCGAGGCGGTCACCCTGGTGGCCGACGGCGGCGTCCCCGACGAGGTCTACGCCGAGGCCGCGGCGCGCTTCGACGAGCAGGAACTGGCCCACGTACTGTCCCTGATCCTCACCATCAACACGTGGAACAGGGTTGCCCTGTCGACGGGCAAGGTGGCAGGCACCGACGAGCGGATCTGAGCGACGCGAGAACCCGCTCGTCGGTGGGCGAGCGCGACGGCCCGAGGGCCCGGCACCCGCCGGACTCGCGGCACCGCCGGTTTCGCCGCACACGCCGGATTCGCGGCACCGCCGGTTTCGCCGCACCCTCGGGCCGTACGGCCTGCACGGTCCCTACACGGTCATGGGCCGGTCGTACGGACCGATCGGCGCCGGCAGTTGGGAACTCCCCGTCAGATACCGGTCGACCGCCGCCGCGACCGCCCGCCCCTCCGCGATCGCCCACACGATCAACGACTGCCCCCGAGCGGCATCCCCCGCGGCGAACACCCCCGGCACGTTCGTCCCGAAGCCCGCATCCCGGGCGACCGTGCCCCGAGGTGCCATCTCCAGTCCCAACTGCGCCACCAGCCCGTCTCCCCGGTCCGGCCCGGAGAACCCGAGCGCGAGCAGCACGAGGTCGGCGGGCAGCGTCCGGTCCGTCCCCTCCACCGGCCGCCGCGTCGCGTCCACCTCGACGAGGTGCAGCGACCGCACCCGCCCTTCGGCGTCCCCCTCGAAGCGCAGCGTCGACGCGGCGAACAACCGGGCGTCCGCGTCCGCAGCGGGCGCCGTCTCCAGGTCCCGAGCCTCCTCGTGCGCCGCCGACAAGCGATAGATCTTCGGATACGTCGGCCACGGCTCGGCATCCTCGTCCCGCTCGCCTCCGGGCTGCGCGTAGATGTCCAACTGGGTCACGGAGGCGGCCCCTTCACGCACCGCGGTCCCCAGACAGTCGGCCCCCGTGTCGCCTCCGCCCACGATGACGACGTGCTTCCCGGCGGCCGACATGGGGGAGACCCCCAGATCCCCCTCACACACCCGGTTGGCCAGCGGCAGATATTCCATGGCCTGCCGGACCCCGGCCAACTCTCGTCCCGGCACGTCCAGTTCACGCCATGCCGTGGCCCCCGTGGCGATCACCACCGCGTCGTACCGCACCCGCAACTCCGCCGCCCCGACATCGCGGCCGACCGCCGTGGAGGTACGGAACTTCGTCCCCTCGGCCCGCATCTGCCCGATCCGCCGCTCCAGATGGTGCTTCTCCAACTTGAACTCGGGGATGCCGTAGCGCATCAGCCCACCGAGCCGGTCGTCCTTCTCGTAGACGGCGACCGTGTGCCCCGCCCTCGTCAACTGCTGTGCGGCCGCGAGCCCGGTCGGCCCCGAGCCGATCACCGCGACGGTCCGCCCGGACAACCGGTCCGGCGGCCGTGGTGGCGCGAACCCGAGCTCCCAGGTCCGGTCGGCGACGGCCACCTCGACGTTCTTGATGGTGACCGCCGGCTGGTTGATGGCGAGCACACACCCCGCCTCGCACGGCGCAGGGCACAACCGCCCCGTGAACTCGGGGAAGTTGTTCGTCGCGTGCAGCCGGTCGGCGGCCTGGCGCCAGTCCTCCCGGGAGACCAGGTCGTTCCACTCGGGGATGAGGTTCCCGAGCGGACAGGCTTCGTGGCAGAACGGAATCCCGCAGTCCATGCAACGGTCCGCCTGCCCGCTGATGATGGGCAGCAACGCCCCGGGCACGTACACCTCGTCCCAGTCCCGGACCCGCTCCTCGACCGGCCGGCGAGGCCAGTCCCGGCGAGGCGTCGTCATGAATCCCTTGGGATCGGCCATGACCGTCTTCCTTGCTCGCGCTGGTGACGCCGACGCGGCGCCGACGCGGTCGGTGTGCCCGGTGCGGCCGGGGGGCGACGCATCCGGGGTGTCCGGCGTGTCCGACGCGTGTCCGTTCGTCATCGGGCGGCACGCTCGCGGCACTTCTTTCGGCCACGATACGACTCATCGGCCACTCGCGCAGGGTGCCGGAAAGGCGCCGGGACAGGGCTTTTTGACGGTCGGGGGAGGGGCCAGCGCTTTTTGACGGTCGGGGGAGGAGGCGTGTGGGCGCGAGTCTTGCGGGTCGGGAGAGGGGCGCGCGAGGTTCACGGGTCGGGGGCGGTGCGGGCGGGGCTCGCGGGGCGGGGGCGGGGGCGGGGGCGGTGCGCGCTGGGCTCACGGCTCACGGGGCGGGGGCGGTGCGCGCGAGGCTTCCGAGTGGGGGGAGAGGGCGCGCGAGGTTCACGGGGGCGGGGGCGGGGAGCGACGCTCAGGTGAGGGCCAGGACGTACGCCAGCGCCGCCGCGCCCGAGGCGGCCGCGCGCACGTGGTTCCACATCGTCCACTCGCGCACGAACGTCGGCCAGTACGCCGCGGCCTCCGGGGTGCCAGGGTCCAGCTTGAGCAGGGCGTCGTTGCGCGGCACGTTCGCCACCAACGTCAGCCCGAACGAGCCGAACAGATACAACGCGCTGCCCACCAGCAGCTCCACCGTCCCCTCGTCCGGCCACAGGACGAAGGTCACCACCCCGATCATGGCGGACAGCACCGCCGAGCCGGCGAACAGAGCCATGAACGGCGGCCGCACCGCGGTCACATTGATCGCGTTCATCGCGGCGACGCCCTGCGCGGGCGGCAACGAGGCGAGCCCGCTCATCACGAAGGTCGAGAACGCGCAGAACACCCCGGCCACCAGCCCGGTCCCCAGCACCCCCAACACGACCAGCACGAAATAGGGCCCCTCGATCATCTCCACGCCAGCTCCCGCCTTCGGCCGAGCCCCAGGCCCGGCACCACCCGTCCCCACCAGTGAATCCCGCCCCACTCCTGCCCACCATGGCCATTCCGCGCACCGCCATGCGCAAACGTCCACACTCTGCCGGTCTCTCAGCCCAGCGGCGCCGACCGAGCGCACCCGAAGCCCTCAGCCCACCGCTTCCTCTTCGCCTTCCTCCTCAGCCGTTCCCGCACCCCGCCACCCGCTCAGCACCGCCTCCACACCCGCCGAGATCCGCCGCCGCGCCTCGTGCCGCGCCACCCCGCCCATCAGCAACGCGTCATACGGCGTGTCCACATGCCGTACGGATGCCACCACCGCCGACACCACCGCCCCCTCCGACAACGCCCGCCCCGCCGCACTCCGCCCCACCCGTCCGCTGCCCCGCAGGGACGCGTGCGAGGCGATGGCCGCGGCCCGGTCGCCCGGGCACCCGGGAAACCGCCGCCGTATCTCCGCCGCGAACGCCTCCGTGAACCGCGCGTCCACCACCGCCCGCCGCTGAGCATCCCGCGCCCGACGCCGTCGCCGCGCCTCCGCGTCCGCCAGGCACCGCTCCTCGGCCCGCACCAGCCCGGCCTCCTCGACGAGGACGCCCTGCCGCTCGTAACGCCCCTTGCGCCGGTTGAAACGCACGACGACCGCCGACAGCGCACTCTCCTCCCGAGACCGACGCGTGAGGGCCGCGTCGCCGCGCGGCAGGAACACCAGATGCCCGAGGTCGGCGCAGTCGAGACACCGCGGCGCCCCGCCCTCGACGACGAGCAGCGCCAACGGCCCGCCCCGGCACTCCGCGCAGTGCCGTCTCCGCAACGGCTGGACGACAAGGGGTCCGCCACGGGGCGGGGGAGTCACGAGACCTGCCATGAGAGGTTCATTCCCCAGGCACCCTCACCACCGACACCACGAGCTCCGCCCCCGGTCTGGAGCGACATCGGCCTCCCGCACCTGCTCGCTGCCCTTGGCACGACGCGACCTGAGCGTCCGCTGTCGCATCATGGCCGTGTGCGACTCGAAGCGATCACCTGGGACCGGCTCGGCGACCAACTGGCCGACCGCCTCCTCGACCTGGAACCGGCCGACGGCAGCCCCTGGCCCCGCATCGCCCTCGACGGCGCCCCGGCGGCCCGCCCGGGTGACCTCGCCGAACGGGTCCGCGAAGCCCTGCGCATACGCGGACGCCCCTCGGTCGTCGTCGGCATGCAGGGCTTCCTGCGCCCCGCCTCGCTCCGGCTGGAGTACGGCCATCACGACCTGGAGGCCTACTACGACGGCTGGTTCGACGTCGGCGCACTCTGGCGCGAGGTCTTCGGTCCCCTCGAACCCGGCGGCGACGGTCGAGTCCTGCCCGACCTGTGGGACCCGGCCACCGACCGCGCCACCCGCAGCCCCTACGTCCATCTCCCGCCCGGCGGCGTCCTGTTGCTCCATGGCCCCCTCCTGCTGCGGCACTGGTTCCCCTTCGACCTGACCGTCCACGTCCTCCTCTCCGAGGGCGCCCTCCGCCGCCGAACCCCCGAGCCCGACCACTGGACCCTCCCCGCCTACGAGCGCTACGCCGACGAGACCGACCCCGCCGGTACGGCCGACGTCCTCGTCCGCGCCGACGATCCCCGCCATCCGGCCTGGAGCGGCTGACCCGGCCGCACCGAATCGGAAGCCGGAAGCCGCGGAAGCCGCGAGCCGCGAGCCGGAAGCCGCAAACCGCAGCCGGTAGCCGCAAGCCGCAGCCCGAGGCCGGGAGCGGGAGGCCCGAACCGGAGCCGGCATGATGTGCGTGCGCGGTCCTCGGGGAGTCCATGGCGCTTGCCGCCCGACCGATGGCCCGCATCAGACCACCCTCACCGTGCTGTCGCGCTGCTCCGGGTGCGAGCCCCCGGTGGCGCGGCGAGAATGTAGGGCGCCGGGACTTGCGGAGCCCCTCCGCGCCGCGCCGGCCGTCCGGCACCGGGAGGTACTCCATGACCACCGCCGGAGACATCATGCACCGGGGTGCACAGTGGATCCCCGCCCACGAGACCCTCGACCGCGCCGCCCAGCTGATGCGTGAACTCGGCGTCGGAGCCCTGCCCATCAGCGACGCGAACGAACGGCTGTGCGGCATCCTCACCGACCGCGACATCGTCATCGGCTGTGTCGCCATGGGCCACGACCCGGCGAAGGTGACCGCGGGCGAGATGGCCCAGGGCACACCCCGCTGGATCGACGCGAGCGCCGATGTCGACGAGGTGCTGCACGAGATGCGGGAGCACCAGATCCGCAGGCTCCCCGTCATCGCCGACAAGCGCCTGGTGGGCATGATCAGCGAGGCCGACCTGGCCCGGCATCTGACGGAGGAACAGATCGCCGGATGGGCCGAGAGCGTCTACGTGCGCACCTCCACCACCCACTGACCCACCGCGGGGCCGGCCCCGCTCACAGCCAGCCGTTGCGCCGGAAGCCGCGGTACAGCACACCGCACGCGACGGCTATCACACCCATCACCAACGGGTAGCCGAACGTCCAGTGCAGCTCCGGCATGTGGTCGAAGTTCATGCCGTACACACCGCAGACCATCGTCGGAACGGCGATCACCGCGGCCCATGCGGTGATCTTCCGCATGTCCTCGTTCTGCGCGACCGTCACCTGCGCGAGGTGGGCCTGGAGGATCGAGTTGAGCAGTTCGTCGAAGGCGGCGATCTGCTCCTTGGCGCGCAGCAGATGGTCGGAGACGTCCCGGAAGTACGTCTGTATCTCCGGGGCGACCACCTGGATCGGCCGGGTGGAGAGTTCCTCGAGCGGGCGGCTCAACGGGACCACCGCCCGCTTCAGCTCCAGGAGTTCGCGCTTCAGCTGGTAGATGCGGCCCGCGTCGACCCGCCCGCCGTTCTCCGCGAACACCGCCATCTCGACCAGGTCGATGTCCGTCTGCATCGAGTCGGTGACACGCAGATATTCGTCGACGACGTGGTCCGCGATCGCGTGCAGTACCGCCGCCGGTCCCTTCGTGAGCTGCCGGGGGTCGGACTCCAGCTCCTCGCGCAACGGGCCCAGCGATCCGTGGCTGCCGTGCCTGACCGTGATCACGAAGTCCCGGCCGACGAACACCATGATCTCGCCGGTGTTGACGACCTCGCTCGTGGCCGTGAGTTCCTCGTGCTCCACGTAACAGACGGTTTTGAACACCGCGAACAGGGTCTCGCCGTAGCGCTCCACCTTGGGGCGCTGATGTGCCTCGACCGCGTCCTCGACGGCCAGCGGGTGCAGGTCGAAGAGGTCCGCGATGCCCTCGAACTCGTGGTTCGAGGGCTCGTGGAGGCCGAGCCAGACGAAACCGTCACGGGTCTTGCGCAGATGTTCGACGGTGTCGACGAGATCGCCGTCCGTGGGGACCCGTGCCCCCTCCTTGTAGGTCACGCAGTTGACCACCGAGGTGCCCAGCGGGGAGCGGGCATGGTGGCTCAGGTCGACGCGCGGGCGCCGCCGGGCCAGCCGGGCCACCTTGCTCAGGCCGCCGACCCTGCCGAGGCCCGTGACCTTTCGCAGATTCCCTGCCATGGACATCTGGATCTCCTCGCCTGGATCCCCGTGCAACGCGTTTCTGCGTCCTGGCGAGCCAGTTTGCCAGGTCGACGTAAGCGGCAGGTGAGCCTGTGGAAAAGGCGCATTCCGCTTGGTTCCCGCCTGTGGACAACCCGGGTCCATCCGGAGAGGCACCGGTTGTCCCGTCGCGTCGTCTCCTTCCGACAAGCCCGGCAACTGGGATCATCGAGGCATGACACGAACCGACGGGTATCTCCTCGACAACCGGCAGCGGGAGGCGGCGGAACGCTTCGACGCCTTCGCCACCCTCTTCGACCCCACGACCTTCCGGCATCTCGAAGGATTCGGTGTCGGGCCGGGCTGGCGCTGCTGGGAGGTCGGCGCCGGAGGCACGTCCGTGGTGTCCTGGCTGGCCAAGAAGGTCGGTCCGACCGGAAAGATCGTCGCGACCGACATCGACACCACCCGGCTCACGGCAGCGGCCCGCCCGCCGGTGGACGTACGCGTCCACGACGTGAGCGCGGCGGAACCGCCCGGGGAGGGCTTCGACCTGGTGCACGCCCGGCTCGTCCTCGTCCATGTGCCGGACCGTGAACGGGCGTTGCAGTCGATGATCAAGTCCCTGCGCCCCGGCGGACGACTTCTGCTGGAGGACGCCGACCCCGCCCTCCAGCCCCTGACCTGCCCCGACGAGTACGGCCCCGAGCAACAGCTGGCGAACCGGCTGCGGCAGGGCTTCCGCCGACTGCTCGCCGACCGCGGCGCCGACCTCTCCTACGGCCGCACGCTCCCGCGCCTGCTCCGCGATGCAGGTCTGCGCCAGGTGGCGGCCGACGCGTACTTCCCGCTCGCCTCGCCGGCCTGCGCAGCCCTGGAATCCGCCACGATCCGCCAGATCCGCGACCAGTTGGTCACGGCGGGCCTTGCCACGGACGAGGACATCGACCAGCATCTCGCCAACGTCGCCACCGGCACCATGGACCTGGCCACGGCTCCCCTCATCTCGGCATGGGGGCGCAAGGCGTAGCAGGGGGAGCGGGAGCCGGGCCGGCCGGCGAGGCGTCAGTCCGGCAGCGGAGGTCTCCCGCCCACCCGCTCCACCGCGAGCGCACCCGCCCGGCATCCCGCCGCCGCCGCGTCCTCGGGCCCGGCGCCCGCCAGCAGGGCCGCGAGGAACGCGCCCGTGAACGCGTCGCCCGCCCCGGTGGTGTCCCGGGGCGTCGCCGCCACGGCGGGCACGTGGGCGACCACGCTGCCGGACCGGGCGATCAGCGCCCCCTGCGCCCCCTGCTTGGCGACCACCAGCGGGACATGGCGGCTCAGCTTCGCTGCTGCGTCCGCCGCGTCGGGCAGCCCGGTGAGCAGACACGCCTCGTCCCGGCTGGGCAGCAGGACGTCCACCCCCTCCACCAGCGCGAGGGAGCGAGCCACCCCCAGCTCGCGGAGGAACCCCGCCGACGCCGGATCCAGGCTCACCGGCACACCACGCGCGTGTGCCGACTTCAGGGCGACCGCCACCAGCGCCCGGCTCGGTTCCGAGAACAGGAGATAGCCCGACAGGTGCAGTCGCGTCACTCCGTCGAGCAGCGCGTCCGACCAGTCGTCCGGCTCCAGCCGCAGCGACGCCCCGCTGTCGGTGAGGAACGTCCGCTCGGCGGCCTCACCCGTGTCGACAAGGCAGATCACCGTCCCGGTGGGCGCCTCCGCGTCGACGACGAGTCGCGGCCGTACCCCGGACGCGGCCAGCTCCCGCTCGTGCCACGCGACGGCCTCCGCACCCACCCGCCCGAGCAACCGCACCTCGGCACCGCCCCCGTGGGCGGCCCAGCAGGCCACGTTGGCGCCCGCGCCGCCCGGCACCGTGCGAATCGCCGCGACCGTGTCCGTACCCGCGGCGAGCGGCCCCCGATGGCGGGCCACGACGTCCGTGATGACGTCCCCGACGACCAGGAGGGCACCACCCGGACGTGGCCGCTCGCGCTGTCCCTCCGCTGTCGTGTCGGCATCGCGTGCCGGATCGTTCGCTCCCGCACCCGTGACGGCGGACCCCGACGCGTTCGCCGCAGCGGCCGCACCGCGTCCAGGCCGGTCCGCGGCCGTACCGGACCCGGGCCGGTCCGTGGTCATGCCCCGGCCCAGGCCGCCGCGATCCGCCCCGCCAGCCGCACATTGCCCCGCACCGCCGCCAGATTGGCGTCCAGTGAGGCTCCGTCGGTGTGCCGCACCAGGTAGTCCAGCAGGAACGGCGTGACTCCCTGCCCGGTGACGCCAGCCTCCTCGCACGCGTGCAGTGCCTCAGCGAGCACGCGCGCGTGCAGCCCGGGATCCAGCTGCTGGGCCTCGGGCACGGGATTGGCGACGATCAGCGAGGACTCGGACCCGGCGAGCGCGTCCTGGGCCCGCATCACGTCCGCCACCTCACCCGGCGTGTGCAGCGTCCACTCCACGGGGTGTCCCGAGTCGGACAGGTAGAAGCCCGGGAACCGGTCCGTGCCGAACCCGGCCACCGCGACCCCCAGGGTCTCCAGCCGCTGCAGGGTCGCGGGCACGTCCAGGATCGACTTGACCCCTGCACACACCACGGTGATCCGTGTACGCGCCAGCAGACCGAGGTCGGCCGACTCGTCCTGTGTGACGGTCCATTCCCGGTGCACCCCGCCGAGCCCGCCGGTCGCGAACACCCGGACCCCGGCCAGGGCCGCCAGCTGGGCCGTCGCCGACACCGTGGTCGCCCCGCTCGCCCCGGTGGCCACCGCTAGCGGCAGATCGCGGTGGCCGAGCTTGCGGATCCCGTCCTCGTTGGCGACCCGCTCCAACTGCTCCTTGTCCAGGCCGACATGGGGACGCCCGTCGAGCACCGCGATCGTTGCCGGTACGGCTCCCTCCTGCCGTACGACGTCCTCCAGCTCCAGCGCCACCTGCAGGTTCCGCGGCCGCGGCAGCCCGTGCGCGATGATCGTGGACTCCAGGGCCACCACAGGTCGACGCGCGTCGACTGCCTCGCGCACCTCTTCGGACATCACCAGCATCACGGTCCTGCCTTCTGTCGATCGGTCTTCCCTCATCTCTGGCAGGCGGCACGTCCGGTCAAACCCTTGCGGGCTGTGGAGGAGGACACCAGCCTGGGGTGCATGACGGACAACTCGATACGTCTCGACCACGTCGTGCTCTGGGTGGAGGACCCGGTGGCCTCGGCCGGCTTCTACGAGAAGACGCTCGGCATGGAATCCCTGAGGATCACCGAATACGCCGCGGGGGCGGTGTCCTTCCCCTCCGTACGGCTCAACGACGAGACCATCTTCGACCTCATGCCGCTCACCATGGCCGCACACATGAAAATGGTCCCTGGCGCTGCCAAGAGCGCGGGACACCCCGTCAACCATGTCTGCCTGGCCCTGCCCGCCGACGATTTCGAGACACTCCGTGCCCGCTTGGAGGAGAGGTCCGTGCCCGTCTCGGACATCTCCCACGACGCCTTCGGCGCCCGTGGAGCGGCCCGGCGCAGCTTCTACTTCCGCGACCCGGACGGGAACGTCTTCGAGGCGCGCCACTACGACTGACCCGGGCGGGGGCCACACGTGCGTGCGCGTGCCCCTCACCGGAAGGGGGGGGCAGGATCGGCCGGCGTAGCCGAAGAACAGCAGCTCAGAACAGCGGCTGGGGCAGCACGCCCTCCAGCGCGAGCAGCTGCCGCTTGGTCTCCAGGCCGCCGCCGAACCCGCCGATGCCGCCGTCCCGCTCGACGACCCGGTGGCAGGGCACGACGACCGGCAGCGGATTGGAGCCCATGGCCATCCCCACGGCCTGGGCGGCGCCGGGCTGGCCGACCCGCCCGGCCAGGTCGCCGTAGCCGACGACCTGTCCGAACGGCACGCCGGATGCCAGCTCACGCAGCACCTGCCGGTTGAAGCCCGAGATCAGTGACCAGTCCAGGGGCAGCTCGAAGTCGTGCCGCTCGCCGGCGAAGTACGCCTCGACCTGGCGTATCGCCTCGGCCAGCAACGGGGAGCCGGGCGCCTCGACGGGCTCGGTGCCCAGCCGGGACGCGAGCCGAACCAGCGCCTTGTCGCGCACCGTGTCGGTGGCGTGGAAGACCACGTTGACCAGACCCTCGCGGGTGGCGGCCAGCAGCAGCGGGCCGATGTCCGTGCCCACCACGGCCCACACGACCTGCTGCTCTTCCTGCCCATGGCTGTTCATGCGCCCACCGTACGGGCCGCCACTGACAATGCCCCGTGACCTGCGGAAACGGACCGTCAGTCGCGCAGCGCGCGCAGGACCACGTCGGGCTTGTCGGTGATGACGCCGTCCACGCCGTACCCGGCGACGAGCCGGGCGGTGTCCGCGGTGTCGACGGTCCAGGTGAAGACCTTCAGCGGCTTGCCGTGCGGCCCCGAGAAGGCGTGGACCGCGGAGACGTACGCCGTGGAGACTGAGCGGTACGACGGATTGATCTGGTCGGTGAACGTCGCGTACGCGGGCAGGTCCGCCACGGCCGGCGTCCCGAGGAAGCCGGTCCGCACCCCGGGCTTCAGCTGGTGGACGGTCCGCAGGGCACCCTTGCTGAAGCTCTGCACGACCAACCGGTCCCTGTGCCGCCGGTCGAGCCACCCCTCGTTGCTGAGGAGCTTGAGGGTCTCGCGCTCGACGCCCGGGTACAGCTCCGGGTTCTTGAGTTCGAGGAGCAGCTTCTGATGGTGAAGATCGACCCGGTGCAGGTACTGCTTCAGCGTCGGTACGCGCACGCCCGCGTAGGAGGCGCCGAACCAGCTGCCCGCGTCCAGGCGCGCGATCTCCGCGGCGGTGAGGTCCTTCACCTTCCAGGGCGCCTTGCCGGGGAAGAGCTGCTCCACGTCGGTGGTGCGCCGGAGGCTGTCGTCGTGGAGGACGACGAGTTCACCGTCCCTGGTGCGCTGGACGTCGTTCTCGACCCAGACGGCGCCGAGCGCGGCGGCCCTGTCGACGGCGGCCAGGGTGTTCTCGGGGGCGCGGGAGGAGGCGCCCCGGTGGGCGATGACCGCGGGCGGCGTGCCGTCCTCGACCGCCCGGACGTCGGTTGCGGGAAGGAGAAGGGCGGCGGTCCCCAGCAGGGCGGTGGTCATGGCGGTCGCGGCGCGCGCGTGCATACGTACCCCTCGCGTCGAGCAATGACGTACAGCACAACTGTGACAGCACTGCGGCATCGGCAACTGGGTACAGAATGGCCACATCCTGAACGGGCTCGTCCCAAGTCCGCACACCGGTGCCGCACAACTGGGGCAAGGGCGTGTTTCTTTGCCGGAAAGTCGTTCGACCATTCTGGTGGGGGTCATACTCTCTGCCTCAACCCCGACCGCCCGGGCGGTACTGGGAAGGGACACATTTCAGGGAATTCCAGGACGCAGTACGGCGGAAGGGCAGCCGCGCATGCAAGGCACGGTCGACGGATTCAGCTACGGACTCGTCACACCGCTGGTGGCTTACCTCATGGCCTGCCTCGGCGGTGCCCTCGGCCTGCGCTGCACCACCAGATCCATGCTGGTCAGCCGGTCCTGGCGACCCGGCTGGCTGGCTCTCGGCTCGGCGGCGATCGGCTCCGGCATCTGGACCATGCACTTCGTCGCGATGATGGGGTTCAAGGTCCGGCAGGCGCCGATCCACTACGACCGGGCGATCACGTTCGCGAGCCTCGGCGTCGCCATCGTCATGGTGGGCGTCGGTGTCTTCATCGTCGGTTACCGAGGGGCGCGTGGCACGGCCCTGATGACCGGCGGTGCCATCACCGGACTGGGCATCGCCTCGATGCACTACCTCGGCATGGCCGGCATGCGGCTGAACGGTCAGCTGGAGTACAACACGCTCACCGTCGCCGCCTCCGTCGTCATAGCCGTCGCCGCCGCCACGGCCGCCCTGTGGGCCGCAGGGCAGGTCCGGGGGTTCCTGTGGAGCGTGGGCGCGAGCCTCGTCATGGGGCTCGCGGTCACGGGCATGCACTACACGGGCATGGCCGCCCTCAGCGTCCACGTGCACAACTCGTCCGCCCCCGTCGCGGGTGACTCACCCGCCTCCCTGCTCGCGCCGATGATGATCGGCCCGCTCGCCTTCCTGCTGCTCGCGGGCGTGGTCGTGATGTTCGATCCGCTGATGGTGATGGGCAAGCCAGTGTGGTCACCCGCCGAGAACAAACCCGGGGTGCCCGCGCGCGAACTCGTGCACCACTCCGCCGGCCGGCGCCCCGCGCCCCGCACCCGCCGCGACGTGACCCACCACGACTCCCGGACCCCGCAGAGCCGCTGATCCGCCGGCTCCGGCTGCGCCCGGAACCCCTGATCCGGCCGCGTTGTCAGTGGGGGGTCGTACGGTTGACTCCATGCGGCCCGTTTCCCACATCGAACGCACGGTGGCGCCTTTCGAGGTCGTCAGCTCCTACCAGCCCAGCGGCGACCAGCCGGCGGCCATCGCCGAGCTGGCCAAGCGCATCGAGGCAGGTGAGAAGGACGTCGTCCTGCTGGGCGCGACCGGCACCGGAAAGTCCGCCACCACCGCGTGGATGATCGAGAAGCTCCAGCGCCCCACGCTCGTGATGGCACCGAACAAGACGTTGGCGGCCCAGCTGGCCAACGAGTTCCGCGAGCTGTTGCCGAACAACGCCGTCGAGTACTTCGTCTCGTACTACGACTACTACCAGCCCGAGGCGTACGTCCCGCAGTCGGACACCTACATCGAGAAGGACTCCTCGATCAACGAGGAGGTCGAGCGACTGCGTCACTCCGCGACCAACTCGCTGCTCACCCGCCGTGACGTCGTCGTGGTCGCCTCCGTCTCCTGCATCTACGGCCTCGGCACGCCCCAGGAGTACGTGGACCGCATGGTCCCCCTCCGGGTCGGCGACGAGGTCGACCGCGACCAGCTGCTGCGCCGCTTCGTGGACATCCAGTACACGCGCAACGACCTGGCCTTCAGTCGCGGCACCTTCCGGGTCCGCGGCGACACCATCGAGATCTTCCCGGTCTACGAGGAACTCGCCGTCCGTATCGAGATGTTCGGTGACGAGATCGAGGCGCTGTCCACCCTCCACCCGCTCACCGGCGAGATCATCAGCGAGGACGAGCACCTGTACGTCTTCCCGGCGTCCCACTACGTGGCGGGCCCCGAGCGGCTCGAGCGGGCCGTCAACGACATCGAGAAGGAGCTGGGCGAGCGCCTCGCCGAGCTGGAGAAGCAGGGCAAGCTCCTGGAGGCCCAGCGGCTGCGCATGCGCACGACGTACGACCTGGAGATGCTCCGCCAGATCGGCTCCTGTTCCGGCGTCGAGAACTACTCGATGCACTTCGACGGCCGCGAGCCCGGCTCCCCGCCGAACACCCTGCTCGACTACTTCCCGGACGACTTCCTGCTCGTCATCGACGAGTCGCATGTCACGGTGCCGCAGATCGGTGCCATGTACGAGGGCGACGCCTCCCGCAAGCGCACCCTCGTCGACCACGGCTTCCGGCTCCCCTCCGCCCTGGACAACCGCCCCCTGAAGTGGGAGGAGTTCACGGAGCGCATCGGCCAGACCGTCTATCTGTCGGCGACGCCCGGCAAGTACGAGCTCTCGCGCGGGGACGGCGCGGTGGAGCAGATCATCCGCCCGACCGGTCTCATCGACCCCGAGGTCGTCGTCAAGCCCACCGAGGGTCAGATCGACGACCTGGTGCACGAGATCCGCAAGCGCACCGACAAGGACGAGCGCGTCCTGGTCACCACGCTCACCAAGAAGATGGCCGAGGACCTCACCGACTACTTCCTGGAGCTCGGCATCCAGGTCCGCTATCTGCACAGCGACGTCGACACCCTGCGCCGTGTCGAGCTGCTGCGCGAGCTGCGCGCCGGCGAGTTCGACGTCCTGGTCGGCATCAACCTGCTGCGGGAGGGCCTCGACCTGCCCGAGGTGTCCCTCGTGGCCATTCTCGACGCCGACAAGGAGGGCTTCCTGCGTTCGGGCACCTCCCTGATCCAGACCATCGGCCGCGCGGCGCGCAATGTCTCCGGCGAGGTCCACATGTACGCCGACAAGATCACCCCGGCGATGGAGAAGGCCATCGAGGAGACCAACCGCCGTCGGGAGAAGCAGGTCGCGTACAACAAGGAGCGGGGTATCGACCCCCAACCGCTCCGCAAGAAGATCAATGACATCGTCGCGCAGATCGCCCGTGAGGACGTCGACACCGAGCAGCTGCTCGGCTCCGGCTACCGCAAGGGCAAGGACGGCAAGGCGGCCAAGGCGCCCGTGCCCTCCCTCGGCGGCAAGGCGGCAGGCGGCAAGGCGGCCAAGGGCAAGGCCAAGGAGACCGTGCCGACCGACCGTCCCGCGGCGGAGCTCACGGGGCAGATCGAGGAGATGACCGCACGCATGCGTGCGGCCGCCGCCGACCTCCAGTTCGAGATCGCGGCCCGGCTGCGCGACGAGGTCTCCGAGATGAAGAAGGAACTCCGTCAGATGAAGGAGGCGGGCCTGGCCTGACCTCCATCGCACTGTGTTGCAAGACCGACACAAAGTGCGGTCCGGGGTGCGTCACCGTCAGCGGCCCTGCGTAGGGTGCTGGACAACCGCGGGCAGCGCGGCAACAGGGGACAGCAGCGAGAGGGGTTCGGCGCGTGACCGTCAACATGACCAAGGGTCAGGCCATCAGTCTGCAGAAGAACGACGGAGGCAGTCTGACCGCGGTGCGCATGGGCCTCGGCTGGCAGGCCGCCCCCCGGCGCGGCCTGTTCGGCTCGCGCACGCGGGAGGTCGACCTCGACGCCTCCGCCGTCCTGTTCGCGGACAAGCAGCCCGTCGACGTGGTCTTCTTCCGCCACCTGGTGAGCGACGACGGCTCGGTCAAGCACACCGGCGACAACCTCGTTGGCGGTGTCGGCCAGGGCGGGGACGACGAGTCCATCCTCGTCGACCTGGCCCGCGTGCCGGTCCACATCGACCAGATCGTCTTCACCGTGAACTCCTTCACGGGCCAGACCTTCCAGGAGGTGCAGAACGCCTTCTGCCGCCTCGTCGACGAGACCAACGGCCAGGAACTCGCCCGCTACACGCTTGACGGGGGTGGCTCCTACACCGCCCAGATCATGGCGAAGGTGCACCGCACGGGCCCGGGCTGGACGCTGACGGCCCTCGGTACGCCGGCCAGCGGTCGAACCTTCCAGGACCTGATGCCGGCGATCCTGCCGCACCTGTAACGGGCCCGCCGAGCGGCACCCGACCGACACCACGACACAGGGGGACAAGGCGATGACGGCCGAGCTGGTGCGGGGGCAGAACCACCCGCTCTCCCAGGCCCGTCTCGAGATCCGGATCGCGGCCGGAACCCCGGTCGTGGCCGGAGCGACACTCGGGGACGAGCACGGCCGGGTCCAGGGCGTGGAGTGGGTCGTCCACCCGGGCGCCCCCACCCTGCCGGGTCTGGAGGTCTCGCGGCAGGCGGCCGCCGATCACCGTCTCGCGGTCGATCTCGGCGCCGTGCCCGAGGCCGTCCACCGGGTGCATGTGCTGCTGGCCCTGCCCGCGGCGGGCGGCCCCGTGCGCTTCGGCGCCGTCGCCGCCCCGTTCGTCGCGGTGACGGGCCTGGACGGCACCGAGCTCGCCAGCTACACCATCACCGGCCTGGACGCCGAGTCGGCGGTCGTCGCGCTGGAGCTCTACCGCCGCCAGGGCGCCTGGAAGGTGCGTGCCGTAGGCCAGGGCTACGCGGGCGGTCTCGCCGAACTCCTCACCGATCAGGGCCTCGCGCAGGCCCACCAGCTCGCGAACGGCATCCAGGAGGCGGTGGCCCGAGGGCTGGCCCGCGCGGTACCGATGGCTCCGCCGCTCATGGCGGACGGAGACCGTTCCCGGCAGACCGCCACGCCGACGCCGGGCCCGGACCAGGGACCCGCCACGGCCCACGGTGCCTCCGGTGCCGTACCGCCGCAGCCGCTGTCGCCGTACGGCACACAGCCTCCCGGGACCCCACCGCAGCCGTTGTCGCCGAACGGCGGCCCGGTCTCCGGCACCCCGCAGCCCACCGCTCCTTACAGCGCGCAGGGCATCCCGGCCGCGGGTGCGGCGCAGCCGCCGTCCCCCTCGGCCGGTGGCCCGATCGACTACAGCCATCCCCGGCGGCAGGACGCCGCCCCACCGACTCCACCGCCTGCCGTGCCTCCCGCCCCGCCCGGTCGTCCCGCGCAGCCCGTCGCCGGGGACGCGACCGGCTGGTCCATGGACGAGCGGCTCTACAACCAGGTGTGGGGCATGTTCGAGGACCTGGCCCGGTCGACTGCCGCCTACCGCAGTGCCGTCGACTTCGCCGACTCGCGGATGGAGAAGGAACTCGACGCGGCGCTCGCCGACCCGCGCAGCAGGAACGGCGGGCAGGGCGACGCCGCGCGGGAGGCGGCCCGCGCCAAGTACACCCAGCTCGTCGAACAGGCCCGCGCGGCCTACGACCGGGATCTCGCCCAGCTCACGGCGGAGTCCGAGGTGGTCGAGCCCGCCCTGCCGCCGGCGTACGCCCGTTGGGACAACCCCGTCTGGCACGGATACCGGGTGCCGTTCGAGATGCCCATGGCGGTGCGCCTGGGTGATCTGCACCTGCCGGAGTGCGCCGAGCTGCGTATCCCGATGCTGGTCAGGCTGCCGCTGGAGCGCGGCCTGTGGATCGACAGCGGAGCCGTCGAATCCCTCGACGGCTCGTTCCTGGACGCCCAGGAACTGCATCGGCTCGCCATGGACACGGCGGTCGCCCTCGCGGCCCGGCTCCTCGCCGTCCATCCCGCCGGTGACTACACGCTGCACGTCATCGACCCGGCCGGCTCGGGAGCGCAGGCGCTCGCCCCGCTGGCGCAGACCGGCGTGCTCGCGGCCCCGCCCGCGGTCGGCGCCGCGGGTGTGGCGGAGGTCCTGACCCGGCTCACCCAGCGCGTCGACCTGGTGCAGATGGCGGTGCGCGGCGGCGCGGCCGACTCCCTCCCGCCCGGCCTCGACACCTCCGAACAGCTCCTGATCGTCAACGACTTCCCGCACGGTTTCGACGACAGGGCCGTGACTCAGCTGCGCTACCTCGCGGACGAGGGACCGTCCGTCGGCGTCCACCTGATGATGGTCGCGGACCGTGAGGAGGCCGCCGCCTACGGCCCCCTTCTCGACCCGCTGTGGCGCTCGCTCATGCGGCTGACACCGGTGCCCGACGACCACCTCGCCGACCCGTGGGTCGGGCATGCCTGGACCTTCGAGCCCGCGTCCGTCCCGCTCGGCAGCCAGGTGCTCCAGCAGGTCCTCAACCAGGTCGCGACGGCCCGTACCAAGTACACGTAAAGCCGCCCCCACCAGCTATTTTGACCTTTCTTTTGCCAATCGCTTTACCTTTACTTGGTGATTGAGGTACGGTTGAAAGCACGGAGGGGAGTACTCCCTGTCGACCGCGGCGTACCCGTCAATACGGATCAGGCCTGATCCCGGGGCGTCGGCCCACCGTGGGTGGAGGAGACCTCCGGCAGCGCGACGACGCTGGTTACTTGCCGTTACGTATTGCCGGAGGAACTGTGGATGTTTCCGTGACCCTGTGGGTCCTTACGATCGTGGGCCTCGCCGCCCTCATCGCGGTCGACTTCTTCATCGGCCGCAAGCCGCACGACGTGTCCATCAAGGAAGCGGGCATCTGGACGGTCGTCTGGATCGCCCTGGCCGGCCTCTTCGGCCTCGGCCTGCTCATCTTCGGCGGTGGTCAGACCGGCGGGGAGTTCTTCGCGGGCTTCATCACCGAGAAGTCCCTGAGCGTGGACAACCTCTTCGTCTTCGTCCTGATCATGGCGAAGTTCGCGGTGCCCTCGCAGTACCAGCAGCGGGTGCTCCTCGTCGGTGTCCTCATAGCCCTGGTGCTGCGCGCGATCTTCATCGCCGCGGGAGCCGCCATCCTCGCCAGCTTCGCCTGGGTCTTCTACATCTTCGGTGCCTTCCTCATCTACACCGCCTGGAAGCTCATCCAGGAGGCCCGTGCCGACGGGGACGACGAGGAGTTCGAGGAGAACAAGCTGCTCAAGGCCGCCGAGCGCCGGTTCGGTGTCGCCGACCGGTACCACGGCACCAAGCTGTGGATCGAGGAGAACGGCAAGCGGGTCATGACCCCGATGCTGGTCGTGATGCTCGCCATCGGCACCACCGACGTGCTGTTCGCGCTCGACTCGATCCCCGCGATCTTCGGCCTGACCCAGGACCCGTACATCGTCTTCACGGCCAACGCGTTCGCCCTGATGGGCCTGCGCCAGCTGTACTTCCTCATCGGCGGCCTGCTGAAGAAGCTGGTCCACCTCAGCTACGGCCTGTCGATCATCCTGGGCTTCATCGGCGTCAAGCTGGTGCTGCACGCCCTGCACGAGTCCGGGGTCCACGTCCCCGAGATCAGCATCCCGGTCTCGCTCGGCGTGATCTGCTCGGTCCTGATCGTCACCACGATCACCAGCCTGATGGCTACCAGGAAGCAGGCCGCGGCCGAGGCGGCGCAGGCGGGGACCGAAGACGCTCAGAAGGACAGCATCGAGGCCTGACCAAGGCCGACGCAGCAAGCACCACCACCGGGAGCGGGACGCGGCGAATTGCCGGGTGCCGCTCCCGGTGCTTGTTTGGTTCCAGAGCGCGTTCCCCGGCCCGGGGACGCCGTGGCCGACTGGAGACACTCATGAAGTTCGTGCAGATCGTCGGTTTCGAGACCGAGCGCCTGGAAGACATGCAGCAGGTGCTCCAGGAGGCGGGGCAGCGCAACGAGGGCAAGCCGGGTGGCCCGACCTACCGCATGCTCCTGAAGGACCGCGACAACCCCAACCGCTATGCGGCGCTGCTCGAATTCGAGTCGTACGACGAGGCCATGCGCAACAGCGACGCCCCCGAGACGGGCGAACTGGCGGAACGGCTCGGCGCGCTGTGCATCGGTGACCGCGTCTACACCAACTACGACGTCCTGGAATCGGGCGAGCTCAAGTAGCCACTGGCATGGTGCGCAGCCGGTTCGCCTCTGCGACGATCACTGCATGCTCGCCAGGCTCACGAACCGGTGGACGTCCGCAGTGCCGGTGCTCGCTGTCCTTCTGCTGGTGTTCACCTGGGGCCGCGATCTTCCCGGCGCGGCCGTAGTCCTCGTGACGCTGGTCCTCGCCGGGGCCGTGCTGGCCGCCGTGCACCACGCCGAGGTGATCGCCCACCGGGTCGGTGAGCCCTTCGGATCACTCGTCCTCGCCGTCGCCGTCACGATCATCGAGGTCGCCCTGATCGTCACCCTGATGGCGGATGGCGGCGACAAGAGTTCGACCCTGGCCAGGGACACGGTCTTCGCGGCCGTGATGATCACCTGCAACGGCATCGTCGGCATCAGTCTCCTCGTGGCCTCACTGCGCCACGGCACCGCGGTCTTCAACCCCGAGGGCACCGGCGCTGCCCTCGCCACGGTCGCCACCCTGGCCACGCTGAGCCTGGTGCTGCCGACGTTCACGACGAGCAAGCCGGGCCCGGAGTTCTCCACCGCCCAGCTGACCTTCGCCGCGCTCTCCTCGCTGGTCCTGTACGGCTTGTTCGTGGCGACCCAGACCGTACGGCACCGCGACTACTTCCTCCCGGTCACCCACCAGGGCGAGGTCATCACCGCCGACGACCACGCCGACCTGCCCACCGCCCGCACCGCGCTGATCAGCCTGACGCTGCTGGGCCTGGCCCTGATCGGCGTCGTCGGTCTGGCCAAGGGGGTCTCGCCGACCATCGAGTCCGGGGTGGCCAAGGCCGGCCTTCCGCAGGCCGTGGTCGGTGTGGTCATCGCCCTGCTGGTGCTGCTCCCCGAGACCATCGCCGCGCTGCGCTCCGCGCGCCGAGACCGTGTGCAGACGAGCCTCAACCTCGCCCTCGGCTCGGCCATGGCGAGCATCGGCCTGACCATCCCCGCGGTCGCCCTGGCATCCGTCTGGCTCTCCGGTCCGCTCGTCCTCGGCCTCGGCGCCACCCACATGGTGCTGCTGGCCCTGACCGTGGTGGTGAGTTCGCTGACGGTGGTGCCGGGCCGGGCGACACCGCTCCAGGGCGGTGTCCATCTGGTGCTGTTCGCGGCCTACCTGGAGCTGGCGATCAATCCATAGCCGGCTCCGCCACGGCCGTCACCGCCGCGGGCACCGGACGCGTCTCCGGCAGCAACGCGAAACACCCGAGACTGAGCAGCGCGATCCCGGTCAGATACGCCCCCACACCCCAGGGGACCCGCCCGCCGTGCTCCGCCAGCGCCGTCGCCGCGATCGGCGTGAGCGCGCCCCCGACCACCCCGCCGAGGTTGTAGCCGACCGCGGCACCGGTGCAGCGCACCCGCGGCTCGTACAGCTCCGGCAGATACGCGGCGATCACCGCGAACATCGTGATGAACGCGATCATCGCGCCCAGGAAGCCGAGGAACATCCACAGCGGCTCGGCGGTCGCGAGCAGGGCCACCATCGGGAACATCCACAGCGCGGCCCCCGCGCACCCGGCCAGACACAACGGCCGCCGCCCGTAACGGTCCCCGAGCAGTGCCACCACCGGTGTGAGTGAGCCCTTCACCAGCACCGCGGCCATGATGCAGGTCAGCATGACGGTCCGGCTCACCCCGAGCCGCTCAGTGCCGTAGGCGAGGGACCAGGTCGTCACCGCGTAGAAGATCGCGTACCCGACGGCGAGTGCTCCGGCCGTCAGCAGAACGAGCCGCCAGTGGTCGCGCGCCACCTCGACGAACGGCACGCGCGCGTGGTCGTCGAGCTCCAGGAAACCAGGGCTCTCCGTGAGCGAGGCGCGCAGCCACAGCCCCACCATCGCCAGCACTCCGGCCGCCCAGAACGGCACCCGCCAGCCCCACTGCGCGAACTGCGCGTCGGACAGGGTGGCCGACAGCGTCAGCACCACTCCGTTGGCGAGCAGAAAGCCCAGTGCGGGCCCCACCTGCGGGAAGCTCGTCCACAGTCCGCGCCGCTCGGCGGGCGCATGCTCCGCGACCAGCAGGACGGCGCCGCCCCACTCCCCGCCCAGCCCCAGTCCCTGGAGAAAGCGCAGCACCAGGAGCAGTACGGGCGCGGTCACCCCGATCGTGCCGTACGTCGGCACGCAGCCGACCGCGACGGTGGCGGCGCCGGTCAGCAGCAGTGAGGCCACGAGGACCGGACGCCGTCCGCGCCGGTCCCCGATGTGCCCGAACAGCACCGACCCGAGCGGCCGCGCGACGAACCCCACACCGAACGTCCCGAAGGCGGCCAGCGTCCCCGCCACCGGCGAGAACGTGGGAAAGAACAGCGGCCCCAGGACCAGCGCCGCGGCCGTCCCGTAGACGAAGAAGTCGTAGAACTCGATGGCCGTGCCGGCGAGCGAGGCGGCCGCGAGCCGCGGCATGGAGGGCGCCCTTGCGGTGCGTACGTCGTGCATGCCGCGTCAACCACCAGCGGTGAGCGGGGGTTACGGGAGCGCGCGGGCGGGATCAGTACGTGACGGTGATGCGCCGGCCGGGGCCGTCGACGCGGACGATGCCGCCGTAGGGGATGACGAGTTGGGGATCGGTGTGCCCGAAGTCCACATCGAAGACGATGGTCGTGTCGGGGGCATATATGTGCATGGCCCGCAGCACGGCCTCGCGCTGGTCGGTGGCGTAACGATCCGCCTCCTCGGGACTGTTGGGGTGCTCGAAGGACCAGGACTTGGGGCGGCCCATCAGCAGCGCGGAGAAGCGTTCCAGCAGCCCGCGCTCGCCCATGTTCCGCAGGGTGCTGAAGACCTCGACGTCGCTCGGCAACTCCTCCGAGGTCTCCAGGAGCAGCACTCCGCCGTCGTACGCGCTCAGGTCGCGCGCGATCTCGCGGTCGGCCATCAGCAGCCAGCCGAGGATCTCCAGACAGCCGCCCCAACTGCGGCCCTCCACCACCCGGTCGGCGTTCACCCAGGTCCAGCCGCCGCCGGGACGGGTCTCGGGCTCCGCGTCGAAGGTCGCGGGGTCCGCCCAGTCACGGTTGACGTCGTTCCAGCGCTCGGCGGCGGTGAGTTCGTACGTGCCGGAGGTGAACAGCGCCGCCCGCAGGGAGTCGGCGGTCAGGGCGTCCATGGCCACCGGGCGTCCGAGCGCGGTCATCACGGTCGCACCGTGGAATCCGACGATGCCGGTGTTGTACAGGTACGCCAGCAGGTTCGTGTTGTCGCTCATCCCGAAGAACGGCTTCGGGTTCGCCCGGATCAACTCCCGGTCCAGGAAGGGCAGTACGGTGATCTGGTCGTCGCCGCCGATGGACGCCATGACCACCCTGATGTCCGGGTCGGCGAACGCCGCGTGGATGTCGGCGGCACGGTCCTTCGGCGTCGAACCCATCCTGCGGGTCGTCGGATACTCGACCGGTTCGAGTCCGTACTCCTTGCGCAGCCGCTCCAGGCCCAGTTCGAAGGGGCGCGGGAAGAGACCGGGCAGGCCGGCGCCGGGGGAGATGACGGCTATGCGGTCGCCGGACACCGGCTTGGGCGGGTACGAGATCGTCGTCATGCCGGGAGGGTACGGGCCGTACCGCGCGCCCCGCACCGTGATAAACCGGGGTCTGAGCAGCCCGCTCCCACCGGACCGGAGGAACCGTGCCCCGCACCCTGGCCAACGCCCCGATCATGATCCTGAACGGCCCCAACCTGAACCTGCTGGGTCAGCGCCAGCCGGAGATCTACGGCAGGGACACGCTGGCCGACGTCGAGGCCCTGTGCGCCAAGGCGGCGGCCGCGCACGGCGGCACGGTGGACTTCAGGCAGTCCAACCACGAGGGCGAGCTGGTCGACTGGATCCAGGAGGCGCGGCTCGACCACTGCGGGATCGTCATCAACCCCGGTGCCTACTCGCACACGTCGGTCGCCATCCTGGACGCGCTCAACACCTGCGACGGACTGCCGGTGCTGGAGGTGCACATCTCCAACATCCACCAGCGCGAGTCCTTCCGGCACCACTCCTACGTCTCGCTGCGCGCCGACGGCGTCATCGCGGGATGCGGGGTGCAGGGCTACGTCTTCGGTGTGGAGCGGGTCGCGGCGCTGGCGGGGCCGGCCCGGGCCGACGTGTAAGGACCGACGTCCTGGGCGCGCGGTCCTTACAGCTCCTACAGGCGCCCCGCCTCCACGATCCGCCGCAGGAAGCGCTGGGTGCGCTCCTCCTGCGGGTCGCCGAAGATCTGCTCGGCCGTCCCGCGCTCCAGCACCACACCCGCGTCCAGAAAACAGACCTGGTCGGCGACCTCGCGCGCGAAGCCCATCTCGTGTGTGGCCAGCACCATGGTCATGCCGTCGCCCTTGAGGTCGCGCACGACGTTCAGGACCTCGCCCACGAGTTCCGGATCGAGGGCCGCGGTGATCTCGTCGAGCAGCAGCAGCCGGGGACGTACGGCGAGGGCCCGCACGATGGCCACCCGCTGCTGCTGACCGCCGCTGAGCCGGTCGGGGTACTCGCCCGCCTTCCCGGCGAGCCCGAGCCGCTCCAGGAGCTCGCGCGCGTGCCCCTCGGCCTCCGCGCGGGTCACGCCGTGCACACGGCGCGGGGCCAGCGTGATGTTCTCCAGGACCGTCATGTGCGGAAAGAGGTTGTACGCCTGGAAGACCACGCCGATACGACGCCGTACCGCGTCCTGGTCGACGCGCGGATCGGTGATCTCCTCGCCGTCCAGCCAGATGGCGCCGTCGTCGATCTCATCCAGGAGGTTGGCGCAGCGCAGCAGCGTCGACTTGCCCGAGCCGGAGGCGCCGATCAGCGCGGTCACCGTGTGCGGGGTGACCTCCAGGTCGACGTCCCGCAGCACGACCGTGTCGCCGAAGGTCTTGCGGACGGACTCCATCCGCAGCACCGGTGCGTCGCTCATGTGGTCCCTCCCTGGGCCCGCCGGCGGTCCATCCGTGCCGTCACCCAGTCCGTGAACCGGGTCATCGGGATGGTCAGCGCCACGAACACCAGGCCCGCGACGATGTAGGGCGTGTAGTTGAGGCTGCGCCCGACGATGATGTCGGCGGCCCGTACGGCGTCGATCGCGCCGCCGATCGACACCAGACCGGTGTCCTTCTGGAGGGACACCAGGTCGTTCAGCAGGGGCGGCACCTGACGGCGTACCGCCTGCGGCAGCACCACGTACCGCAGCGCCTGCCGGTTGGAGAGCCCGAGCGAGCGGGCCGCGGCGCGCTGCGAGGGGTGCACGGACTCGATGCCGGCGCGGAACACCTCGGCCACGTACGCCGAATACGTCAGCGTGAGAGCCGTGCCGCCCAGCCACACCGGGTCGACCGTCACGCCCTGGAGCCGCAGCGCCGGGACACCCAGGACGACGATCATGAGGTTGATGATGAGCGGGAGCCCGCGGAAGAAGTCCGTGTAGGCGGCGGCCAGGAAGCGCAGCGGGAAGAACACCGGGCCGCGCAGCGTGCGGGCGATGGCGATCAGCATGCCGAGCACCAGCACGGCGACACCGCAGATCAGCAGCAGCCGGACGTTCAGCCACAGCCCTTCGAGGACCTTGGGGAACGCCTCGCGCGCGTACTGCCCGTTGAAGAACGTCTCCTTGGTGCGCGGCCAGCCGGGCGCACTGACGACGACCAGGTAGAGAACCACGGCGGTGACCAGGGTCGAGACCGCGGCGATCGCCGTCGCGCGGCGGGCGCGGGCACGTTTGAGACGTTCCCGCTCGACCCGCCGCTGCGACGGCGTGTACGAGTCACCGGTGTCTTCCGTGCCGGACTCGTCCTTCGTGAGCGTCACTTGAGCACCGGGGCGTCGACGGCGTCCGACAGCCACTGCTGTTCCAGCTTGGCGAGCGTGCCGTCCTTGCGCAGCGTGTCCACGGCGGCCGTGACGCAGGAGGTGAGCGCGCTGCCCTTGTCGAGCACGAGCCCGAACTGCTCCGGCGTGCCGCCCTGGTTCTCGAACTGCCCGACGATCGTGCCGTCCGTCACCTCGGCCGCGGTGATGTAGAAGGCGGTCGGCAGGTCGACGACGATGGCGTCCACCTGCTTGTTCTCCAGCGCGGACTTGGCCTGGTCGTTCTTGGCGTACGCGGCGGCCTCCCGGGTCGGCTTCACCACGTCCTCGATGTAGTTGAGGCTGGTCGTGCCGACCTGGGCGCCCAGCTTGAGGCCCTTCAGATCCGCGATGCTCGTCGCCTTGGCGGCCTTGGAACCCTTGAGCGCGATGACGGCCTGGCGCACGTCGTAGTAGCCGGAGGAGAAGTCCACGGCCTTCTTGCGCTCGGCGCTGATCGACACCTGGTTGATGTCGAAGTCGAAGGTCTTCTCGCCGGGCGCGAAGGCCTTGTTGAAGGGGACGCTCTGCCAGACGACGGCGCTCTTGTCGTAGCCGAGCTGCTTCGCCACGGCGTAGGCGACGGCCGACTCGAAGCCCTTGCCGTTGGCGGGCTTGTCGTCCTTGAACCACGGCTCGTACGCGGGCTCGTCGGTCGCGATCGTGAGCTTGCCGGAGCTCTGGGTGGCCAACTTGCCCTTGGCACACGTGGTGCCGGTCGACGCCGAGGCCTTGGTGCTCGCGTCGTCCTCCGGCTGCGGAGCACAGCCGACGGCGGTGGCGAGCAGGGCAATGGATGTCGCGGCGGCCGCGCGGCGCAGTGTGCGAGGGGCGATGTGCATGGCGGGAGAGTGACAGTCCACTGTCCCGTTTGTCGAGGTCACGACGGCAATTGTCCGCATATTGGGAACGGGTGTTTCATTTCTGTGAACGCATTCCGGCCAGGCGGCCGGGGCCGCCGGTCGAGGGCGGGGATCGAAAGACCGGCGGCCCGTACCGCGCAGGAGCCGTCTTCCTGTGCGGGGCTGCCCCCAGTTGACTGCGCAACCACCTGCGCCGGGAGCGCGCGTGTGACACCGGCTCGTGTGAATCGTTCACACGGGGCGCGTGAGCCGAAACGGGGGCGCCGGCCGCACGCCGGATCGGATGCAGACGCGCAGGCAGGAACGGATTCAGAGGCGCACGCCGGTGTTCACCACCCCCGCGCGTGCCACTCCGGAAGGTGCGGCCGCTCCGCGCCCAGCGAGGTGTCGTTGCCGTGCCCCGGGTACACCCAGGTCTCGTCCGGCAGCTCGCCGAAGATCTTCGTCTCGACGTCGTGGATCAGGCTCGCGAACGCCTCCGGATCCTTGCGGGTGTTGCCCACCCCGCCCGGGAAGAGACAGTCCCCGGTGAACACATGGGGATGCCCGTGCGGGTCGTCGTAGACGAGGGCGATCGAACCCGGTGTGTGGCCGACCAGGTGACGCGCGGTCAGCTCCACGTGCCCCACGCGGATGACGTCGCCGTCCTCGAGCGGGACGTCGGTGGGCACGGGGATGCCGTCGGCGTCGTCCCGGCCCGCGTACGTACGCGCGCGTGTGGCCGCGACGACCTCGGCGAGCGCCTGCCAGTGGTCACCGTGCTGGTGCGTGGTGACGACGGACGCGATGCCGTCGTCACCGATCATGCCGAGCAGGGTGTGCGCGTCGTTGGCGGCGTCGATCAGCAACTGCTCGTCGGTGGCCCGGCAGCGCAGCAGATAGGCGTTGTTGTTCATCGGGCCGACCGCGATCTTGGTGATCATCAGGTCCTTGAGCTCGTGCACGTCGGCGGACCCGCCGACCGTCACCTGTCCGCTGTACGTCATGGCGGTCAGCCTAATCCGTTCCCGAGGGCGTGCCGACGGGTCGGGCGACCGCCATGGGTCCACCCGGGCCGGCGTCCGCCGGCGGCGATGACGGGGCCGTCCGTCAGCGCCGGACCAGTACCGCGTGGGTGACCTTCGGTGAGCTGACCAGTTCGGCGACCCGGTATCCGTCGATCCCGTCGCCCAGGTCGTCGAGCAGTCGTTCTCCGCGCCCGATGAGCATCGGCGCGATCGCCAGGTGGACCTCGTCGATCAGCCGGGCGCGCAGGTACTGCCGGATGATCGCCGCCCCGCCGCCGATCCGGACGTCCTTGCCGCCCGCGGCGTCGAACGCGCGCTGGAGCACCGTCTCCAGCGACTCGTCGGTGAAGTGGAAGGTGGTTCCGCCGGCCATCTTCAGCGAGGGGCGCAGATGGTGGGTGTGCACGAAGACGTCGTGGTGGTAGGGCGGGTTGTCGCCCCACCAGCCCTGCCAGGACTCGTCCTCCCACGGCCCGCGCTGCGGCCCGAACATGTTCCGCCCCATGATCGTGGCGCCGATGTTCCGGTCGCCGCGGACGACGTGGTCGACATCGATTCCGGTCCTGCCCGCGGCCGCGTCCTCCATCGCGGGAAAGAGCCAGCCGTGCAGCTCGTCACCCCAGCCGACCCCGTCGCCGAACGGGGCGTCCGGTCGCTGGTTCGGGCCGGCCGCGAAGCCGTCGAGGGAGATCGTCACGTTGTGCACCCGGACCTTGGGCATGGTCTTCACCTCTCGTGTGGAGCCGTTTCCCGTGTGGTGTCGTTCTCTCACCTCTGCGTCGTGCGGGGTCCGCCCGGATCGACATCCCCGCCCACATTTCTTTTCGAGGGCCGGCGGGGCGGGCCACTACAGCGGGGGCAGCGACGGCAGGGTGCCGCCGTGCACCCTCAGCAGCGTGCCGTCGCGGCGGCCGGCGAGCCAGCCGAGCAGATCGGCCCGGCGCCCGGAGACGATGAGTGCCGCTTCGTCCTGGCGCCCGGTCGGGCTCCGGCGACCGTCGTCCTCCTCGATCAGGAGGGCCGGTACGCCGGGATGGCCCCGGAACCGCTCCGTGAGGAAGTCGATCTCACGCTGGGTGAATTGTTCCGGGAGATCCTCCAGTTCGTACCCGATCCCGAGGTCCACGTGGTGCAGTTCCACCTCGACCCATCGCCGGAACGGCACCCGGGACGCCGAGTCGGTGACCCCGTTGCGCAGCTCCACCGTGCGCGACCAGTCGGCCGGCTCGGCACCCGCCTCCTGGAAGCGTGCGGCGCTGTCGCGGAGGTCGGCGAGCTGGACATCGAGGGAGCGCGGTGCGTCCCGCTCGATGTCGGAGTCGCGTGCGTCCGCGGACGGATACATGGGCTGTCCGCGCAGAACGTTCACCAGGGCGTCGGCGTTCCGGGACAGATGTGCGAGTACATGCCCGCGGCTCCAGCCGGGCAGCCGTGACGACTCGGTCACCGACGCGTTGTCCATCGAGGCGGCTGCGGTCAGCAGCCGCTCGGTCGCGCCACGTACAGACTCCAGGTCATGAGCGTGATCAATCATGCTGCTGACCCTAGCCCCGCCACACCTTTGGGTGAAGGTGGTGAAGCAGTGCCGGAAATCGAATGCACGTGCTATATGGTCGGGTGCGGCGTCGGGCATGCTGGAGGGCCGGGGATTGTTATGCCTCCGGGGAATCCGACCGGCGTTGTCAGTGGCTCCCCCTAGTCTGAGAAAGCACGGGGGCCCCGCCCCTGTCACCACTCTCAAGAAAGGTGCGGACCGGCGTGGCCGACCGTCTCATCGTCCGTGGCGCGCGCGAGCACAACCTGAAGAACGTCTCGCTCGACCTGCCTCGCGACTCGCTCATCGTCTTCACGGGCCTGTCCGGGTCGGGCAAGTCCTCCCTGGCCTTCGACACCATCTTCGCCGAGGGCCAGCGGCGCTACGTGGAGTCGCTCTCCTCGTACGCCCGCCAGTTCCTCGGCCAGATGGACAAGCCGGACGTCGACTTCATCGAGGGCCTCTCGCCCGCGGTCTCCATCGACCAGAAGTCGACCTCGCGCAACCCGCGCTCGACGGTCGGCACCATCACCGAGGTCTACGACTACCTGCGTCTGCTCTTCGCGCGCATCGGCAAGCCGCACTGCCCCGAGTGCGGCCGTCCGATCGCACGCCAGTCGCCGCAAGCCATCGTCGACCGGGTCCTGGAGCTGCCGGAGGGCAGTCGCTTCCAGGTGCTCTCGCCGCTGGTGCGGGAGCGCAAGGGGGAGTTCGTCGACCTCTTCGCCGATCTCCAGACCAAGGGTTACAGCCGCGCCCGCGTGGACGGCGAGACCGTCCAGCTCTCCAACCCGCCCACGCTGAAGAAGCAGGAGAAGCACACCATCGAGGTGGTCATCGATCGCCTCACGGTGAAGGACTCCGCCAAGCGCCGCCTCACCGACTCCGTCGAGACCGCGCTCGGGCTGTCCGGGGGCATGGTCGTGCTCGACTTCGTCGACCTCCCCGAGGACGACCCCGAGCGTGAGCGCATGTTCTCGGAGCACCTGTACTGCACGTACGACGACCTGTCCTTCGAGGAGCTGGAGCCCCGCTCCTTCTCCTTCAACTCGCCCTTCGGCGCCTGCCCCGAGTGCACCGGCATCGGCACGCGCATGGAGGTCGACCCGGAGCTGATCGTCCCGGACGAGGACAAGTCCCTCGACGAGGGCGCCATCCACCCCTGGTCCCACGGACACACCAAGGACTACTTCGGCCGCCTGATCGGCGCCCTCGCGGACGCGCTGGGCTTCCGGACGGACATCCCCTTCGCGGGGCTGCCGCAGCGCGCCAAGAAGGCCCTGCTGTACGGGCACAAGACACAGATCGAGGTCCGCTACCGCAACAGGTACGGCCGCGAGCGCGTCTACACGACCCCCTTCGAAGGCGCCGTGCCCTTCGTCAAGCGCCGGCACAGCGAGTCCGAGAGCGACGCCAGCCGTGAGCGCTTCGAGGGCTACATGCGCGAGGTGCCCTGCCCCACCTGTGAGGGCACCCGCCTCAAGCCGCTCGTCCTCGCGGTCACCGTCATGGGCAAGTCGATCGCCGAGGTCTCGGGGATGTCCATCAGCGACTGCGCGGACTTCCTCGGGGAGCTGAAGCTCAGCGCCCGCGACAAGAAGATCGCCGAGCGGGTGCTGAAGGAGGTCAACGAACGGCTGAAGTTCCTGGTCGACGTCGGCCTGGACTACCTCTCGCTGAACCGCGCGGCCGGGACCCTCTCCGGCGGCGAGGCCCAGCGCATCCGCCTGGCCACCCAGATCGGCTCCGGGCTCGTGGGCGTCCTGTACGTCCTCGACGAGCCGTCCATCGGCCTGCACCAGCGCGACAACCACCGGCTCATCGAGACCCTGGTCCGGCTGCGGGACATGGGCAACACGCTCATCGTCGTCGAGCACGACGAGGACACCATCAAGGTCGCCGACTGGATCGTCGACATCGGTCCCGGCGCGGGTGAACACGGCGGCAGGGTCGTGCACAGCGGCTCCCTGAAGGAACTGCTGGACAACAACGAGTCGCAGACCGGCCAGTACCTGTCGGGCAAGAAGGCCATCCCGCTGCCCGACATCAGGCGCCCCCTGGACCCGTCCCGCCGGCTCACCGTGCACGGCGCCCGCGAGAACAACCTCCAGGACATCGACGTGTCCTTCCCGCTGGGCGTGTTCACCGCGGTCACCGGTGTCTCGGGCTCCGGCAAGTCGACGCTGGTGAACGACATCCTGTACACGCACCTGGCCCGCGAGCTGAACGGCGCCCGGAGCGTTCCCGGACGACACACGCGTGTGGACGGCGACGACCTCGTCGACAAGGTCGTCCACGTCGACCAGTCACCCATCGGCCGCACCCCGCGGTCCAACCCGGCGACGTACACCGGTGTCTTCGACCACGTCCGCAAGCTGTTCGCCGAGACGACCGAGGCGAAGGTCCGCGGCTACATGCCCGGCCGCTTCTCCTTCAACGTCAAGGGCGGCCGCTGCGAGAACTGCGCGGGCGACGGCACCATCAAGATCGAGATGAACTTCCTCCCGGACGTCTACGTCCCGTGCGAGGTCTGCCACGGCGCCCGCTACAACCGGGAGACCCTGGAGGTCCACTACAAGGGCAAGTCCATCGCCGACATCCTGAACATGCCGATCGAGGAGGCCACGGGGTTCTTCGAGGCCGTCCCCGCGATCGCCCGTCACCTCAACACCCTCAAGGACGTCGGGCTCGGCTATGTCCGTCTCGGCCAGGCCGCGACCACCCTGTCCGGTGGCGAGGCCCAGCGGGTGAAGCTCGCCAGCGAGCTCCAGAAGCGGTCCACCGGCCGTACGGTCTACGTCCTGGACGAGCCCACCACCGGTCTGCACTTCGAGGACATCAGCAAGCTGCTGACGGTTCTGTCCGGCCTCGTCGACAAGGGCAACACGGTCATCGTCATCGAGCACAACCTCGATGTGATCAAGACGGCCGACTGGGTCGTCGACATGGGCCCCGAGGGTGGCGCCGGCGGCGGACTCGTCGTCGCCGAGGGCACCCCGGAGGAGATCGCAGGGGTTCCCGCGAGCCACACCGGCAAGTTCCTCAGGGAGATCCTCGGGGCGGACCGCGTCAGCGACGCCTCCTCGGTGAAGGCTCCTCGCAAGCCGGCCGCCAAGAAGGCGACCGCCGCCAAGAAGACGGCCGCCGCCAGGTCGACGGCCCAGAAGACGGCGACGGCCAGGACGACACCGGCCAAGAAGACGACCCGGGCCCGCAAGGCCTGAGACGCTCGGCCAATGACCCCGGGCCCCGGACACCTCGGGGAACGACACGAAAAGGCGGTGCCCCGCGGGAACTCCCCGCGGGGCACCGCCCGTCCGGCCTCCGACGCCTCTGCCTGCTGCGGCCGGGCGGTCTCTAGAGCGCGCCCACTTCGGACGCGTACGGCGGCTCGGCGCCCGCTCGTGAGCAGGTGATCGCCGCCGCGCGTGCCGCGAATCGCAGCAGCCGGGTCCAGTCGTCGACGCCCAGCGCCGCGAGCGCCGCCGGGGACAGCGCGTCAAGGGTGGCAAGGCCGTGCAGCAGCGCCGCGTTCACCGTGTCGCCGGCGCCGATCGTGTCCACGACGTCGACCTTCTCGCCCGGTACGGGAAGCGCCGCCCCGTCCCGGGTGAACACGGTCAGCCCGTCACCGCCGTGAGTGATCACGACGGCCGAGGGCCCCGCGGCCAGCCACTCGCGTGGGGTGCCGCCCAGCCACAGCGCGTCCTCCTCGGAGAGCTTGAGCAGGGACACCGACGGCAGCCAGCTCCTGAACCGGTCCCGGTAGGCGTCCGCGTCGGGGATCAGCCCGGCCCTGATGTTCGGGTCGAGCGCGGTGAACACACCCTGCGCGGCAGCCTTCCGCAGCAGCTCCTCGTACGCGCTCGCCCCCGGTTCCAGGACGAGCGAGCAGGTGCCGAAGGACATCGCGCGGGTCCCGGCGGGGAGTTCGCCGGGTGCCGTGAACAGGCGGTCGGCGGTGCCGTCGACGTAGAAGGAGTAGGCGGCCGAGCCGTTGGTGTCGATCGTGGCGACGGCGAGCGTGGTGGGTTCCGCACCGCGCTGCACGGCGGACACGTCCACCTCGGCCTCCCGCAGCCCCTGAAGCAGCGCCTCGCCGAAGGCGTCGAGCGAGGTCCGGGAGCAGAAGGCCGTGGGGGAGCCGAGGCGGCCGAGGGCCACCGCGGTGTTGTAGGGGCCACCGCCGAGCGCCGGCTTGAGACCCGCGAGGGCGCCCCGGCCCTGCGGTACCAGATCGATCAGGGCCTCACCGGCGACGACGATCACGAGACGGTTCCTTTCCTGGACTGCGAGGACCGCGCGGGCTGCGAGCCCTGCGGGGGAGTCGGGTCTTCCGGGGCCGGCCCGGAGCGCGCGGACCGCTCCCCGGAGTCGGCGCAGCCGCACGACGTGCGGTGGACGAAGGTGCAGGCGAGGCGCACGGTCCGGGCAGGCCGGTCCGGCGCCGCGAGGCGGTCCAGGAGCACCCGTACCGCCTGGGCGCCGATCTCCCTGCTGGGCTGGGCGATCGCGGTGAGCCTGGGGGAGAACAGATCGGCCCAGGCGAAGTCGTCGAAGCAGCACAGGGCGAGGTCGTCCGGTACGGAGAGGCCGCGTTCGCGCAGCGTGCGCAGGGTGCCGATGGTCATCGTGTTGTTGGCGGTGACGAGGGCGGTGGGCGGTGCGGCCAGGGCGAGCAGGGCGGCCGTGGCCCGTTCGGCTCCGGCCGACGCGGAGTCGCCGTGCGCGACGAGGTCACCGTCGTAGGGGAGCCGGGCGGCCGCGAGGCCCTGCCGGTATCCGGCGATCCGCTCGGCGGTGGTGCTGAGGCCCGGCAGACCGGCCACCAGTCCGATGCGCCGGTGGCCGAGTCCGGCGAGATGGGTGACCAGGCGTGCCGTCGGCCCGGTGTTCTCGGCGCAGACCTGGTCGAAGCGCTGCGGACCGTCCGCGGGAGCGTCGGCCAGCCGATCGAGGAACACGGTCGGGACCTCGTGGCGCCCGAGGTAGGTGACGAGCTCGCGCGGGTCCACCGAGGGCGCGACGATCATGCCGTCCACGCGCCGCTCGTGCAGCAGTTGGACGACCTTGCGCTCGTGTTCGGGGTCGTCGTGCGGATCGGCGATGAGCAGGCTGTAGCCGTGTTCCAGGGCGCTCGCCTCGACGCCCTGGAGGATCTCCGTGAAGTACGGATTGCTGATCGCCGACACCGCGAGCCCGATGGAGCGGGTGCGGGAGGTCACCAGGGACCGGGCGAGGGTGTTGGGGGTGTAGCCGAGTTCGTCGACGGCGTCCAGCACGGCCTGGCGGGTGTGCGGCAGGACCGGTCTGGTGCCGTTGAGGACATGCGAGACGGTCGCCACGGACACGCCCGCGCTGCGTGCCACATCGGCCATGGTCGGCATCGAGTCCCCCTCCCGGAACGGCGGCCCACGGCCGGAAGGTATCCCATCGGACGCCGCACGTAAACGCTTGCGCAAGCGTTTACGTGCCGTCACCGACCTGACGTCACACCACTCGCGCCACTGACCACTCCCGCCCCCTCCTCGCCGCCACACCCACCGGCACCGCCGTCACTCCCAGTCCCATCCGATCCCCACGATCCCCGACCGCACCCGCTGCTCGACGAGGTGGACCGAGTGGTGGTGGCCGGTGAGGGCGAGTTCCTGGCGGCCGCTGCGGGGTGCCGCGGGGGAGTGCTGGGCGAAGCGGTGACAGCGCAGCGGCAGGGTGTTCTCGTCGAACCGGACCTGCAGCGCGTACTGGCCCCCGGGCGAGCCGAAGCCGCGCACGTACTCGCGGGACGCACCGGCCGTGCCGTCCTCGACGCGGTAGCGGAAGAGGAAGGTGTCCCCTGCCCGCAGCCGTGCGTCGAGAAGCAGCTCGGCCACGAGCACACCGGTGTCGTGGTGCGAACGCACGCGCCCGGTACGGCAGTTCTCCAGGGCGTGCACGGTCATGAGCTCCGGTACGCACCCCGGGTCGCCGTGGTGGACGGCCATGAAGCGGTCGACGCCCTCCCGGTGGGCGCGCACGATGTGGTGCGACTCGCGGCTGCCCAGTTCCCGGCGCGGCCCGATGTCTATCCGCTCGTGGTGGCCGAGGGTGTGCAGCCCGCCGTCGAGGGGCGAGTCCAGCTCTGCCAGCAGCTGTTCGAGAACGTCCGAGGCGGCGAGGAGGGAGCGGTAGGAGCGGGTCGCGGGCCGCTCTCCGGCCGACCGGTCCTCGTGCTCGGCGAGCAGCCGGATCAGTGACTCCTCCGGCAGCTGAAGGATCTCCTCCAGCGCGCGTACGGCCCGCAGCGACTCGGGGCGCTGCGGGCGCCGGGCACCCTGCTGCCAGTAACTCAGGCTCGTGACACCCACCTTGACCCCGTACCGCGACAGATGGTGCTGGACACGCTGCAACGGCAGCCCCCGGGCGGCGATCGCGGCACGCAGCGCGACGTGGAAGGGGCCGCCGCGCAGGGCCGTGTCCAGTTCCGCGTCGGCGAGGGTCGCGACGTCCGCGTGCTGTGTGGCGTGCGGCATGCAGGGGCCTTTCTGTGCAGGTCCGGGCGGCTGGTCAGGCCGCACGTGAGAGTGTCCCGGGGCCGTCCGCGGCCGTGCCGGGGGGAGGCCGCACATCCGTACGCCGTCGCTCCCGGCCCCGAGTTCCCCCGCATTGAAGCGTGTTGACCAAGTCCCGACAACACCTGTCGCCGAACGGCGGCTCACTCATGGCCGGGCGTGAGCGCACGCAGCGACCGCGCTGGGGACAGGCGCACGGCCGGACCGGGGGTGTGTTCGCAGCCGAACGGCGATGCTGTGACAGCCGGTTGGGGGCGTGCTTCACGGCCGGGCTGCGGGTGGGTTCATGGCTGGACGGGGGCCGGTGTTCGCAGCCGAACGGTGATGCCGTGGCGGCCGGCCGATGCCCACTTCATGACCGCGTCGCGGGCGGTTCACGGCTGGGCTGCCGGTGGGTTCATGGTCGGACGGGGGCGTGTTCGCAGGCGAACGGTGATGCCGTGGCGGCCGGGCTCAGGCCCACTTCATGACCGCGTCGCGGGTGGGTTCACGGCTGGGCTGTGGGTGGGGGTTCGCAGCTGGACGGGGGTGGGTTCGCAGCCGAACGGCGATGCAGCCACCGCCGGCCCGTGGCGCAGTTCATGACCGCGTCGCGGGCGGGCTCACGGCCGGACGGCGGGCGCGCTCACGACCGGACCACAGCCCGTACGCGCTCAGGTGGGCGTCGTCTCCCCGTCGCTGTCCAGCAGCTCGCGGATGGCCCGTGCCGACAGCGCCGACTTTGGCAGGAAGCCGCGTGCCGCACTGCCGGCGACCAGCTCCTCGAAGTCCTCCAGCGCGTGCGTGGAGATCAGGATGACGACGGCGGAGACATGACGGGCCAGCTCCGTCGCCACGTCGAAGCCGCTCTCGCCGTCGAGGTCGAGGTCGACCAGAACGACGTCCGGGGCCAGCTCGGCGGCCCGTGCCAGAGCCTCCGTACCGGACAGTGCGACGCCGACGACAGGTATCCCGTCGCGTTCCAGAAGACTCCGCGCGGCCTCCAGGAACCGGATGCTGTCATCGACGAGAAGACAGCGCATGGACATGCGGACAGGGTCCCAACCGGCGGGTGATTGCGCTTTCCGGCTAGCCGGAAAGAGTCGGGGCGGATTGCTTCCCGGCACCTGGAATGTGCTCAAGTCCTTTGCCGGTTCCGCCAGTTCTCGTTCACGCAGCGCAGCGGAAGGTGACGGGGGGTAGCATGTGGGCTGCCCTGGGGAGGCCGTGCAAGTCCGGTCGAGTGGGGGTGTGCGATGAAGGCACCGCTCGAAAACGTCGGCGAATTCGCAAGGCGCCGCGGGCCTCGCGCCCTGGCCTCGGCGCTGGTGGTGGCCGCGCTGCTGCTCGCCGCGTGCGGTGGCGGAGGCGACGGCGACAAGGGCGAGCGGGCCCGTACCGACACCACCTGCGACGGCAGGATCGACGGCACCGCGCAGGTCACGGTGTGGTTCCACGCGGGGCCGAGCGCCGAGTCCAGCACCCTGCGGCGCCAGGTCCAGGACTTCAACTCGTCGCAGCGGCAGGTACGGGTCGAGGCCGTCACCCTTCCCGAGCAGCGGCCGTACAACGAACTCGTGCTCTCCGCCGCGGCCAGCGGTGATCTGCCGGACCTGCTCGACTTCGACGGGCCCCGGCTCTACAGCTACGCCTGGTCCGGCAGGATCAAGCCGATCGACTCCTGCGTGTCCGACGCACTCCGGGAGGACCTGCTGCCGTCGATCCGCCAACAGGGCACCTACGCCGGGCGGTTGTACGGCATCGGCACCTTCGACTCGGGGCTGGCCCTCTACGTGCGGCCGTCGGTCCTGAGGAAGGCCGGTATCCGCATTCCCGAGGGCCCGGCGGACGCCTGGACCGTCGGCGAGTTCACGGGCATCCTGCGGACCCTGCGGGGGGCGGGATACCGGCACCCGCTCGACCTGGGCCTCGTCCACGCGCGACCCGGCGAGGAGTGGAACACCTACGGCTTCGCACCGGCGGTGTGGTCGGCGGGCGGGGAGCTCATCGACCCCAGGACGTTCCGGACCGCGGACGGCTTCCTCAACGGACCCGAGTCGGTCAGGGCGCTGACCGTCCTGCAGAACTGGGCCGAGGAGGGGCTCGTCGAGCCCGGCAGGAACGACCAGGCGTTCGACCAGGGGCGCAGCGTCATCTCCTGGTCCGGCCACTGGCGGTACCCGGACCACACCGAGCACTTCCCCGGTGACGTGGCGATCGTGCCCCTGCCCGACTTCGGTGAGGGCACCGTGACCGGGATGGGCTCCTGGCAGTGGGGCCTCACCTCGGGCGGGGCCGACGGCGACGCCGTATGGCGCTTCCTCACCTATCTGCTGAGGCCGGACCAGATCCACCGGATGACCGAGGCCAACGGCGCGATCCCGGCCACGGACAGCGCGGTGAAGCTGTCGCCGGAGTACGCCGAGGGCGGCGCCGAGCACCTGTTCATCGAGCAGTTGACGGGCGGCGTGGCCCGGCCGAGGCCGCGGACGCCCGCCTATCCGGCGATCACCGAGGCGTTCTCCCGGGCCTTCCCGAAGATCATGATCGACCGGGCGCCGGTGAAGGCCACCCTGGACGAGGCGGTCGAGGCGATCGACAAGGACCTTGCCGCCCACGACGGTTACCCGACGGGCGGATCATGAGCCACCGCCGTCCGTGTCACGGGGCCGGCCCTCGCACCACATGGACGGCAGCGGAGTTCACGAGCATGCTGAGGACATCGCGGAAGCCGGGCCACGCCGGAGCGTTCGATGCCGACAAGCGGCACGCCGACGAGGAAGCGACGCCGGTGCCGTCCGCGAAGAGGTGTTTCGCATGACGGAATCCCACGGCATGACGGAATCCCACGGCACGACACCCGGAAGAGACGCCGTCTGAGGCCCTGTCATGCGCCGCTCACCGCTCAGACGACACCCCCGGGCCCCGCAGCGCGTCCCGCTTCTCGCCCGGCTGCGCGTCGGCCGGAAGCTGATGCTGCTGGTCCTGCTGCCGGTGGCCGGACTCCTGGTCTTCACCGCGTTCAGCTCCGCGAACCAGTGGCGGGAGGCGCGAACGCTGCGCGACTTCCACACCGGGGCCACGGTGTCGTTCGCCACGACCGAGGTCACCGACGCCGTCGCGCGTGAACGGCTCGCCGCGGTCGAGGCCCGCCTGCGCCCCGGACCGGGCACCCTGGCGGAGCGGACCGCGGCCGAGCGCACCACCGGCCGGGTCCTGGAGCGTGCCGTGGCCCGCACCGCCGCATGGTCCGGATCCGACGTCGCCGGCGACCTCGACGCCCTCGGCCGTCAACTGCACTCCCTGCACGCCCAGACGGCCACCGGCTCGCTCACCGCACCCGACATCGCCGAGCAGTACGGCAACGTCGAGGAGACCCTGCTCCATGGCGTCGCCGCGCTCGAGTCCGGCCGCCCCACCCGGGCGTCGGGACGCGCGGCCGACGCCCACATCGCGCTGCTGCGGGCCATCGAGGCCGCCGAACGCGAGCAGGCGGAGGTCGCCGCCCTGCTCGCCGGGCCCGCGGGCCGGCCCACCGGCGCCGGACGCTGGCCCGCCCTGGAGACGGCCCAGCTGGACGCCTTCCGGGAGAACACCTCGGCCGACCTGCGCTCCCGGCTGTACGCCATCCAGTTCCAGGACGCCGGCCGGACCGTCCGCGCGGTCCGCGACCTGCTCGCCACCGCCCGCCCGGAGAACGCTTCCTGGCCCTCGCACGAGCGCTGGCTGGCCGACTCCGGCGCCCGCATCGACGCCCTGCGCGGCATCCAGGACCGGGCCGCCCGCGCACTCGACACCACCGCCGGCCACGACCGCCGTAGCGCGGAGACCCGCGTGGTGCGCGACCTCACCCTCTCGCTGGCGGTGTGCGCCCTCGTCACCTTCCTCGCCCTCACGCTCAGCCGGTCGATCACCCGGCCCCTCGGCCAGGTCTCCGCGGGCGCCCGGGCACTGTCGTACGGGGATCTCTCGTACGACATCCGGTACACGGGCCGCGACGAACTGGGGGAGGTCGCCGACACCTTCCGCGAACTGAGGGTGACCACCGAGCGGCTGGCCGCCGAGATCCTCGCCATGAACACGGCGGTCGACGACAACCGCCTCGAACACCGCGCCGACGAAGCCGCCTTCGAGGGCACCTGGAGCCGGCTGCTCGGCGGCATGAACGGTGCCATGGCGTCCTTCGCGGCGGCGCACGGGCGGCGCGAGAAGGCCGAGCAGGAACTGGAGAGCATCTTCAACCTCTCCCTGGACCTGCTCTGCATCAGCGGAGTCGACGGCTACTTCAAGCGGGTCAACCCGGCCTTCGAGCGCACCCTGGGCCGCCCGCGCGAGACGATCCTGGCGACGCCGTTCCTCGAGTTCGTGCACGAGGAGGACCGGGACACCACCCGGCAGGCCCTCGCGCGGCTGTCGAACGGCGTCGAGGTCGCCGAGTTCGAGAACCGCTACATGCGGAGCGACGGCACCGAGTGCTGGCTGCAGTGGAGCGCCCGGCCGGTCCCCGAGGAAGGCCTCGTCTACGCCACCGCGCGGGACGTCACCGAGAGGCGCCGCACCGCGCGGGAGCAGGCCGCCCTGCGCCGCGTCGCCACCCTGGTGGCCCACGGAGCGCCGCCGCCCGAGGTGTTCGCGAGGGTGGCCGAGGAGGTGGGGGACCTGCTCGACACCACCGCGGCCGTACTGCGGCAGGAGTCCGACGGCAGCCAGACCGTCCTCGGTACCGTTCTCGGCCTCCCGGCGGAACTGGAGGAGGCCACACGCGAGGAACGCAGACAGGCGGGCCGCGAGGCCGTCGACGAGGTCATCCGGACCCGGCGCGCCGCCCACGTCGGCCATGCCGTGGGCGCCCCCATCGTCGTCGACGACCGGCTGTGGGGATTCGTGCTCGCCGCTTCCCGGCTGGACCCGCTGCCCGCGGGCACCGAGTCGCGGCTGGCCGACTTCACCGAACTCGTCGCCACCGCCATCGCGAACGCCGACGGCCGCGACCAGCTGACCGCCTCACGCGCGCGTGTGGTGGCCGCGGCGGACGCCTCCAGGCGGCGCATCGAGCGCGATCTGCACGACGGGGTCCAGCAACGGCTGGTCGCCTGCCGGCTGGATCTGCGGCTCGCCGAGACCCTCGTGACCGACCCGTCCTCGGAGCTCGCCGAGCAGCTGGCGCACGTCGGCAAGGGTCTCGACGACGCCTTCCACGACCTGCTCCAGGTGGCCCGCGGCATCCACCCGGCCATCCTCTCCAAGGGCGGTCTGGGCCCTGCCCTGCGCTCCCTGGCCCGCCGGTCGGCCGTCCCCGTCGAGCTCGACCTGAAGCTGCCCGCGGCCCGGCTGCCGGAACAACTGGAGGTGGCCGCCTACTACGTGACGTCAGAGTGCCTGACCAACACCGCGAAACACGCACACGCGCGTGTGGTGGAGGTGGCGGCGGAGACCCGGGACGGCTGCCTGGAGCTGACCATCCGCGACGACGGCGTCGGAGGTGCCGACCCGGGCCGCGGCTCCGGCCTCATCGGGCTCACCGACCGGGCCGAGGCGATCGGCGGCAGGCTGACCCTCGTCAGTCCTCCCGGCGAGGGCACGACCCTGGACGTGCGGCTGCCCCTGGGCGGGCCCTCGCCGGGCTGATGACCGCCCGAGGCGCACGCCGGGGAGTCGGTCCAGGAGGGGGAGCCTGAACCAGGTGACGTCGCGTGCACCGCGGGCGGTCCGGTCGGACGGAGAGGCATCCGTCCGGCTCTAGGGGCGGTGGGTACCGCCGTGCTGTGCGCTCAGCAGCCGCTTGGCACGCACGATGTCGGGATCCCTGGGATCCGGGTCGTCGATCACGCCGTACGTCTCGTCCGGGTAGCGGCGGACACGGACCGGTCGCCGCTGCTTCTCGATCCGTGTCCGCCGCATCTTCCGCACCCTTCGGCCGTACGACCCGCCGTCCCTCGCCCGGGACGGCCGGTCGGACTGCATCTGCACTGGTTCGAGAATCGCCCGGACACGTCCGCATGTCGTCACGGCAAGCCTCCAATTCCGCTTCCGGCTAGCCGTAACCCCACGGGTGGGGCAGGCTGTTGGGGCGCAGGCAGCGGGCGGGGCCGGGGCGGCTCGGACCGTTGACGGCACACCGCGGAGGCCGGGCAGGGGGGACCGGGGTCATGGACGACGCATCGCAGCGGCCGGCACGGGGACGGGTCGTCCTCGCCGACGACGACATCCTGCTCAGGGAGGGCCTGGCCAGCCTGTGCGAGCGCCTCGGATACCAGGTCGCGGGCCAGGCCGGCGACGCGGCCCGGCTCCTGGAACTGGTCGACGAGGAACGCCCCGAACTGGCGATCGTCGACATCCGGATGCCCCCGGACCACTCGACGGAGGGCCTCAAGGCGGCCCGTACGATCCGCGAACGCCACCCCGACACCGGCATCCTCGTCCTGTCGGCGTTCGTCGAGGTCGAGGACGCCCTGGAACTGCTGGCGAGCGGACGCAGGATCGGCTACCTCCTCAAGAGCCGGGTCACGGTCGTCGACGAGTTCTTCGAGGCCCTGGAGCGCATCCGCCGAGGCGGCTCGGTCGTCGATCCGTCCCTGGTGCAGGAACTGTTCTCCGCCCAGCGCCGCGACGACCCCCTCGCCCATCTCAGCGCCCGCGAGCGCGAGGTCCTCGCCCTGATGGCGGAGGGCCGCTCCAACGCCGGCATCGGCCGCCGCCTGTGGGTCACCGAGGGCACCGTCGAGAAACACGTCCGCAGCATCCTGGGCAAGCTCGGTCTCACGGAGGACACCGACGACCACCGTCGTGTCCTGGCCGTGCTGACGTTCCTGGAGTCCCGCTAGCCGTTGTCCACAGGCTCGTCGGAGTGTCAGCCCTCGCCAGTAGGGTGTGAGACATGGCCGATCCCTCCAGCTACCGCCCCAAACCAGGGGAGATCCCGGACTCTCCCGGGGTGTACAGGTTCCGCGACGAGCACCGCCGGGTGATCTACGTCGGAAAGGCGAAAAGCCTGCGCCAGCGCCTGGCGAACTACTTCCAGGACCTGGCGGGCCTGCACCCCCGCACCCGCACGATGGTGACCACGGCCGCGTCCGTGGAGTGGACGGTGGTGTCCACGGAGGTCGAGGCACTCCAGCTGGAGTACTCCTGGATCAAGGAGTACGACCCCCGGTTCAACGTCAAGTACCGCGACGACAAGAGCTACCCCTACCTCGCGGTGACGATGAACGAGGACTTCCCGCGCGTGCAGGTGATGCGCGGCCAGAAACGCAAGGGCGTCAGGTACTTCGGGCCGTACGGACACGCGTGGGCGATCCGCGACACCGTCGACCTCCTGCTGCGCGTCTTCCCCGTCCGCACCTGCTCCGCCGGCGTCTTCAAGAACGCCGCCCGCACCGGCCGCCCCTGCCTCCTCGGCTACATCGGCAAGTGCTCGGCGCCCTGCGTCGACCGCGTCTCCGCCGACGAACACCGGGACCTGGCCGAGGAGTTCTGCGACTTCATGGCCGGCCGCACCGGCACCTACATCCGCCGTCTGGAGAAGCAGATGACGGACGCGGCCGAGGAGATGGAGTACGAGCGGGCGGCCCGCCTGCGCGACGACATCGGGGCCCTGAAGAAGGCCATGGAGAAGAGCGCGGTCGTGCTCGCCGACGCGACCGACGCCGACCTGATCGCGGTCGCCGAGGACGAGCTGGAGGCCGCAGTCCAGATCTTCCACGTCCGCGGCGGACGCGTCCGCGGCCAGCGCGGCTGGGTCACCGACAAGGTCGAGGAGATCACCACCGGCGCCCTCGTCGAGCACGCCCTGCAGCAGCTCTACGGCGAGGAGAAGGGCGACGCGGTCCCCAAGGAGGTCCTCGTCCCGGCCCTGCCCGACCCGGTCGAGCCGGTCCAGGAGTGGCTCACCGAGCGCCGTGGGTCCAACGTCTCGTTGCGTATCCCGCAGCGCGGCGACAAGAAGGCCCTCATGGAGACCGTGCAGCGCAACGCCCAGCACTCGCTCGCCCTGCACAAGACCAAGCGCGCCTCCGACCTGACCACGCGCTCGCGCGCGCTGGAGGAGATCGCCGAGGCCCTCGACCTGGACAGCGCCCCGCTCAGGATCGAGTGCTACGACATCTCCCACCTCCAGGGCGACGACGTGGTCGCCTCCATGGTCGTCTTCGAGGACGGGCTGCAGCGCAAGAGCGAGTACCGGCGCTTCCAGATCAAGGGCTTCGCCGGGCAGGACGACGTCCGGTCCATGCACGAGGTGATCTCCCGCCGGTTCAGGCGGTACCTGGCCGAGAAGGAGAAGACCGGGGAGTGGGTGGACGACGCCTCCCAGGCCGACCTCAAGGACGCCTCCGGCAACGACGTCCCGGGCGTCTCCGGGACCGGCCCCCAGGGCGCCCAGGAGAACGGCCTCAAGGACGACGACGGCCGCCCCAAGAAGTTCGCCTACCCGCCCCAGCTCGTCGTCGTCGACGGCGGACAGCCCCAGGTCGCCGCCGCCAAGCGGGCCCTGGACGAGCTCGGCATCGACGACATCGCCGTCTGCGGCCTCGCCAAGCGCCTGGAGGAGGTCTGGCTCCCGGACGACGACGACCCGGTCGTGCTCCCCCGCACCAGCGAAGGCCTGTACCTTCTGCAACGGGTCCGCGACGAGGCCCACCGCTTCGCGATCACCTACCAGCGCACCAAGCGCGCCCAGCGCTTCCGGTCGAGCCCCCTCGACGAGGTGCCCGGTCTCGGGGACACGCGCAAGCAGGCCCTGCTGAAACATTTCGGGTCCTTGAAGAAACTACGATCCGCCACCATCGACCAGATCTGCGAGGTCCCCGGTATAGGCCGCAAGACGGCCGAGACGATCGCCGTGGCCCTCGCCCAGGCGGCCCCGCCCGCGCCCGCCGTGAACACGGCGACTGGAGAGATCATGGAAGAGGAGGAACCCGGCACCACGGGTTCCGGTGGGGAGCCCGTGACGGCGGGTGCCCCGGACGAACGACGGGGGCAGGAGACATGAATGTGAACGAGCACGAAGAACAACAGGACCCGAGCGGAGACGACGCACAGGTGAGCACGGGCGCGCCCCACGACACGGCCGGAGTCCCGGAGGCGGCCATTCCCGAGCTGGTGATCATCTCCGGGATGTCCGGCGCCGGCCGCTCGACCGCCGCCAAGTGTCTGGAGGACCTCGGCTGGTTCGTCGTCGACAACCTCCCGCCCGCCCTGATCCCCACCATGGTGGAGCTCGGCGCCCGCTCCCAGGGCAATGTCGCCCGGATCGCGGTGGTCGTCGACGTCCGGGGCCGGCGCTTCTTCGACAACCTCCGTGACTCCCTCGCCGACCTGGCGGCCAAGCACGTCACCCGGCGGATCGTCTTCCTGGAGTCCTCCGACGACGCCCTGGTGCGCCGCTTCGAGTCGGTGCGCCGCCCGCACCCCCTCCAGGGCGACGGGCGCATCGTCGACGGGATCGACGCCGAGCGCGAACTCCTGCGCGAGCTGCGCGGCGACGCCGACCTGGTCATCGACACCTCCAGCCTCAACGTCCACGAGCTGCGCGCCAAGATGGACGCCCAGTTCGCCGGCGAGGAGGAGCCCGAGCTGCGGGCCACCGTCATGTCCTTCGGCTTCAAGTACGGCCTCCCGGTCGACGCCGACCTGGTCGCGGACATGCGGTTCCTGCCCAACCCGCACTGGGTGCCGGAGCTGCGCCCCTTCACGGGCCTCAACGAGGAGGTGTCGGCGTACATCTTCAACCAGCCCGGTGCCAAGGAGTTCCTCGACCGCTACGCCGAGCTGCTGCGCCTCGTCGCGGCCGGCTACCGCCGCGAGGGCAAGCGGTACGTGACCATCGCGATCGGCTGCACCGGCGGCAAGCACCGCTCGGTGGCCACGTCGGAGAAGCTCGCCGCGCGCCTCGCGGCCGAGGGTGTGGAGACGGTGGTCGTACACCGGGACATGGGACGGGAATGACAGAACGTTCTTCCCGGCTGAGCAGGCTGCGCCGGGCGGTGCCCGAGGGACGCGTGAGCCGCCCCGTCGAGGCCCGCGGAGCCAAACCGCGCCGCCGCGGCGCCCAGCCCAAGGTGGTCGCGCTCGGCGGCGGCATGGGCCTGTCCGCCTCGCTCGCCGCCCTGCGCCGGATCACCGGTGACCTGACCGCCGTCGTCACCGTGGCGGACGACGGCGGCTCCAGCGGCCGGCTCCGCGACGAGCTGGGTGTGCTGCCGCCCGGCGACCTGCGCAAGGCGCTGGCCGCACTGTGCGGGGACGACGACTGGGGCCAGACCTGGGCCCGGGTCATCCAGCACCGCTTCCAGTCCAAGGGCGACCTGCACGAACACGCGGTCGGCAACCTGCTGATCGTCGCCCTGTGGGAGCAGCTCGGCGACCATGTCCAGGCCCTCGACCTGGTCGGCAGGCTCCTGGGCGCGCACGGGCGCGTGCTGCCCATGTCCGCCGTACCCCTGGAGCTCCAGGCCCTGGTCAAGGGGCACGACCCGGAGCGGCCCGAGGACGTGGACACCGTACGGGGGCAGGCGACCGTGGCCCTGACACCGGGCGAGGTGCAGTCCGTGCACGTCGTGCCGCACGACCCGCCGGCGGTCCCCGAGGCGGTGGAGGCCGTGCGGGACGCGGACTGGGTGGTCCTCGGTCCCGGCTCGTGGTTCTCCTCGGTCATCCCGCACCTGCTGGTGCCGGAACTGCTGGACGCGCTGATCCAGACGAAGGCGCGCCGGGTGCTCTCCCTGAACCTCGCTCCGCAGCCGGGAGAAACCGATGGCTTCTCCCCGCAGCGTCATTTGGAGGTTTTGGGACGACACGCCCCTAAACTCGCCCTGGACGTGGTGCTGGCCGACCAGGCCGCCGTGCCCGACCGCGATTCCCTCACCGATGCCGCCAAGCGGTTCGGCGCCGCGGTCGAGCTGGCGCCGGTGGCCCGGCCCGACGGGACCCCGAGGCACGACCCGGAGCTGTTGGCCGCCGCGTACGACCGTATTTTTCGGATGCATGGAAGGATCGGCCCATGGCGATGACGGCAGCGGTGAAGGACGAGATCTCCCGGCTTCCCGTCACCCGGACCTGCTGCAGAAAGGCGGAGGTCTCCGCTGTTCTGCGGTTCGCCGGCGGCCTTCACCTGGTGAGCGGGCGCATTGTGATCGAGGCGGAGCTGGACACCGCGATGGCGGCCCGTCGCCTCAAGCGGGACATTCTGGAGATCTTCGGCCACAGTTCCGAACTGATCGTGATGGCACCGGGCGGGCTGCGCCGCGGCTCGCGTTACGTCGTCCGGGTGGTCGCGGGCGGTGACCAGCTGGCCCGCCAGACCGGCCTGGTCGACGGCCGGGGCCGGCCGATCCGCGGCCTGCCCCCGCAGGTCGTCTCCGGCGCCACCTGCGACGCCGAGGCCGCCTGGCGCGGGGCCTTCCTGGCGCACGGCTCGCTCACCGAGCCCGGCCGCTCCTCCTCCCTGGAGGTGACCTGCCCGGGTCCGGAGGCCGCCCTGGCCCTGGTCGGCGCCGCCCGCCGGCTGTCGATCGGCGCCAAGGCCCGTGAGGTCCGCGGGGTCGACCGGGTCGTCGTCCGGGACGGCGACGCGATCGGAGCCCTGCTCACCCGCCTCGGCGCCCACGAGTCGGTGCTCGCCTGGGAGGAGCGCCGGATGCGCCGCGAGGTGCGGGCCACGGCGAACCGGCTCGCCAACTTCGACGATGCCAACCTGCGCCGCTCCGCGCGCGCGGCCGTCGCCGCCGGGGCCCGGGTCCAGCGCGCCCTGGAGATCCTCGCCGACGACGTGCCCGAGCACCTCGCCGCCGCCGGGCGACTGCGCATCGAGCACAAGCAGGCCTCCCTGGAGGAGCTGGGTGCGCTCGCCGATCCGCCGCTGACCAAGGACGCCGTCGCAGGCCGTATCCGCCGCCTGCTGGCGATGGCCGACAAGCGTGCCTCCGACATCGGCATCCCGGGCACGGAATCCAGCATCACCGAGGAGATGGCCGACAACCTGGTCGGCTGACCAGCAGTCACCACGCCGGTGCCGACTCCCACTTGGGACGTCGGCACCGGCGTTTGCGTATCCGTGAGGCCCCCTTGACTCGATCATGAACTGTCATGAGCCTGGCATCTGTTCGCTGCTGTGGCGGACCACCGCAAGGGGGGCTCATGAGACGAAGAGCGAGACCGATCCTCGCTGTTGGCGCACTGTTGCTCGGCGGCGCGGGCATCGCACCCGTCGCCCATGCCGCGCAGAGCGCAGGTTCTCCTGATCCGAACGAAGTCAAGGTCTTCCGCGCCGAGGTCACCAGCGGGCAGGTACCCCTGCTGCTGGCGGCCGGGCAGGACGGTCACGAACTCAGCGAGCAGGTACCCGCGAAGGGCACCGCGACCGTCGAGGTCTACCTCACCGACCAGGAGGCGGAGAAGCTCGAAGGGCAGGGCGTCGAACTCACCGAGCACACGCTGACCGCCAAGGCCGAGGCCCGCGTGGACAAGGCCGCCGAGGGCGTGTTCCGGCCCTACAGCGGAAAGGGAGGCCTGCAGGAGGAGATCCTCGCGACCGCCCGGGCCAACCCCGGCCTCACCAAGGTCGTCTCCATCGGCAAGACCGTGAACGGCAAGGACATCCTCGCGCTCAAACTGACCAAGAACGCGAAGAAGTCCAAGGACGGCGCCAAACCCGCCGTCCTGTACATGTCCAACCAGCACGCGCGCGAGTGGATCACGCCGGAGATGACCCGCCGGCTGCTCCACCACTACGTCGACCACTACAAGAGCGACAAGCGCATCAAGAAGATCGTCGACTCCACCGAACTGTGGTTCGTCCTGTCGGCCAACCCCGACGGCTACGACTACACCTTCCAGAACACCGACAACCGTCTGTGGCGCAAGAACCTGCGCGACAACAACGGCGACGGCACCATCAGCGTCGGCGACGGTGTGGACCTCAACCGCAACTTCTCCTACAAGTGGGGCTACGACGACGAGGGTTCGTCCCCCAACCCCACCAGCGAGACCTACCGCGGTACGGCCCCGGGCTCCGAGCCCGAGACCAAGGCCCTGGACGCCTTCGAGAAGCGGATCGGCTTCACGTACGGCATCAACTACCACTCCGCCGCCCAGCTCCTCCTCTACGGCGTCGGCTGGCAGGTGGCCACCGACACCCCGGACGACGTCCTCTACCGGTCCCTCGCCGGCACCCCGGACAACTCGGCGATCCCCGGCTACCGTCCGCAGGTCTCCTCCGAGCTGTACACCACCAACGGCGAGGCGGACGGCCACGCGTCGAACGTCAACGGCCTGGCGATGTTCACCCCCGAGATGTCGACCTGCCAGACCGCCTCGGACCTCGACCCGAACGACCAGTGGAACGCGGCCGACTGCCAGTCGGTCTTCAACTTCCCGGACGACGAGAAGCTGATCCAGCAGGAGTTCGAGAAGAACATCCCGTTCGCGCTCTCGGTCGCCGAGACCGCCGTCCACCCCGACCAGCCGGCCTCCTCACTCGGCCTGAAGGCCGCCGACTTCACCCCGAAGCCGTTCACCACGTCCTACGCGCGCGGCGCGGACCAGGAGGTCTCCGTCGTCGTACGCAGGTCCGTGCGCGACAAGGAGCTCAAGTACCGCGTCAACGGCGGCCGTACCCAGCACACGGCGCTCCGCGCCTGGAAGGGCGGCGAGACGTACGGCGGTGAGGACAACCTCTACTTCGACGAGTACCGCGCCAAGGTCACCGACGCCGATCCGGGCGACAAGGTCGAGGTCTGGTTCACCGGCGGGACGAAGAGCAAAAAGCCCACCTCCAGCGCACACTTCACCTACGTCGTGGCCGAACGGCCGCGCGCGGACGTGCTCGTGGTCGCCGAGGAGGGCGCGAACGCCGCACAGGCGCAGACGTACGTCGACGCGCTGAAGGCGAGCGGGCGCAAGGCGGTCGTCTGGAACGTCGCCACCCAGGGCGCGCCCGACGCGCTCGGCGTGCTGGACCACTTCAGGTCGGTCGTCCACTACACGGGCGCGGCCGTCCCGGGCAACGCCACCCAGCTCCAGCTGCGCGCTTACCTCAACGAGGGCGGCAAACTGGTCGAGGCGGGCGAGCGGGCCGGCGGCAACGTCGACCTGGGCGGCGGCACCCTGTCGAACGACTTCAGCCAGTACTACCTGGGCGCCTACACCCGTACGACCCTGCCCGGCGCCACCGCCTTCCAGGGCACCGGCAAGCTCGCCGGGGCCTCCGGAACCCTCGGCGCCGCCCCCGGCAACCCGCTCGATGCGGCCGGATCCTTCAGCGTCACCTCGGACAACCTGCCCGCGGCGGCCTACCCGCAGTTCGCGAGCGCGGGAGCGGGCACCTATCCCGGCACGCCCAACCCGTACGGACCGTACGAGGGCTCCTCCATGGCGGCCGTCACACACAGCGACTACGCCTGGAACCGTCTCACCCGCACCATCGACCTCACCCAGGTGACCGCCGCGCAGGCGCCCGCACTGCGCACCCGGCTGCTGTGGGACACCGAGGAGGGCTACGACCACGCCGTCCTGGAGGCGCACACCGCCGGGGCCGACGACTGGACCACGCTCCCCGAGAAGGGCGGCGCCACCAGCACCGCCGTGCCCGCCGAGTGCGAGGCCGGGTTCTTCATCGCGGCCCACCCCGCGCTCAAGCGGTATCTGACGCAGGGCGCCGACGGCTGCACGGCCTCCGGCACCAGCGGCCAGTGGAACAGCCTCACCGGGGCGTCGGCAGGCTGGCAGGAGGTCTCCTTCGACCTCTCCGCGTACGCGGGCAAGAAGGTCGAGGTCTCCCTCAGCTACATCACCGACCCCGGCTCCGGCGGCCGAGGCGTCCTCGCCGACAACGCGTCCGTCGTCATCGGCGGCCAGGCCGTGGAGACCGAGGGCTTCGAGACCTCGCTCGGCGCGTGGAGCGTGCCCGGGCCGCCCGCGGGCAGCCCCGCGGTCGTCAAGGACTGGGGGCGTGCCGGAGAACTGTTCAAGACGTACGGCGCGGTCACCACGGACGACACCGTGCTGCTGGGCTTCGGCCTGGAGCACGTCGCCGCGGCGGCCGACCGCACGGCCCTGCTGCGCAAGGCACTCGCGGCCATCGGCGGGTGAACCGTGGATGACTCGACGTAGTCGTCCGGGGTGACCGGAGCTTTCGGTCCGGGGCGGTCCGTACCCCTACTGGCGGGTACGGACCGCCCTGCCGTGTATGGGGCATCTCGATGTCACCACGCCGGTCTCAGGGAGGTAGGGTCGGGGGTGGTCGGGGACATCCCATACAGCTCGCCGGAGTCGAACCCGGCGTACCAACGAGGAGATCGGTTTCGTGACGATCCGCGTAGGCATCAACGGCTTTGGCCGCATCGGTCGTAACTACTTCCGCGCGCTGCTGGAGCAGGGTGCTGACATCGAGATCGTGGCTGTCAACGACCTGGGTGACACCGCGACCACCGCTCACCTGCTCAAGTACGACACCATCCTGGGCCGCCTCAAGGCCGAGGTGTCGCACACCGCCGACACGATCACCGTCGACGGTCACACCATCAAGGTGCTCTCCGAGCGCAACCCCGCCGACATCCCGTGGGGTGAACTCGGCGTCGACATCGTCATCGAGTCGACCGGCATCTTCACGAAGAAGGCCGACGCCGAGAAGCACATCGCCGGCGGTGCGAAGAAGGTCCTCATCTCGGCTCCGGCCAAGGACGAGGACATCACCATCGTGATGGGCGTCAACCAGGACAAGTACGACGCGGCCAACCACCACGTCATCTCCAACGCCTCCTGCACCACCAACTGTGTGGCGCCGATGGCCAAGGTTCTCGACGAGAACTTCGGCATCGTCAAGGGCCTGATGACGACGGTCCACGCGTACACGAACGACCAGCGGATCCTGGACTTCCCGCACTCGGACCTGCGCCGCGCCCGCGCCGCCGCCGAGAACATCATCCCGACCACGACCGGTGCCGCGAAGGCCACCGCCCTGGTCCTCCCGCAGCTCAAGGGCAAGCTGGACGGCATCGCGATGCGCGTCCCGGTCCCGACCGGCTCGGCCACCGACCTGGTCGTGACGCTGCAGCGCGAGGTCACCAAGGACGAGGTCAACGCCGCGTTCAAGAAGGCCTCCGACGACGGCGACCTCAAGGGCTTCCTGACCTACACCGAGGACGAGATCGTCTCCTCGGACATCGTCGGCGACCCGTCGTCCTGCACCTTCGACTCCTCCCTGACCATGGTCCAGGAGGGCAACACGGTGAAGATCCTCGGCTGGTACGACAACGAGTGGGGCTACTCCAACCGCCTCGTCGACCTCACGGTCTTCGTCGGCAACCAGCTCTGATCCACAGAGCAGGCACTTGATGTGAGAGCAGGGCTCGGGCGGCGCAGGGACGCGCCGTCCGGGCCCTGACTCGCGTACGGACCGGCCCTCTTACGATCACGAGCACCACCAGTCATTCGGGAGCCCTCTCAATGAAGACGATCGACGAACTTCTCGCCGAAGGCGTCACAGGCAGGCGGGTCTTCGTCCGCGCCGACCTGAACGTGCCGCTCGACGGCACCACGATCACCGACGACGGCCGCATCCGCGCCGTACTGCCCACCGTCAAGGCGCTCGCCGAGGCCGGCGCCCGCGTGGTCGTCGCCTCTCACCTGGGCCGCCCCAAGGGCGCCCCGGACCCGGCCTTCTCGCTCGCCCCGGCCGCCGCCCGCCTCGGTGAACTCCTGGACGCCTCCGTGGCGTTCGCGACCGACACCGTGGGCGAGTCGGCCACCGCCACGGTCGCGGGCCTCACCGACGGCCAGGTCGCGGTCGTCGAGAACCTCCGCTTCAACGCAGGCGAGACCTCCAAGGACGACGCCGAGCGCGGCGCCTTCGCGGACCAGCTGGCCGCTCTCGCCGACGTCTACGTCGGCGACGGCTTCGGCGCGGTGCACCGCAAGCACGCCTCGGTCTTCGACCTCCCGGGCAAGCTCCCGCACTACGCCGGCTACCTCATCGCCACCGAGGTCGGCGTGCTGAAGAAGCTCACGGACGACGTCCAGCGCCCGTACGTGGTCGCACTCGGCGGCGCCAAGGTCTCCGACAAGCTCGCCGTCATCGACGAACTGCTCGGCAAGGCCGACCGCATCCTCATCGGCGGCGGCATGGCGTACACCTTCCTCAAGGCCAAGGGGTACGAGGTCGGCAAGTCCCTCCTCCAGGAGGACCAGATCCCGGCGGTCCTGGAGTACATCGAGCGCGCGGAGAAGACCGGCGTCGAGCTGGTGCTGCCCGTCGACGCCGTGGTCGCCCCCGGGTTCCCGGACCTGAAGACCAAGGCCCCCGGCGGTGCCACCACCGTGGCCGCGGACGCGATCCCGGCCGACCAGCTGGGCCTGGACATCGGCCCGGCGTCCGGCAAGCTGTACGCCTCGAAGATCACCGACGCCGCCACCGTCTTCTGGAACGGCCCGATGGGCGTCTTCGAGCACCCCGACTTCGCCGAGGGCACCAAGGCCGTCGCCCAGGCACTCCTCGACTCCCCGGCCTTCACGGTCGTCGGCGGTGGCGACTCCGCCGCGGCCGTCCGCATCCTGGGCTTCGACGAGAACGCATTCGGCCACATCTCGACCGGCGGCGGCGCCTCCCTCGAATACCTCGAGGGCAAGACGCTCCCCGGCCTCGCCGCACTGGAGGACTGACCCCGCATGACCACTCGCACGCCGATCATGGCGGGTAACTGGAAGATGAACCTCAACCACCTCGAGGCCATCGCGCACGTCCAGAAGCTCGCCTTCGCCCTCGCGGACAAGGACTACGAGGCCGTCGAGGTCGCCGTCCTGCCGCCCTTCACCGATCTGCGCTCCGTGCAGACCCTGGTCGACGGCGACAAGCTCAAGATCAAGTACGGCGCCCAGGACCTCTCGGCGCAGGACTCCGGCGCCTACACCGGCGAGATCTCCGGCTCGATGCTGGCCAAGCTGAAGTGCACGTACGTGGCGGTCGGCCACTCCGAGCGCCGCCAGTACCACGCGGAGACCGACGACATCGTCAACGCCAAGGTGAAGGCCGCCTACAAGCACGGCCTGACCCCGATCCTGTGCGTCGGCGAGGAGCTGGACGTCCGCGAGGCGGGCAACCACGTCTCCCACACCCTCGCCCAGGTCGAGGGCGGCCTCAAGGACCTGCCGGCCGAGCAGGCCGAGTCCGTCGTGATCGCCTACGAGCCCGTGTGGGCCATCGGCACCGGCAAGGTCTGCGGCGCGGACGACGCCCAGGAGGTCTGCGCGGCGATCCGGGGCAAGCTCGCCGAGCTGTACACCCAGGAGCTGGCCGACCAGGTCCGCATCCAGTACGGCGGCTCCGTCAAGGCCGGCAACGTCGCCGAGATCATGTCCAAGGCCGACATCGACGGCGCCCTGGTGGGCGGGGCCTCGCTGGACGCCGACGAGTTCGTCAAGATCGTGCGCTTCCGGGACCAGTAAGTAGGCCCCGGCGGCAATACGTCGTACCCTTGCGGGGGCATGGTGGGCAGCCACCATGTCCCCGTCGTTCATCCGAATCCGAGAGAGTTGGTCCAGCCGTGGTTTTGGGGTTCTCGATCGCCCTGATCGTCTTCAGCGGGCTGATGATGCTGCTGGTCCTGATGCACAAGGGGAAGGGCGGCGGCCTCTCCGACATGTTCGGTGGCGGCATGCAGTCGTCCGTCGGCGGTTCCTCGGTCGCCGAGCGCAACCTCGACCGCATCACCGTGGTGGTCGGTCTGCTGTGGTTCGTGTGCATCATCGTGCTCGGCATGCTCATGAAGACGAACAGCTGAGCGGCCACGCCACACACAGCACGTACATTCCGCACGTAAGGCCCCATGTTCGGTACGCGCAGCTGAGCGCGGCCTATCATGGGGCTTGCGTCTAGGTGTGGGGGCTGTAACTCCAATCACTGGACGCGCGTTGGGCCTTACGTAGACTGAGGCGCTCGCAACGAAGCGAAACGCCGACTCGCTTCGCGGCACCATCACGCAGGGAGTTACGACCGTGGCAAGTGGCAACGCGATCCGTGGTAGCCGGGTCGGGGCGGGGCCGATGGGCGAGGCCGAGCGGGGCGAGTCCGCCCCGCGTCTGCGCATCTCCTTCTGGTGCTCCAACGGGCACGAGACGGTGCCCAGCTTCGCCAGCGACGCGCAGGTGCCCGAAACCTGGGACTGTCCTCGCTGCGGCTTTCCCGCCGGACAGGACCGGGACAACCCGCCGGCTCCGCCGCGCACCGAGCCGTACAAGACGCACCTCGCGTACGTACGGGAGCGGCGCAGCGACGCGGACGGCGAGGCGATCCTCGCCGAGGCGCTCGCCAAACTGCGGGGCGAGATCTAGAAGTCGAGAACCGGCCGGGCACCGAGAGGTGACTGGCCGGAGCCGTTTCCCGGCTGCCGTCCCCGCCGATTGTCAGTGGCGGCCTCCACGGTTTGTGCACCGAGGTGTGATGCGCGGACCGGGAGGGGGAGTCGTGATGTCGGTCAGGGCCGCGGGCGGGTGTGTGTCCGAGTGACGACGCCCTGCACTCCCACCAGCCCGAGGAGGCCGTGGAAGGCTTCACGGACGCCCATCCGCTCGAACTGGCCGGGCAGGTCGGGAGGTTGCGCAGGGGACACCCCTGGACCGGCTCCGTGAGGCCCCGCAGGACTGGAACGGGCGCGTCTTCCGCTGAGAACGTGAACGCCGGGCCCCTCCCAGGAGGGGCCCGGCGTTCAACTGCCTTCTCGAAGGCGGGTGTTACGACGAAGCCGGCGGATACAGCGACCTCGGCAGCTGGGAGGCCGCCGCCGAGTCCAGCAGCCACAGGGTGCGGGCCCGGCCACGGGCTCCGGCCGCCGGGGCCTGGATCTCACCCGCACCGGACAGCGCGATCGCCGCGGCCCGTGCCTTGTCCTCGCCGGCCGCCAGGAGCCAGACCTCGCGGGCCGCGCGGATGGCGGGCAGCGTGAGGGTGACCCGGGTCGGCGGCGGCTTCGGGGCGCCGTGCACCCCGACGACCATGCGCTCGGTCTCCCGTACCGCCGGGAGTTCCGGGAACAGGGACGCCACGTGGGTGTCCGGGCCGACGCCCAGCATCAGGACGTCGAAGGTCGGGACCGTGCCGTGGTTCTCGGGACCGGCCGCGCGGGCCAGCTCCTCGGCGTAGGCAGCGGCCGCGGCCTCGGCGTCGTCGCCGTGGGGACCGTCCGACGCGGGCATGGCGTGCACGCGCTTCGGGTCCAGCGGTACGGAGTCCAGCAGGGCCTCGCGGGCCTGCGTGACATTGCGTTCCGGGTCGCCCTCGGGCAGGAAACGCTCGTCGCCCCACCACAGGTCCAGGCGGCTCCAGTCGACGGCGTCCCGGGCGGGCGCCGCGGCGAGGGCGGCCAGCAGGCCGTTGCCGTTGCGCCCGCCGGTGAGGACCACCGACGCCGAGCCCCGTGAGGCCTGCGCGTCCACGATCTTCGTGATCAGCCGGGCCGCGGCGGCCTGGGCCATCAGTTCCTTGTCGCGGTGCACGACCAGCTGCGGGGTGCTCACTTCCCCGCCTTCCCGGACAGCCCGGAGGGGACCGGCTTCAGCGCGGGCGTCGCCGGCCCTTCCTTCCCGGCAGCTTTCGCAGGGCCCTCGACAGGGGCTTTGACGGCGACTTCCGCGGAGGCTCCGGCTGCGGCCGGCTCTGCGGGGACGGCGTCTGCGGAGCCTGATTCTCCGGCGCCGGAGCCGGGGTCTCCTTTGGCAGCAGGTTCCGGAAACGGAGCCGACGTGTTCAGCTTCTCCACCCCGAACCGCAGCGCCGACGCGTACGTGTCGTCCGGGTCCAGCCGCCGCAGCTCCTCGGCGATCAGCTCGGCCGTGTCCCGGCGCTTCAGCGCCACCGCACGGTCGGGCTGCCCCTGGATGGAGAGCGTGGCGAGCGAGCCGTCCGCACGGTCCAGGACGATCGGGCCGCTGTCCGTGTGCAGCCGTACGGCCGTCAGACCGGGACCGCTCGACAGCGAGCGCTTCACCGGCACGTCCAGCCGGTCCGCCAGCCACATCGCCAGCAGCTCGCAGCTCGGGTTGAACTCCTCGCCCTCCACCTCGACGGCCGCCACCTCGCAGGTGACCTGGTCGAGCGCGGCGGCCAGCATCGAGCGCCACGGGGTGATGCGGGTCCAGGAGAGGTCGGTGTCACCCGGGGTGTAGGTGTCGGCGCGCGCCGACAGCTCGCTCACCGGCTGCTCGGAGGAGTACGTGTCGGTGACCCGGCGCTGGGCCAGCGCGCCGAGCGGATCGCCGGCCGGGTCCAGCGGCGCGTCCACCGGCCACCAGACGACCACCGGGGCGTCCGGCAGCAGCAGCGGAAGGACCACCGACTGGGCGTGGTCGACGACGTCGCCGTACAGCCGTAGCACCACCGTCTCGCCGGTGCCCGCGTCCGCGCCCACCCGTACCTCGGCGTCGAGGCGGGACTGGGTGCGGTCGCGGGAACTCCTCGACACCCGCTTGATGACCACGAGCGTGCGCGAGGGGTGCTCGCGGGACGCGTCGTTCGCGGCCTTCAGGGCGTCGTACGCGTTCTCCTCGTCGGTCACGATGACCAGCGTGAGCACCATGCCGACGGCCGGTGTGCCGATGGCACGGCGGGCCTTCACCAACGCCTTGTTGATCTTGCTGGCAGTGGTGTCCGTGAGGTCTGTCTTCATGGCCGGCGCCAGCTCCGTCCCTCTCGTGCGAGCATTTCGTCCGCCTCGACCGGGCCCCAGGTGCCGGAGAGGTACTGGGCGGGCCTGCCGTGCCGGTCCCAGTACTCCTCGATCGGGTCGAGGATCTTCCAGGACAGCTCGACCTCCTCCGTGCGGGGGAAGAGGTTCGAGTCGCCGAGCAGGACGTCGAGGATGAGGCGCTCGTACGCCTCGGGCGAGGACTCCGTGAACGACTCGCCGTAGGCGAAGTCCATGGACACGTCGCGGATCTCCATCGAGGTGCCCGGCACCTTGGAGCCGAAGCGGACGGTGACGCCCTCGTCGGGCTGGACGCGGATGACGATCGCGTTGGAGCCGAGCTCCTCGGTGGCCGTCGTGTCGAAGGGGGAGTGCGGGGCCCGCTGGAAGACCACCGCGATCTCGGTGACGCGGCGGCCCAGGCGCTTGCCGGTGCGCAGGTAGAACGGCACACCCGCCCAGCGCCGGTTGTCGATCTCCACCTTGATGGCCGCGTAGGTGTCGGTCTTCGACTGGGGGTCGATGCCCTCCTCCTGGAGGTAGCCGACCGCCTTCTCGCCGCCCTGCCAGCCCTCCGCGTACTGCCCGCGCACGGTGTCGCGGCCCAGGTCCTTCGGCAGTTTCACCGCGCCGAGCACCTTGGTCTTCTCGGCGGCCAGTGCGTCCGCGTCGAAGGACGCCGGCTCCTCCATGGCGGTGAGGGCCATGAGCTGGAGCAGGTGGTTCTGGATGACGTCACGGGCGGCGCCGATGCCGTCGTAGTAGCCGGCCCGGCCGCCGATGCCGATGTCCTCGGCCATCGTGATCTGCACGTGGTCCACGAAGGACCGGTTCCAGATCGGCTCGAACATCGTGTTGGCGAAACGCAGCGCCAGGATGTTCTGGACGGTCTCCTTGCCCAGGTAGTGGTCGATACGGAAGACCTGGTCCGGGGCGAAGACCTCCTCGACGGTCGCGTTGAGCTCCTCGGCCGACTTCAGGTCGTGGCCGAAGGGCTTCTCGATGACCGCGCGGCGCCAGGAGCCGCTCGACTGGTCGGCGAGACCGTGCTTCTTCAGCTGCTGGATGACCACCGGGAAGGCGCCCGGCGGCACGGACAGGTAGAAGGCGAAGTTGCCGCCCGTGCCCTGTGCCTTGTCCAGCTCGTCGATGGTGGCGCGCAGCCGCTCGAACGCGTCGTCGTCGTCGAAGGTGCCCTGCACGAAGCGCATCCCCTGGATGAGCTGCTGCCAGACCTCCTCGCGGAACGGCGTACGGGCGTGCTCCTTGACGGCGTCGTGGACCTCCTGCGCGAAGTCCTCGTTCTGCCATTCGCGCCGCGCGAAGCCGACCAGCGAGAAGCCCGGCGGCAGCAGACCCCGGTTCGCGAGGTCGTACACGGCGGGCATGAGCTTCTTTCGTGACAAATCGCCCGTGACGCCGAAGATGACCAGGCCCGACGGCCCCGCGATACGCGGGAGCCGTCGGTCGGCGGGGTCACGCAGCGGGTTGCTGCTCGACAAGAGTTCAGCCCTCCGAAGGGGCGAGGCGCCGGAGCTCCGCCTCGGTCGACTTGAGCAGGTCGTTCCACGCGTCCTCGAACTTCTGGACGCCCTCTTCCTCCAGCAGCTCGACGACCTCGTCGTAGGAGATCCCGAGCTTCTCCAGCGCGTCGAGCTCGGCGCGGGCCTGCTCGTACGTGCCGGACACCGCGTCGCCGCGGATCTGGCCGTGGTCCTCGGTGGCGAACAGGGTGGCCTCCGGCATGGTGTTCACCGTGTTCGGCGCCACCAGCTCGTCGACGTACAGCGTGTCCTTGTACGCCTTGTCCTTGACGCCGGTCGAGGCCCACAGCGGACGCTGCTTGTTGGCGCCCGCGCTCTCCAGCGCGGCCCAGCGCTCGGTGGCGAAGACCTCCTCGTACGCCTGGTAGGCGAGGCGCGCGTTGGCGAGACCGGCCTTGCCGCGGGCGGCCTTGGCCTCGTCGGTGCCGAGCGCGTCGAGCCGCTTGTCGATCTCGGTGTCCACGCGGGACACGAAGAAGGACGCCACGGAGTGGATCTTCGACAGGTCCAGGCCGCGCTCCTTGGCCTTCTCCAGGCCCGCGATGAACGCGTCCATGACCAGGCGGTAGCGCTCCAGCGAGAAGATCAGCGTGACGTTGACGCTGATGCCGAGGCCGATGACCTCGGTGATCGCCGGGATGCCCGCCTGGGTGGCGGGGATCTTGATGAGGGTGTTGGGGCGGTCGACGAGCCAGGCCAGCTGCTTGGCCTCGGCGACGGTCGCCTTGAGGTTGTGCGCCAGACGCGGGTCGACCTCGATCGAGACCCGGCCGTCCTGGCCGTCGGTGGCGTCGTAGACCGGGCGCAGGATGTCGGCGGCGTCCCGGACGTCCGCCGTCGTGATCATGCGGATGGCCTCTTCGACCGAGACCTTGCGGAAGGCGAGGTCGGAGAGCTGCTGGTCGTAGCCGTCGCCCTCCGAGATCGCCTTCTGGAAGATCGACGGGTTGGTGGTGACGCCCACGACGTGCTGCTGGTCGATCAGCTCGGCGAGGTTGCCGGACGTGATCCGCTTGCGCGACAGGTCGTCCAGCCAGATCGCGACGCCCTCCTCGGAGAGGCGCTTGAGTGCGTCTGTCATGGAATTACATCTCCTACGGTCGTGTGTGAGCGTCAGCGCTGGGCGGCGGCGAGGGATTCCCGGGCCTTGGCGGCCACGTTCTCGCCGGTGAAACCGAACTCCTGGAAGAGGACCTTGCCGTCCGCGGAAGCACCGAAGTGCTCCAGGGAAACGATGCGACCGGCGTCCCCGACGTACTTGTGCCAGGTGAGACCGATACCCGCCTCGACCGCGACACGCGCCCTCACGGCCGGGGGCAGGACGCTGTCCCGGTACCCCTGGTCCTGCTCCTCGAACCACTCCACGGACGGCATGGAGACGACTCGCGTCGGCACACCGTCGGCTTCGAGCTGCTCGCGGGCCTCGACGGCGACGTGCACCTCGGAACCGGTGGCGATGAGGATGACCTCGGGAGCGCCGCCGGACGCCTCGAAGAGGACGTAACCGCCCTTCGCAGCATCCTCGTTGGGCGCGTACGTCGGCACGCCCTGACGGGTCAGCGCCAGGCCGTGCGGGGCACCCTTGCCGAAGACCTTCGTGTAGCGCCGGAGGATCTCGCGCCAGGCGATCGCGGTCTCGTTGGCGTCCGCCGGGCGGACCACGTTCAGGCCCGGGATCGCGCGCAGCGCGGCGACGTGCTCGACCGGCTGGTGGGTGGGGCCGTCCTCGCCGAGACCGATCGAGTCGTGCGTCCACACGTACGTCACCGGCAGGTGCATCAACGCCGAGAGCCGCACCGCGTTGCGCATGTAGTCGGAGAAGACGAGGAACGTACCGCCGTAGATACGGGTGTTGCCGTGCAGCGCGATGCCGTTCATCTCCGCGGCCATGGAGTGCTCGCGGATGCCGAAGTGGATCGTGCGGCCGTACGGGTCCGCCTCCGGCAGCGGGTTGTCCGCAGGGAGGAACGAACTGTCCTTGTCGATCGTCGTGTTGTTCGAGCCCGCGAGGTCGGCTGAGCCGCCCCACAGCTCGGGGATCACGGCGCCGAGGGCCTGCAGGACCTTGCCGGACGCGGCACGCGTGGCGACACCCTTGCCCGGCTCGAAGACCGGGAGCTTCTCCTCCCAGCCCTTGGGCAGTTCACCCGCGGCGATGCGGTCGAACTCGGCGGCGCGCTCGGCGTTGTTGTTGCGCCATTCCTGGAACGACTTCTCCCACTCCGCCTTGGCCTGACGGCCGCGCTCCAGCGCCTCGCGGGTGTGGTTCAGGACGGCGTCCGAGACCTCGAAGGACTGCTCCGGGTCGAAGCCCAGCACCCGCTTGGTGGCCGCGACCTCGTCGTCGCCGAGCGCCGAGCCGTGCGCGGCCTCGGTGTTCTGCGCGTTCGGGGCGGGCCAGGCGATGATCGAACGCATCGCGATGAAGGACGGGCGGTCCGTCACCCGCTTCGCGGCCTCGATCGCGTCGTAGAGGGCGTGCGGGTCGAGGTCGCCGTCCGGCTTCGGGGCGACCCGCTGGACGTGCCAGCCGTACGCCTCGTACCGCTTGACGGTGTCCTCGGACACGGCCGTCTCGGTGTCGCCCTCGATCGAGATGTGGTTGTCGTCCCACAGCAGGACCAGGTTGCCGAGCCGCTGGTGGCCGGCCAGCGAGGACGCCTCCGCGGAGATGCCCTCCTGGAGGCAGCCGTCACCGGCGACGGCGAAGACGAAGTGGTCGAACGGCGACTCGCCGGCCGGGGCCTCCGGGTCGAACAGGCCGCGCTCGTAGCGGGCGGCCATCGCCATGCCCACCGCGTTGGCGACACCCTGGCCGAGCGGTCCCGTCGTGGTCTCGACGCCCTTGGTGTGGCCGTACTCCGGGTGGCCGGGGGTCTTGGAACCCCAGGTCCTGAACGCCTTCAGGTCGTCCAGCTCCAGGCCGAAACCGGCCAGGTAGAGCTGGGTGTAGAGGGTCAGGGACGAGTGGCCGGCGGACAGCACGAAGCGGTCGCGCCCGACCCACTCCGGGTCGGCCGGATCGTGCCGCATCACCTTCTGGAAGAGGGTGTACGCGGCGGGGGCCAGGCTCATCGCCGTACCGGGATGGCCGTTGCCGACCTTCTGTACGGCGTCGGCGGCCAGGACTCGGGCGGTGTCGACGGCCCGCTGGTCCAGCTCGGTCCACTCGAGGTCTGTGGTGGTCGGCTTGGTGCTCACCCTGGGTCAGGGCTCCTCTCCACATGTCACGCATGTCGAATGCCGGTGCACGGGACGCCCGGTCTTTGTCGAGCCTACCCCCGCAAGTACGTGCGTTTTTTCGAGTCATTCCAGACTGCCGGGCCTGTCGGTGATCCGCCTCCCGACTGGCCCGGAACGCATTCGGCAACTGAATACGGACCTGCTCATCGGAGTGCTCAACCGAGTGACGCCGAGCTCTTCCGGGGGTGTCCTCGGACACGACCCGACCCCCGCGAATGTCGGGGTATGGGCAACGTCTACAGTGGCGTGGTACGCGCGGGCCTTTACCGGGACTTCACACGGCTGAGGCCTGCTGGGATGTCTCTGTAGGGGTGTGCGTGACGGCCGTCGAATCCCGTCCAGCGGGTGTACTCGGTGCGAGCGAGAGCCCGCGTCACCGGCCGTTCGGGGCCCGTGTCAAGGCGTTCGTGGCGCTGACCAAGCCGCGGATCATCGAGCTGCTGCTCATCACCACCGTTCCGGTGATGTTCCTGGCGCAGCAAGGTGTGCCCGACCTGAAGCTGGTCCTGCTGACCTGCCTCGGCGGCTATCTCTCCGCGGGCGGCGCCAACGCGCTGAACATGTACATCGACCGTGACATCGACGCGCTCATGGACCGCACCTCGCAGCGTCCGCTGGTGACCGGCATGGTGTCGCCGCGCGAGTGTCTGGCCTTCGGCATCACACTGGCGGTCGTCTCGACGCTCCTGTTCGGCCTCACCGTCAACTGGCTGTCCGCCTGGCTGTCGCTCGGAGCGCTGCTCTTCTACGTCGTCGTCTACACGATGATCCTCAAGCGCCGTACCTCGCAGAACATCGTGTGGGGCGGCATCGCGGGCTGTCTGCCGGTTCTGATCGGCTGGTCCTCGGTCACGAACTCCATGTCGTGGGCGCCGGTCGTCCTCTTCCTGGTCATGTTCTTCTGGACGCCGCCGCACTACTGGCCGCTGTCCATGAAGGTGCGGGAGGACTACGCGCGCGTGGGCGTGCCGATGCTGCCGGTGGTCGCCTCCAACAAGGTCGTCGCCCGGCAGATCGTCATCTACAGCTGGGTGATGGTCGCCGTCTCGCTGATGCTGACCGTGCTCGGCTACACGGGCTGGTTCTACACGGTGGTCGCGCTGCTGGCCGGCGGCTTCTGGCTGTGGGAGGCGCACGGGCTCCAGAACCGCGCCAAGGCCGAGGCGACGGGCGGCAAGCTCAAGGAGATGCGGCTGTTCCACTGGTCGATCACCTATGTGTCGATCCTCTTCGTGGCCGTCGCCGTGGACCCCTTCCTGAGGTGAGCGTCACGTCGTCGCCCCCTCTACTGATCGGTAGCATCCTGGTCATGGCAGACACGACGCAGCAGGTTGACGCGAAGGCCGAGCGCAAGGTCGCCCGGCTCGCCAAGCAGATCAGCTCCTTCTCCAAGGCGCACGGCGGTGCCGAGGGCCAGCTGGCCCACATCGGCGAGCGCGGTGCCCGGATCGTCCTGGTGGGCGAGGACGGCGGCTGGGGCGACCTGGTGGCCCCCTCGTACGAGATCGCCGAGAAGGCCGTCGAGAAGTCCGGCATCACTGTTCACGAGGAGTTCGACGGCGAGTTCGCCGCTAAGGTCAAGACGGGACCGTACGAGTGGAGCCGGATGGCGGGCCTCCAGGTCGGCGGACCTAGCAACGGCTGATCGAACGCGCCCGAAGGGGCGCGGGGAACGGCGCGACCGGCCACGACGGGCCTGCGGCCGCGCGAGGGCGGGTGCGCGCGCAGCGTGGGCGAAACGGACGGACCCGGGCCGATCGAACCCGCCTCAAAGGGGCGCGGGGAACGGCGCGACCAGCCACGACGGGCCTTCGGCCGTGCGAGGGCCGGTGCGCGCGCAGCGTGGGCGAAACGGACGGACCCGGGCCGATCGAACGCGCCTCAAAGGGGCGCGGGGAACGGCGCGACCAGCCACGACGGGCCCGCAGTCGCGCGACGGCCGATGTCCCCGCACCGTGGGCGCAACGGCTCGACCCGCGGAGCGCTTCGCACGGGGTGTGGGACAGCAACACCTGATGCCCGGTTCACCCGTTAGGACCTGTGAGCAGCGCCACGGTCCTGACACGGGGAGCCCGGATGATCGAAACGCCGTCCCTCGTGGACCAGTACTGCCACGGCGTACTGAGAACGGAGCTGGGTCTCGGCACCTTCGAGGCCCAGCTGGCCCGCACCGAGGGCCCGCCCGCCCCGGGCACCACGCTCTTCGACACCCAGACGGGCTTCGCCTTACGACGCTGGTGTCCGCCGCTGCTCGGCCTGGAACCGCACTGCCCGCCCGCCCGCTATCTGGCCCGGCGCCGTGAACTGGGCGTACTGGAAACGGGCCGCAGGCTGCTGCGCGGCAGCGGGATCACGACCTATCTGGTCGACACCGGACTGCCCGGCGACCTCACGGGACCCACCGAGCTGGCCTCCGCGGCGGCCGCCGAGACCCGCGAGATCGTCCGCCTGGAACTCCTCGCCGAACAGGTCGCCGACACCTCCGGGACCGTCGAGTCCTTCCTCGCCAACCTCGCCGAATCGGTGCACGGGGCCGCTGTGAACGCGGTGGCCTTCACCTCGGTGGCGGGCGTACGGCACGGCCTCGCACTGGCGCCCGAGCCACCGGGGCCGGGCGAGGTGCGGGGCGCGGCGGGCCGGTGGCTCGCGGGCCGCCGGGTGGGCGGCGAACTGTCCGACCCCGTCCTCCTGCGACACCTGCTGTGGATCGCGGTCGCCTCGGGCCTGCCGCTCCAACTGCACGCCGGGCTCGGCGAACCGGGCCTGCGCATCGACCGCACCGACCCCGTCCTGCTCACCGACTTCGTCCGGGCCACCGCCGGCCTCGGCACCGACCTCGTGCTGCTGCACAGCTACCCCTACCACCGCCACGCCGCCCACCTCGCCGGCGTCTTCCCGCACGTCTACGCCGACTCCGGCGCCGCCCTCGTCCGCACCGGCGCCCGTGCGGCGACCGTCCTCGCGGAGATCCTGGAGCTGGCCCCCTTCGGCAAGATCGTCTTCTCCAGCGGGGCCCACAGCCTGCCCGAACTGCATGTGGTGGGCGCCCGTCTCTTCCGTGAGGCGCTGGCCCGGGTGCTGGGCGGCTGGGTCACGGAGGGCGCCTGGTCGGCGGCGGACGCGCAGCGGGTGGCCGGCCTGATCGCGGCGGGGAACGCGCGGAGGCTGTACGGGCTGGAGTGAGCCGGGCAGGGGCGTACGGGCGCGGAGGCTGGACGGAACGCCGGGCAGTGCTGGCCCGGAGTTACCTGGGCCCGGCGATCGACGAGCTGGTGGCGGCGTACGGCTGAGCGGGCGCCTCGGGCAGCTCGCCCCCGTCCCGCTCGCGCAGGGCCAGCAGCACCCGGAGCACCGCGATCCACACCAGGGCCGAGCCGAGCATGTGCAGGCCGACCAGGAACTCGGGGAGGTCGGTGAAGTACTGGACGTAGCCGATGACGCCCTGGGAGAGCAGGACCAGGAAGAGGTCGCGGGTGCGGTCCAGGGGGTTCCTGGCGGCGTCGACCGCCTTGAGGATGAACCACAGGGCGAAGGTCAGCGACACCACGATCCAGGCCAGGACCGCGTGCACCTTGCTCACGGTCTCCCAGTCCAGCGGCATCCGCTCGACCTCGCTGGAGTCACCGGCGTGCGGTCCCGCGCCGGTCACGACCGTGCCGACGAGGATCAGCAGGGCGGCGGCCGCGACCAAGAACCACACCAGCTGCTGCACCGGCTTGCCGACCAGCGGGCGGGGTGTTTCGTCGCCCTCGCGGGTGCGCTGCCACATCACGGCGGCGACCGTGATCAGGGCCGTCGTGGCGACGAAGTGGGCCGCGACGGTGTACGGGTTGAGCCCGACGAGCACGACGATGCCGCCGAGGATCGCGTTGCTCATCACGATCCAGAACTGCGCCCAGCCCAGCCGCGTCAGGCTGCGCCGGTACGGCTTCTCGGAGCGCGCCGCGATGATCGCCCATCCGACGGCGGCGCACAGCACGTACGTCAGCATCCGGTTGCCGAACTCGATGGCGCCGTGGAATCCCATCGCGCTGGTCGTGGTCAGGGAGTCGTCCGTGCACGTGGGCCAGGTCGGACACCCGAGCCCCGACCCGGTCAGCCGCACCGCACCGCCGGTGACCACGATGACCACCGCCATGACGAGCGCGGCGAGAGCAGCCCGCTGAACCGTCCGAGGGGCCGGGGTCCAGCGTGCGGCGATGAAGGCGAGCGGGTTGCGGACGGCCGCTACGGCGTCGGCGCGGGTCAGGTTCGGCACGTCTTCCATCGTAGGGGGCTCGCTTGTGCATGCTTTCACGAGGGGGCGCGGAAGGAGCGGGACACCGCTGCCGGTGCCCCGCTCCCGTTCCCCGCCATCCGCGCGCCAGGAGGTCAACGGGCGCAGACCGCCTGGGACCTGAGGTACCAGCCGGCGGCCAGTCCGGAACCCAGTTCGGACACGCTCGCCCGAGCTCCGGGCGGCCTCTGGGTCGGACGCAGCTCCAGGAGGGCGAGCCGGTTGAGGACCCCGGCGTTCCCGGACAGGCGCACACTGGCACCGAAGGCCCGGGTGCCGCGCGGGCAGAAGACGGAGGCCGTCCGCGACCGGGTCGCGCCGGTGACGGGTTTCCAGAAGCTCTCGTGGAGTGTCTGGCCGATCGGGTTGGTGCACACGGCGTATGCCGTCACCGACCAGCGGGCAGCCGTGGGCCTTGCTTCGCTGCCGCGCACCGTGGCGGACTTCAGAAGCCTCGTGTCGACGGTGACGGAGTTGACGCCGACCTCGAAGTCGGCGCCGTTGATCCTGCCGCCCTGAGCGAGGAGCCTCTTGCCCGTGGGACAGAACGCCTGCGCCGTCTTCACATCCTGCGACGTGTACGCCGACGTACGCGCTACGTACGTGAGCCCCGCCGGTGCCTTGGCGCACACCGCGTAGGCCACCACGTGCCACGCCGCCCCTGTGCCGCTGCCGGCGCCCCGCGGCTCCAGCTCCTGCGCCACGGCCGCCCATCCGTGGCGCCACGGGTACGACCCCCGCAGCAGGACGCGGTTCGCGCCGCCCACGATCCGGACGCCGCCTCCGAGCGCCACCCTGCCCGCAGGGCAGCGGGCGAGGACCGAGTGCGTCCGGCTGGAGTCGTGAACGCCAGCTTTGAACACGTAGCTGTACCCCGATACCGGCGCCTGTGGCGCCTCCGGGGGAGGCACCGCCGCCTGCGCCGCCGTGGTCAACAAACCCATCCCCGTCGCCACAGCGGTGAGCCCGAGCCACGTCCGGCGCTGTCGTGTGTTCATGGCACTTCTCTCTCTCCGGCCGCAACATCCCGTCGGTGAGCGGCATTTGTGTGAACTGGGACACATTTCAGTGCGCTGCGTCGCTACGCTCCTTGGTGGGCGCTTGGAGGGCCTTGGCGTCGGCTTGGAACGGGGGCGATGTGCCATGTCGGCCACGGAATTCGGCATCCTCGGCCCTCTGCGCGTCCAGCGCTCCGGCGCCGCTCTCCCGCTGGGCGGACCGCGGCAACGCGCCGTGCTCGCCCTGTTGGTCGTCGAGTCGAACCGGGCGGTCCCGACGGACCGGCTGATCGACGAGGTGTGGGACGGCGACCCTCCGGACGGCGCGGTCACCTCGGTGCAGACGTACGTCTTCCATCTGCGGCGGCTGCTGGAGCCGGAGCGGATCCGCGGTGCCCCGGCCGAGGTGCTCGTCAGCCGGAACCACGGCTACCTGCTGAAGGCCGGGCCCCTGGCCACCGACGCCGCCCGCTTCGAGGCCGGGCTGCGGGAGGGGAGGGAGGCGCTGGACGCCGGTCGGTACGCCGAGGCGGGCAGGACACTCCGGAGTGCTCTCGCGCTGTGGCGGGGCACGGTACTGGAGGACCTGGGCGACCACGGTTTCGTACGGCGGGAGGCCGGCCGGCTGGCGGAGTTGCGGCTGGCGGCACTGGAAGCCCGACTCGAAGCGGATCTGGCACTGGGGCGGCATACGGCCGTCGTGGGTGAACTGGAGCAGTTGGCCGCCGCGCATCCGCTGCGCGAGCGGTTGTCGGCCCAGCTGATGCTGGCCCTGTACCGGTGCGGCCGACAGGCCGAGGCGCTGGCCTGCTACCAGCGCCTACGGGAAAGACTGCGCGACGAACTGGGCCTGGATCCGGACGAGTCGGTGCGGCAGGTGCATCAGGCGATCCTGGCGCACGACCCGGCCGCCGCCTCTCCGACGCGGAAGACGGTGCGGGGACCGCGCCGTCGGCGTGTCCCGGCCGCGGTCGGCTCACTCACGGCGATCGCCGCGCTGTGCGCCGGTCTCGTCTCCGGGGCGGGAGCTCCCCGGCCGGTCGTCCCGGAACTGGCCGCCAACACCGTCGGCGCGGTGTCCGGCGGGAGCGGTACGCCGGTGCCGGTCGGGCAGAGCCCGGACGGGCTGGCGTACGGGGCCGGTTCGGTGTGGGTGGCCAACAACGGCGACGACTCCGTCAGCCGTATCGACCCGCAGACCCGTGCCGTGCAGCTCATCCCCGTCGGCTCGGACCCCGTCGCCGTCGCGGTGAGCGGCAACGACGTGTGGGTGGCCAACAGCGGGGACGGCACGGTCTCGCGGATCAACGCCGCCGCAGACCGGGTCGTCGACATCGTGCCCGTGGGGAACCTGCCCTCGGCGATAGCGGCCGGCCCCGCCGGGGTGTGGGTGGCGCTCGGCGGGGACGACGCCGTCCGGCGGGTCGACACAAAGTCCGGACGGGCCGGAAAGGCCGTCGCGGTGGGCGGCAGGCCCGCCGGTATCGGTGTGGGTGAGCGGACCGTGTGGGTCGCCAACAGCCGCGACGGCACGGTGACCCCGGTCGACGCCGGCACGGCCCAGGCGCGCGGGCCCGTCCTGGTGGGCGCCGGACCACAGGGGGTGGCCGTCACCGAGGAGGCGGTGTGGGTCGCCAACGGACTCTCGCTCACCGTCTCCCGCATCGACACCCGCACCGGCGTGGCCACCACCCAGGAGGTGGGTGACGGCCCTCGTGCCGTGGTGGCGGGACCGGACGGCGTCTGGGTGAGCAACGAGTACGACGCCACCGTAGTTCAGCTCGATCCCCGTACGGGCCGGCCGTTGCGCACGATCCCCACAGGCAGCGCGCCACGGGGGCTCGCCCTGGCGGGGGGGACGGTGTGGGCGGCGGGACGCGCCCTCGCGGCGCCGGGGCACCGGGGCGGCACGCTGACCGTGCTGGGCTGGGGCGGTGCCGCCGACTACGGCATCGATCCGGCGAGCATCTACAACGCGGAGGCCGGTCTGGCCCTCAGCGTCGCCTACGACCACCTCGTGGGCTGGCGCCAGTCGCCCGGCGGATCGGAGCTCACCCTGGTACCGGACCTGGCCGGCGAACTCCCGCGCCCCACCGACGGCGGGCGCACCTACACGTTCCCGCTGCGCCGGGGGCTGCGGTACTCCGACGGCCGCCGGGTCGCACCGGCCGACTTTCTGCGGGGCGCCCGGCGGGCTCTGACCACTCACGGAGGCAATCCCGGGTACTTCACCAGGATCGTCGGCGGCGCCGCGTGTGTGGCCCGTCCGCAGCGGTGCGACCTCTCGCGCGGGATCAGCACCGACGACGACACGCATACCGTGACCTTCCACCTCACCGCGGCGGACCCGGCGTTTCTGTACAAGCTCTCGATGTTCGTCGTGCCGACGCCTCCCGGTGTTCCGGACCGGAACGTCGGCTCCCGCCCGCTGCCCGCGACCGGCCCCTATCAGGTCGCCGACTACCGGAAGGGCAAGCAGCTCACGCTGAAGCGGAACCCGTTTTTCCGGGAGTGGTCGCATGTGGCCCAGCCGGCCGGATATCCCGACGTCATCCGCTGGCGGACGTTCGGGTCGACGCGGCAACAGGTGGCAGAGGTGAACGCCGGGCGGGCGGACCTGGCGATCCAGCTGAACACCGATCCCGAGCCGTCCTACCTGCGGCAGCTCGTCGTGCGGTATCCGACGCGGCTGCACACGAGCTCCTCGTTCTTCACGGTGTACGAGACGTTCAACACGAGGGTGCCGCCCTTCGACGACCGGCGGGTCAGGCAGGCGCTGTCCTACGCCGTGGACCGCGACCGGCTGGTGGACCTGATGGGCGGGCTCCAGATCGTGTCCCCCACCTGCCAGTCCCTGCCCAAGGGCTTTCCCGGTTATCAGCCGTACTGCCCGTACACGCGGGAACCGGGCGCGGACGGTGTGTGGCACGGGCCCGATCTTGCCAGGGCCAGGAAGCTGATCGCGGAGTCGGGCACCCGGGGCATGCCGGTGGGAGTGTGGACCTGGAGCATGGAGTCGGCCCGCCGCGCCGCCGTCTACCTCGTGGACTTCCTGGACGAACTCGGCTACCGGGCCACCCTGCACGTCCTGCCTGAGGACGACCGCTACTGGAGCACGGTGGGGGACTCACGGACCCGGGCCCAGCTGATGTTCCATGGGTGGCTGCCCGACTATCCGTCCTCGGGCACCTACTTCACGCCCCTCCTCACCTGTGACGGCTTCAGGCCCGCCGACGGTCCCGGCACCGTGAACTACGCCGAGTACTGCTCTCCGTCCTTCGACCGGCTCGTCGACACGGCGCAGGCTGCCGAGCACGTCGATCCCGGCAGAGCGCGGCAGCTGTGGGCCCGGATCGACCGGAGGGTCATCGACGAGGCGCTCTGGCTGCCCGTGGTGAACTTCAAGCAGGTGGCCTTCACGTCCACCCGCCTCGGCAACTATCAGGCGACGCCGGCCTTCGGCCCGATCGTGTCCCAGATGTGGGTCCGCTGACCCCGGCTCACTCCCACCGGAAGAACCGCCCCGCCGCAGCCAGCCCCACAACCCCCCACACCGCCAGGATCCCCAGATCGCCCCACGGCATCCCGGCCCCGTGCTGCAGCACGTCCCGCAGGCCGTCCGAGAGGGCCGAGATGGGCAGCAGGCCGAGGACGTCCTGGGCGCCCTGGGGGAACTTGTCCAGGGGGACGATGACTCCGCCGCCGACCAGCAGGAGCAGGAACACCAGGTTGGCGGCGGCCAGGGTGGCTTCCGCCTTCAGCGTTCCCGCCATCAGCAGGCCCAGGCCGGAGAAGGCCGCCGTGCCCAGGAGCAGGAGCAGGAGGACGGCGAGCGGGTTGCCGTGCGGGTTCCAGCCCAGGGCAAGGGCGATCACCGTCAGCAACAGCACTTGCAGGATCTCCGTGACCAGCACCGACGCCGTCTTCGCCGTCATCAGGCCCCAGCGGGGGAGCGGCGAGGACGCCAGGCGCTTCAGGACGCCGTAGCGGCGCTCGAAGCCCGTGGCGATGGCCTGGCCCGTGAACGCCGTGGACATGACCGCGAGGGCGAGGACGCCGGGGGCGAGGAAGTCCACCGCCTTGCCCGCGCCCGTGTCGACGATGTCCACCGAGCTGAACAGGACCAGGAGCAGGGTCGGGATCACCACCGTCAGCAGGAGCTGCTCGCCGTTGCGCAGCAGCATCTTCGTCTCCAGGGCGGCCTGGGTCGCGATCATGCGTCCCAGGGGTGCCGCACCCGGCTTCGGCGTGTAGAGACCGGTGGCCGTCACGCGCGCGGCTCCTTACCCGTGAGCTCCAGGCCGTGTCGTGCCGGGGGACAAGCCTCGGACCCCCGGCAGATCCTTGTGCGGGCCGACATCATGAGCGCAGCTCCTTGCCCGTGAGCTCCAGGAATACGTCTTCCAGCGTGTGCCGTTCGACCGAGATCCTCTCCGGCATCACCCCGTGCTGCGCACACCACGACGTCACCGTCGCGAGCAGCTGCGGGTCGACCTTGCCGCCGACCCGGTAGGAGCCGGGGGTCAGCTCGACCGCCGTGCAGTCCGCCGGGAGCGCCTTGAGCAGGGACCCCACGTCCAGGCCCGGGCGGCCCATGAAGCGCAGGGTGTTCTCGGCGCCGCCGCGGCACAGCTCCTCCGGTGTGCCCTGGGCGATGACCCGGCCGCCGTCGATGATCGCCACGTCGTCGGCGAGCTGCTCGGCCTCGTCCATGTGGTGCGTGGTGAGGATGACCGAGACGCCGTCCGCGCGCAGGTCGCGGACCAGGTCCCAGGTGGCACGGCGGGCCTGGGGATCGAGGCCGGCGGTCGGCTCGTCCAGGAACACCAGTTCCGGGCGCCCCACGACCGCCATGGCCAGCGCCAGGCGCTGCTGCTGGCCGCCGGAGAGGCGGCGGTACGTGGTCCTGCCGCAGCCGCCGAGGCCCAGGCGCTCGATCAGCGCGTCCACGTCCAGCGGGTGCGCGTGCAGCCGGGCCACGTGCCGCAGCATCTCGTCGGCCCGGGCACTGGAGTACACACCGCCGGACTGGAGCATCACCCCGATCCGGGGGTGCAGTTCACGGGCCTGCCGCACCGGGTCGAGACCCAGGACGCGCACCGTGCCGGAGTCCGCTGTGCGGTATCCCTCGCAGGTCTCGACGGTCGTCGTCTTGCCCGCGCCGTTGGGCCCGAGTACGGCGGTCACGCCCGCCCGGGCCACCAGGTCGAGGCCGTCCACGGCGGTCTTCGTGCCGTACCGCTTCACCAGGGCGTGGACCTGGACCACGGGCTCACTTCGCATGGGCCCGAGTCTAGGTTCGCCGCTCGCGCCGCAGACGGCCGGGTGCAGGATCTCCACCCGGGTCCACGCCGAGGGAAGTCCCGGGCACGTCCTCCCGCGAGCGGTGCAGCGTCAGCCACCGCTGCGCGTAGCGCACCGCGTCCGCCACCGGGAACAGCCGCACATCGGCCGCGCCCACCTTTCCCCGTACGACGACGGACCCCCGGTCACGCTCGAAGTCGTAGCCCAGTTCGTCGAAGCGGTCGGAGGTGATCGACACCTCCGTCACCACCTCCCAGCCGGCCGGCCCCGGGCGGCCGACCCGCACCAGTGGGGTCGGGACGCGGTACTCGGCGAGATGGAAGCTCGTGCACGTGTCGTAGCCCGCGCCGAGGAGCAGCACGCGTGCGTGCATCTCCTCCAGACGGGCGAGCGGGCTGTGCTCGCCCAGGCGGCAGTCGAGGGCGTGGCCGTCGACGACTTCGCGCGCGCGGGCGCCGATCGCCGCGAAGGAGGTCTGCGGGTGCGCGCTGCGCAGGGCGCCGGGCCAGGTGCGGACGGTCTCCGGGAGCACGCCGACACCGCGCGAGGGCGTGACGAGGGGGTCGTAGGCGGGCATGGCCGTCCGGATGGTGTCCCACCACTCCTCGGGCACCGGCGGATTGCTCCACAGAGCCGGGTCCGAGAGGTCGCCGGTCTGGGTGGGGACCACCAGGGTGCCGTCCGGAGCCAGGACGTCGAGCAGGCCCTGGACCACCGCGACGGGGCCTCCGCAGACCCAGCCGAGGGAGTTGAGGGAGGAGTGCACGAGCAGGGTCTCGCCGCTGCGGACACCCAGCTCACGCAGCTCGGAGGCGATGGTGCCGCGGGTGACAAGAGGGCCGGTGGGAGGGGGTTTCGGCATGCTTACGGAGTGTCCAGGACCGGCCGCCGAAACGCCACCGCTTTGATCGATCAAAGATCGTTCCCGCAGGTCAGGTTAGGGATGCCTAAGTGATGCAAGGCACCGTCCGGTGGACGGGACGCGGGTTGCCTGGTCCTGAGGAATTACGCAACAATGGCGTTGTGAAAAACGTCGGCGAGGCTCGGGAGACCCCCACGGGGGCCCCGCAGGAGGAGCTCGCGACCGGTGAGCGGTCCACCCGCAACCGCGTCGCGCGATCCATCCTGGACCACGGCCCCTCGACCGTCGCCGAGCTGGCCGGACGGCTGGGCCTGACCCATGCGGCCGTACGACGCCATCTGGACGCGCTGGTGGCCGACGACGTCGTGGAGGCACGCGAGCAGCGGGTCTACGGCGCGCGGACGCGTGGCCGTCCCGCCAAGGTCTTCGCGCTCACCGACTGCGGCCGGGACGCCTTCGACCAGTCCTACGACAAACTCGCCGCGGACGCCCTGCGCTGGATCCAGGAGCGGTTCGGCGGGGACGAGGCGGTCGTCGCCTTCGCCCGCGCGCGGATCACGGAACAGGCCGCCGGGTACCGCGAGGCCGTCGAGGCCGCCGCCCCCGAGGACCGCACCGAAGCCCTGGCCAAGGCGCTGAGCGCGGACGGGTACGCTGCTACGGCGCGCAGCGCACCGGTCGGCGAGCAGCTCTGCCAGCACCACTGCCCGGTGGCCCATGTCGCGGAGAAGTTCCCGCAGCTGTGCGACGCCGAGACGGAGATCTTTTCCCAGCTCCTCGGCACGCACGTCCAGCGGCTCGCGACCATCGCCCACGGCGACGGCGTCTGCACGACGTTCATCCCCAAGATTTCCAAGAACACCCTTAACGCATCTGCAAGCACGGCCGGGAGGAACCCCGCATGACTCTCCCCACGGAGACTGCCCACCCTGAGCTCGAGGGCCTGGGCACGTACGAATACGGCTGGGCCGACTCCGACACCGCCGGCGCCTCTGCGAAGCGCGGTATCAACGAGGACGTCGTCAAGGACATCTCCGCCAAGAAGTCCGAGCCGGAGTGGATGACGAAGCTGCGCCTCAAGGGCCTGCGGCTGTTCGACAAGAAGCCCATGCCCAACTGGGGCTCGGACCTGTCGGGCATCGACTTCGACAACATCAAGTACTTCGTGCGCTCCACGGAGAAGCAGGCGGAGTCCTGGGAGGACCTGCCCGAGGACATCAAGAACACCTACGACAGGCTGGGCATCCCGGAGGCCGAGAAGCAGCGCCTCGTCGCCGGTGTCGCCGCCCAGTACGAGTCGGAGGTCGTCTACCACCAGATCCGCGAGGACCTGGAGGAGCAGGGCGTCATCTTCCTCGACACCGACACCGCGCTGAAGGAGCACCCGGAGCTCTTCAAGGAGTACTTCGGCACCGTCATCCCGGTCGGCGACAACAAGTTCGCGTCGCTGAACACCGCGGTGTGGTCGGGCGGTTCCTTCATCTACGTGCCGAAGGGTGTGCACGTCGAGATCCCGCTCCAGGCCTACTTCCGCATCAACACCGAGAACATGGGCCAGTTCGAGCGGACCCTGATCATCGTCGACGAGGGTGCCTACGTGCACTACGTCGAGGGTTGTACGGCGCCGATCTACAAGTCGGACTCGCTGCACTCCGCGGTCGTCGAGATCATCGTCAAGAAGAACGCCCGCTGCCGTTACACGACCATCCAGAACTGGTCGAACAACGTCTACAACCTGGTCACCAAGCGCGCCGTGGCGTACGAGGGCGCGACCATGGAGTGGATCGACGGCAACATCGGCTCCAAGGTCACCATGAAGTACCCGGCCGTCTACCTGATGGGCGAGCACGCCAAGGGCGAGACCCTCTCCATCGCCTTCGCGGGCGAGGGCCAGCACCAGGACGCCGGCTCCAAGATGGTCCACATGGCGCCGAACACCTCCTCCAACATCGTCTCCAAGTCGGTGGCGCGAGGCGGCGGCCGTACCTCCTACCGCGGTCTCGTCGAGATCGCCGAGGGCGCCCACGGCTCCAAGTCCAACGTGCTGTGCGACGCGCTGCTCGTCGACACCATCTCCCGCTCCGACACGTACCCCTACGTGGACGTCCGCGAGGACGACGTGTCCATGGGCCACGAGGCGACCGTCTCCAAGGTCTCCGACGACCAGCTCTTCTACCTGATGAGCCGTGGTCTGAGCGAGTTCGAGGCGATGGCGATGATCGTGCGCGGCTTCGTCGAGCCCATCGCGAAGGAGCTGCCCATGGAGTACGCCCTCGAACTCAACCGGCTGATCGAGCTGCAGATGGAGGGTGCGGTCGGCTGACCCGCCCCCCTGAAGCCCGAAGATTTCTTGACGTAGGAAGAGAGCAGACCGACAGCCATGGCTGAGGCTCAGAACGCCCCCACACTCGAATCCACTCGTGCGGGGGGACCCCCACCGGTGGGCAGCACCACCGCAGGCTCGATCGCGGTGGCCGCCGAGTCGACCGTCGCCACGCGCATGAGCGCGCCCCCGTCCTTCGACGTGGCGGACTTCCCGGTCCCGCACGGACGCGAGGAGGAGTGGCGGTTCACCCCGCTGGAGCGCCTGCGCGGGCTGCACGACGGCACCGCGATCGCCGGCGGCGACGGCGTGAAGGTCGACGTCCAGGCCCCCGAGGGCGTCATCGTCGAGGCCGTAGGCCGTGACGACGCGCGCCTCGGCAGGGCCGGCACCCCGGTGGACCGCGTCGCCGCCCAGGCGTACTCCGCGTTCGAGAAGGCCGGCGTGATCACCGTCCCCAAGGAGACGGTCCTCACCGAGCCCGTCCGGATCGCCGTGCACGGCGAGGGCGGCACCGCCTTCGGTCACCAGGTGATCGAGCTGGGCGCCTTCGCCGAGGCCGTGGTCGTCATCGACCACACCGGTGACGCCGTGCTCGCCGCCAACGTCGAGTACGTGCTCGGTGACGGCGCCAAGCTGACCGTCGTCTCCGTCCAGGACTGGGACGACAAGGCCGTCCACGTGGCGCAGCACAACGCCCTCGTCGGCCGGGACGCGTCCTTCAAGTCGGTCGTCGTCACCTTCGGCGGTGACCTCGTACGGCTGAACCCGCGCGTCTCCTACGCCGGACCCGGTGGCGAGGCCGAGCTGTTCGGGCTCTACTTCACCGACAAGGGCCAGCACCAGGAGCACCGCCTCCTGGTCGACCACAACGCCCCGCACTGTAAGTCGAACGTCGTCTACAAGGGCGCGCTCCAGGGCGAAGGCGCGCACGCCGTGTGGATCGGCGACGTGCTCATCGAGGCCAAGGCCGAGGGCACCGACACGTACGAGATGAACCGCAACCTGGTGCTGACCGACGGCGCCCGGGTCGACTCCGTGCCGAACCTGGAGATCGAGACCGGCGAGATCGTCGGAGCGGGGCACGCGAGTGCGACCGGCCGCTTCGACGACGAGCAGCTCTTCTACCTGATGGCCCGCGGCATCCCGGCCGACGAGGCCCGGCGCCTGGTGGTCCGCGGCTTCTTCGCCGAACTGGTCCAGCAGATCGGCGTCGCCGACATCGAAGAGCGCCTTCTCGTGAAGATCGACGAGGAGCTGGAGGCCACCGTCTGATGGCCTACCTACGCGCCTGCGGGCTGAGCGAGCTGGAGGAGGACACCCCGAAGCGGGTGGAACTCGACGGCACGCCGGTCTCGGTCGTCCGTACCGAGGGAGAGGTGTTCGCGATCAACGACATCTGCTCCCACGCGAACGTCTCGCTCTCCGAGGGCGAGGTGGAGGACTGCCAGATCGAGTGCTGGCTGCACGGCTCCGCGTTCGACCTCAGAACCGGCAAGCCGTCCGGCCTGCCCGCGACGCGCCCCGTCCCCGTATACCCCGTAAAGATCGAAGGGGACGACGTTCTCGTCTCCCTCAACCAGGAGTCCTGAGGTACCCATGGCAACGCTTGAAATCCACGACCTGCACGTCACCGTCGAGGCCGACAACGCCACGAAGGAGATCCTCAAGGGCGTCGACCTGACCGTGAAGCAGGGCGAGACGCACGCCATCATGGGCCCCAACGGCTCCGGCAAGTCGACCCTCGCCTACTCGCTCGCGGGTCACCCGAAGTACACCGTCACCGGCGGCACCGTCACCCTCGACGGCGAGAACGTCCTGGAGATGGAGGTCGACGAGCGCGCCCGCGCGGGCCTGTTCCTGGCCATGCAGTACCCGGTCGAGATCCCCGGCGTCTCGGTCTCCAACTTCCTGCGCACCTCCGCCACCGCCATCCGCGGCGAGGCCCCCAAGCTGCGCACCTGGGTGAAGGAGGTCAAGGAGACCATGCAGCGTCTCCACATGGACCCCGCCTTCGCCGAGCGCAACGTCAACGAGGGCTTCTCCGGCGGCGAGAAGAAGCGCCACGAGATCCTCCAGCTCGAACTGCTCAAGCCCAAGATCGCGATCCTCGACGAGACCGACTCCGGCCTCGACGTCGACGCGCTCCGGGTGGTCTCCGAAGGCGTCAACCGCGTCCGCGAGACCGGCGAGGTCGGCACCCTGCTGATCACGCACTACACGCGCATCCTGCGCTACATCAAGCCCGACCACGTGCACGTCTTCTCAGGCGGCAGGATCGTCGAGTCCGGCGGCGCCGAGCTCGCCGACAAGCTGGAGAACGAGGGCTACGAGGCTTACACGAAGGGTGGCGCATCCGAGTGACACAGCTGCCGGGCCTCCTCGACACAGAGGCGATCCGCAAGGACTTCCCGATCCTGGACCGCATGGTCCACGACGACCGGAAGCTCGTCTACCTGGACAACGCGGCGACCTCGCAGAAGCCGCGCCAGGTACTGGACGCCCTGAGTGAGTACTACGAGCGCTACAACGCCAACGTCCACCGCGGTGTGCATGTGCTCGCCGAGGAGGCCACGGCGCTGTACGAGGGCGCGCGCGACAAGGTCGCCGCGTTCATCAACGCGCCCAGCCGCGACGAGGTGATCTTCACCAAGAACGCCTCCGAATCGCTCAACCTCGTGGCCAACATGCTGGGCTGGGCCGACGAGCCCTACCGCGTGGACGACGAGACCGAGATCGTCATCACGGAGATGGAGCACCACTCCAACATCGTGCCGTGGCAGCTGCTCGCGCAGCGCACCGGCGCGAAGCTGAAGTGGTTCGGCCTCACCGACGACGGCCGTCTCGACCTGTCCAACATCGACGAGATCATCACGGAGAAGACGAAGATCGTCTCCTTCGTGCTGGTGTCCAACATCCTGGGCACGGTCAACCCGGTCGAGGCGATAGTGCGCCGGGCGCAGGAGGTCGGCGCCCTGGTCTGCATCGACGCCTCACAGGCCGCGCCGCACATGCCGCTGGACGTACAGGCCCTCCAGGCCGACTTCGTGGCCTTCACCGGTCACAAGATGTGCGGTCCGACGGGCATCGGCGTGCTGTGGGGCCGCCAGGAACTCCTGGAGGACCTGCCCCCGTTCCTCGGCGGCGGCGAGATGATCGAGACCGTGTCGATGCACTCGTCGACGTATGCCCCGGCGCCCCACAAGTTCGAGGCGGGCACCCCTCCGGTCGCGCAGGCGGTCGGTCTGGGCGCGGCGATCGACTACCTGAACGCCATCGGCATGGACAAGATCCTCGCCCATGAGCACGCGCTGACCGAGTACGCGGTCCAGCGCCTGACGGAGATCCCCGACCTCAGGATCATCGGCCCGACCACGGCCGAGGACCGGGGCGCGGCGATCTCCTTCACGCTCGGCGACATCCACCCGCACGACGTGGGCCAGGTCCTCGACGAGCAGGGCATCGCGGTCCGGGTCGGCCACCACTGCGCGCGGCCGGTCTGCCTGCGGTACGGAATTCCCGCGACCACGCGAGCGTCGTTCTATCTGTACTCCACGCCGGCCGAGATCGACGCACTGATCGAGGGGCTGGAGCACGTACGGAACTTCTTCGGCTGAGGAGCGGCTGAGACGTGAAGCTTGATTCGATGTACCAGGAAGTCATCCTGGACCACTACAAGCACCCGCACGGGCGCGGTCTCAGGGACGGCGACGCCGAGGTGCACCACGTCAACCCGACGTGCGGCGACGAGATCACCCTCCGGGTGAAGTACGACGGCACGACGATCGAGGACGTCTCGTACGAGGGCCAGGGCTGCTCGATCAGCCAGGCCAGCGCGTCCGTCCTGAACGATCTGCTGGTCGGCAAGGACCTGGCTCAGGCGCAGCGGATCCAGGAGACCTTCCTGGAACTGATGCAGTCCAAGGGCCGTATCGAGCCCGACGACGCGATGGAGGAGGTGCTGGAGGACGCGGTCGCGTTCGCCGGTGTCTCCAAGTACCCGGCCCGGGTCAAGTGCGCTCTCCTCAGCTGGATGGCGTGGAAGGACGCGACGGCCCAGGCGCTGGGAGCCGACGCCGAAAGGAAGACGGCATGAGCGAGACCCTTGAGATGAAGCCGGCCTCGGAAGAGGAAGTCCGTGAGGCGCTGTACGACGTCGTCGACCCCGAGTTGGGCATCGACGTCGTCAACCTCGGCCTGATCTACGGCATCCACATCGACGACGCGAACATCGCGACGATCGACATGACCCTGACCTCCGCGGCCTGTCCGCTCACGGACGTCATCGAGGACCAGGCCAAGTCCGCCACGGACGGCCTCGTCAACGAACTCCGCATCAACTGGGTGTGGATGCCGCCGTGGGGCCCGGACAAGATCACGGACGACGGCCGGGAGCAGCTTCGGGCGCTCGGGTTCAACGTCTGAGAGGGCGGTACGTGAGTTGATGTCCGTTTATCCCTTTCGGGAGGAGCAAGCGGGCTGGCCGCGGGGTTGCCGGGCGGCTATGGCCGTGGCTGGGTGAACAAGCCCTGCTCGGTCTCGACCAGGATTCCGCGTTCGGTCAGCCGTTTGAGTTTGAGGCGGGTGTTGTTGATGTTGTTGGGTGCGATCTCCAGGTCCATCGCCTCGCACACCTGCCGCGCCCGCAGCGGAGCGTCGGCCGCGGTGAATACCGCCAGGATCTGCTGGTAGGCCGGATGGTCGGGCAGCTTCGGTGCCGGCGGCGCGGATGGCTGCGGATCGGGCAGCTCCAGCAGCGTCTTGCGGGTGATCCGGACCTCCTCGGCGGCCCTGCCGAGCTCGTCCAGCCGTGCGGTCAGCTGCGCGATCTGTTCTCCCGCCGTCTCGGCCTGCGCGGCGATCTCGCGTTCCCGCTCCTCCAGCCGAGCCAGCACCGCCCCGAGGGTCAGCTCCCCGCCGGTCATGTGCTGCGCCAGGCTGCAGCGGTGGCCCCGGTCAGTCGGCGCAGTATCACTGCGGTCATCGCCCAGTACACCCGCGACTCCGAACTGCGCGGCAGGTGCTCGTAGTCGCGCACCAGCCTGCGGTGCAGCATCAAGATCCCGTAGGCGCGCTCCACGATCCACCGCTTGAGGATCGGCACGAACCCCGGTCTGTGCCGGGTTGCGCTCGACGATCTCCACCTCGATGCCGACCTGCACCCCGTGCGCGACGACGGCGTTCTTGAAACCCTGGTGGACCAGGGCCTTCTGCACGGTGTCAGTGTCGGCGGCGACCTTGTCCAGCAGCGCGATGCCGGCGGCGTTGTCGTGCACGGACGCGGCGAGCACCACCACCGCGATCGCCAGGCCCAACACGTCAACGGCCAGGCCGCGCTTGCGGCCCGGTACTTTTTTGCCGCATCACACCCCGTCGACTCCGCGGGCACCCCGGCCGCCGCGTGCACGCTCTGGGTGTCGAGCACCACCAGGCTCGGGTCCGCCTTCCGCCGCGCCCTCTCCCGCACCTGCCAGCGCAGCAGGTCGTGGATGGTCCGGTCGGTGCCGTCGTCGCGCCACTTGGTGAAGTAGTACATCACCGCGCCGCGCGGCGGCAGGTCGTGCGGGAGCAGGTCCCACTGGCAGCCGGTACGGCCCTGGTAGAGGAGCGCGTTGACGATCTCCCGCATCTCGTACCGGCCCTGGTGGCCGCTGACCGAACGGTGTGCGGCCTTCCACGCGACAATCACCGGCTCGATCAACGCCCACTGCACGTCGGACAGGTCGGTCTTGTACGGCTTGCGCTCGCTCACGGTCCTCAGCCCAGCACGCCCGAGCCCTCCGACCGGCAGGGATGCCGCAGTCCCACACGTTCAGGTGACGACAAATCACCTGCCAACTCGCATACCGCCCTCTAAGAGCAACCGCAGCAGGCGGTACTCGGAGGAGTTCAAGCGCGACGCGGTCGCGCTGGTCCGGTCCTCCGGCAAGACCGTCACCGAGGTGGCTCGGGAGATCGGGGTCAGCGCCGAAGGGCTGCGGAACTGGGTCAAGCAGGACACGATCGACCGCGGGCAGGGGTCGCCGGGTGAGCTGACGAGCGCGGAGCGGGAAGAGCTGAGCCGGCTGCGGCGCCAAAGCCGTGAGCAGGCCGAGACGATCGAGGTGCTGCGAAAAGCGGCGGTCTTCTTCGCGAAGGAGAGCGATCGATGAGCGAGGTGTATGCGTTCATCGAGGCGGAGAAGACCACCCACCCTGTTGCTCTGCTGTGCCGGCTGCTGAAGGTGGCCCGGTCCTCCTTCTACGCCTGGCTGGCCGGCGAGCCGGCCCGCGCCACCCGCCGGGCCGCCGACGACGCCCTGGCCCACGAGATCATCGTGTTGCACATCGCCTCCCGGTGCACCTACGGAGTGCCGCGCATCCATGCCGAGTTGCGCAGGCTGGACCGGCGGGTCAACCGCAAGCGAGTGGAGCGGATCATGCGTGAGCGCGACATCACCGGGGTCACCTGGCGCAAGCGCCGGTCGCTGACCCGTCCGGCGAAGAAGGCGGTGCCCGCTCACGACCTGATCGGCCGCGACTTCACGGCCGCCGCCCCGGGGCGGAAACTGGTCGGTGACATCACCTAATCCGGAGTTAAGAACGGTCCGACGGCACGGGTAGTCAGGCGGACTGTTCGAGTGCTGTGGGCTGCGTGGGCACCGGACGGACGCCTACG
>NZ_JBVIHJ010000011.1:0-295538 GCF_055570355.1 Streptomyces sp. NPDC031225 | reverse complement strand
CCCCAAGCCGGCCTGGCCACCCTCACCTGGGGCAACACCAGCGGCATCGACCGCGAAGCCGGCCTGTTCGTCATCAAACCCTCCGGCGTGCCCTACGACCAGCTCACCCTCGACCACCTCGTCACCGTCCAACTCTCAGACGGCACCGTCGTCGACGGTGACCTGCGCCCCTCCACCGACACCGAAACCCACCGCAGCCTCTACCAGGCCTTCCCCTCCATCGGCGGCATCACCCACACCCACTCCACCCACGCCGTCGCCTTCGCCCAAGCCCACCGCGACATCCCCGTCCTGGGCACCACCCACGCCGACACCTTCAACGGCCCCATCCCCGTCACCCCCGACCTCACCCCCCAACAATGCGCGAAGGACTACGAATACAACACCGGCCAAGTCATCATCGACCTCCTGGAAAGCGACGACCAGAAGGCCATCGAAGTCCCCGCCGCCCTCGTCGCCCACCACGGCCCCTTCACCTGGGGCACCACCCCACGAAAATCGCTGGAACACGCCATCATCTGCGAAGCCGTCGCCCACATCGCCCTCAACACCCTCGCCCTGACACCCACCACCCCACCCCCACCCCACCTCCTCAACCGCCACTACACCCGCAAACACGGACCCAACGCCTACTACGGCAACCCCACCACCAACTGACGTTCGCCTTACCGCAGGCGTGTGCAAGGACCGTTCCGCCATGACGGTGACGTGCGGCGGAACGGTCCCTCGCGGCCACCCCTCGTCAAGGACACATGCCGAGCTGGTCGAACCGAGCTCTCAGTGCCCGGCGAACTGGACCCGGGTCGGCTGGACCACGTCCGGCTTCACGCCGAGGCCGGCTATCTCCAGCTGTTCGCCGTAGATGTCGGTGATCCTGATCGTGCCACCGCAGCCGCTGCCCTGCTCGGAGAGGAAGTAGTTGTAGTCGGTGCGGGGCAACTCCTTCCAGCCCGCGGTGGTTTGCACTTCCAGTCGGGCCACCGGGTTGCGGTGGCCGATCGCCTGGATGGCACACCAGTAGCGGCTCGATCCGGTCTTGTAGCGGATCGAGATCGTGTCGGAGGTGCTGGGGCTCAGCAGGTTCCAGGTGACCGGGATCCGGCCCTGGACAGGGGCGGCGAGTTTCGCGAAGGCCTGAGGGCTGAGGTCGAGTTGGCCGGGTGCGCAGGGCAGGGGGCACTCGTTGGTGATGCGGACCGTGACGGAGGCGCCGCTCGCGGCGTGCACGAGGATGTACGCCCCGCAGGCCTTGGACGTCTCGTAGTCGGTGTGGTTCATCGCCGCGGTCATGACGTCGGCGGTGGGCCCGTACAGGCACGCACCGTCGCCGTTGCCCGTGTCGTAGAAGGTGGCCACCCCGTCGTAGGTGACGCCGGGCTTGATCCGGTCGGCGAGCGGGGCCGCGCCGGACGCCTTCCGTGGCGGGTTGGCGGCCGACGTGACCGAAGGGCTGGGCGATGCGGTGGGCGTCGGGCTGCCCTTGCGGGCCGACGCCGTCGGGGAGGGCGTCGTGGTCTTCGCCTCCGGTTTCGTCGGAGTCGGAGGGGAAGCGGGTGTGGCGCGGGTGCCGGAGACGGGCGTGGCTGCGACAGGGCCGGCGTCTGTCCTGTCGTCGGGGCCGAACGCGACGATCAGAGCCGCAACGAGGGCGACGGCGGCCGCGACGGCAGCGGCGACGAGAGCGGTGCGTTGCCTGCCTGGCGCAGAAGAACGGTGCGAACGAGATGCCACGAGCGAGTCCTTGTGTGGTGCGTGCGGTCCTCCGGCGGAGGGACCTTCCGAGTCGTCAGTCGCCGCTGACGCCGGAAAGGTTGCCGGGGAAGTTTTCCGTGACCGCGCGGCCGGTCGGGTCCAGGCCCGTCATGAGTTCCGCGAAGGCACCGGCGGCAGCCGGGGAGTTGAAGAGACGGTCGAGGCGGGCGCGAGCCAGGTTGCGCAGGAAGGGCTCGGCGTCGCCCGCGTCGTGCAGGGTCCGGGTGAGCCAGTGGGAGAACTCCTGGTCGTTCCAGACCCGGCGCAGGCAGCGCGACGAGTAGGCGCGCAGGGCGGTGTCGTCGTCGCCCCGGACGACGTCGCGCACGGCTCGGGCGAGGAGATCGGCGTCGTACAGGGCGAGGTTCATGCCCTTGCCGCCCATGGGTGACACGATGTGCGCCGCGTCGCCGACCAGGAAGAGGCGGCCGTACTGCATGGGGTCGTGGACGAGGCTGCGGAGCCGGAAGATCTCGCGGTCGGTGATCGGGCCGGAGGCGAGCGCGGGGTCGCCGAGCCTGGTGCGCAGGGCGTCCCAGACGCGGGTGTCCGACCAGGCGTCGGGGTGATCGTCGGGCGGGCACTGGAGGTAGTAGCGGCTGGAGTGCGGGCCGCGGGGGAAGTGGGCGGCGAAGCCCTGTCGGCTGACGGCCAGCAGGGGGTGGGCCGGGGGCGGGGCGTCGGCCAGGACGGTGAGCCAGCCGATGCCGTGGTCGAAGGCGTGCGCGGTGAGAACGCCGTCGGGGACGGCCGTACGGCTCACTCCGCGGTCACCGTCGCAGCCGGCCACGAAAGCGCAGGTGATGGCGTGAGGCGTGCCGTCCGGAGCGCGGTAGCGGACGGTGGGTTGCTCGCCCGCCAGGTCGTGCAGGGAGACGTCGGCGGCCTCGAACCGCAGGTCGCCGCCGCCCTCCAGGAAGGTCGCGGTGAGCTTCTGCACGAGAACCTGCTGGGGGCACAGGCGGGCCGCGGGGCCTTCGGAGCCGTCGCTGTCGGAGACCAGGTGGCTGTGGCCGTCCACCCGGAACTCCAGGATGCCGTCGTACGGGACACCGCCGAGGACACGGTCGGTCAGCCCCCAGGAGTCGAACATCCGGACCGCGCGGGTCTCGACGATTCCCGCGCGTTGGCGCTGCGCCACGTGGTCGCGGGAACGGCGTTCGAGTACGACGCAGTCGATGCCGCTCTGCTGGAGCAGGGTGGCGACGGTCATCCCGGCCGGACCCGCACCGATCACGACGACGGTCGTGGACGTCACGGACTCGGGAACATCCTGCAACTGCCGTGCCTTTTCGGCCACTTGGGCACCTCCGATGCCCAGACTAGCGAGGCCGGTGCGCCGGCGGGACCTGGTGGGGAAGTCCGGTGTCCGGGAGTCGTGTCCGATCGGACACGACTCCCGGAACGACCGTGCGCTCAGCGGTAACAGGTCGTGACGCCCGCCCGCCAGGGGCAGGCGAGCGCGGCGAAACCGCCGTTCGCCACGACGTCGACACTCAGTGTGTCGCCGCCGCGCAGCACCTGCCGGTCCTGGACGAGTCCACCGGAACCGTCCCGGATCGTCTCGACCAACCACCGACCCGGACCGAGGGTCAGCGGCACCTCGCCGGTGCGGGCGGCACCGGCGTAGACACCGCCGAGGAACCAGCGGTCACCGCTGCGGCGGGCCAGCACGGCCTCCTGGCCGGGTTCACCGGCGAGCAGTCGCGTGTCGTCCCAGGCTGCGGGGACCTGGTCGAAGTAGGCCCGGGCGAGCGGCCGGTCGTCGTACGACTGTGGCGTGCCCGCGAACATCTGGAGCCCCGACTCGTAGGCGACGCTGAGGCCGACCTCGGCCGCGTCCGAGTTGGGGCGCAGACCGACGCGCTGGAAGGCGCCGGGGGTGAAGTCCATGGAGCCGATGACGTTGCGGGTGAAGGGCAGGGTGGTGAGGTGGGCGGCGGTGTTGGTGCGCTTCTCCTCCCCCGCGACGCCCTCCAGCGTCATGACCTGCGGCCAGGTGCGCTGGATGCCCTTGGGGATCGTGGAGCCGTGGAAGTCGACCATGAGGTGGTGGGCGGCCGTCTCCGCGAGGATCGTGTCGTACCACTGGAGCATGGGCTGGGCCTCGGAGTTCATGAAGTCGATCTTCACGCCCTTGATGCCCCACTTCTCCAGGGTGGGCAGCCACTGGGCGCGTTCGGCGGCGGTGTCGAGGTCGCGCTGGTGGATCCAGACGATGATGCCGACGCCCTTGGCGCGGGCGTACTGGGCGAGTTCCGGCATCCAGCTGTCGGTCTGCCAGTCGGGATCGGTGACGTCCCACTCCCCCGGCCGGTAGTACCAGCCGGCGTCGACTGCCTCGTACGGCCAGTGGCGTTCGGCCGCGTAGTCGACGTACGCCTTCTGCGCGGCGAGGCTCTGACCGGCTTCCCTGCCGCCCGCGAGCCAGGTCCACAGGACGGTGCCGGGTTTGATCCAGGAGGTGTCGCGGACCTTGGAGGCGGGGGCGAGGTCGTCGGTGAAGGTGGAGCGGGTGACGGTCGCGAGGTCGCCGGTGATCATGGCCCGCCACGGGGTGGCCAGGGCGCCGGTGGAGGTGACGCGGTCGTCGGCGAGCTTGATGCGGTAGGTGCCTGAGCCCTGCTGGTGCGCGAGGCGGGCGCCGGAGTACGTGCCGCTGACCGCAGACTCGGCGAGCAGTGTGTAGCCGCCGTCGGTCGCGAACAGTGCCTGGTCGGAGTAGTCGGCGGTGGGGGCCGTCGCGGCGGTGTACTGGGCGAACTGGCCCTCGTTGTCGACCCGGTAGGTGCCTAGCCATGCGCGCGCGTCCGGCGGGAGGTTGAAGGCGGAGGTCTCGCCGAGGACGTCACCGGATGCGGCGGGCAGGACGTATCGGTAGGCGACACCGTCGGCGGAGGCACGGACGACGAGGTCGAGTCGGGCGCCCGCGTTGGTGGCGAAGGACAGCCGGGTCTCGTTCATGCGGACGTGGCGGTCCAGGCGTTTGCCGGACTTCGTACGGTAACGCTCCAGCACCGTACGGTTCTTGTCGTGCAGGAAACGCAAGTCCTTTGACAGGTCGGCCTGTTCGGTGACGATTCCCACGGGGGACGGTTCGATGACCGTACGGCCGTTTCGGGACACCGCGAGGGTCAGCGTGCCGGTGGCGTCGTCGAGGGTGACCTGTGCGCGGGGCGCGTGTGTTCCCGTGGACACGGACCAGGCATGGTCGCGCGGGACATGCTGGTCGGCCCGTGCCGGGATCGCGGTGAGGAGTGCGGCCGCCAGCGAGGCGCAGAGCGCGGCGACCGCCGTTCTGATCGGAACAGCCATGGAATCCCTCCGAAGTGTGCGGCCCTTTACGGCAGGCCCCACGCCGGTCCCGGCTCGCTGACGGCGACGGGCGCGATGCTCAGGTCGGGGCGGGTACCGGAGTGGACCAGCACCTCGCGGCCGCGCGGCAGGTCGATGGCGAGAGTGCCGCCGCCGAGGTCGTGGGTACGGGCCGGGGTGCCGTCGTCCAGCAGCACGGTGAGGCTGCCGGTGAGACCGTGGCGGAGCCGGAGGGGCTCCCCCGCCAGACTCCTGATCCTGATGAACCGGGTCTTCCCCGCCTTGCGGACGGCGGTGACCAGGAAGGCGCCCTGGGTGCGGAAGTCGTGCAGGGTGAGGTCCTTCCAGGCGGCCGGGACGGCCGGGAAGACGCGGATCACTCCGCCCCAGCTCTGGCAGAACATGTCGTGCAGGGACTGTGAGGCGGACAGCGGGGTCTCGATGACCGGACCCGCCTCGGTGTAGTGGGTGTTGGGGCGGCAGGGGTAGCGCGTGGTCGGGTCGAAGAACTTGCGCAGGTAGGTGATCGCGGTGTCGCCGTCGCCGGCCATCGCGTACATCGAGGCGGCACCGGTGTAGCTGTAGCCGCGGTGGGAGCCGGTCAGCGCGTGCCAGTGGACGATGGACTTCGTGATCAGGTCGCGGCTCTCGGGCTGGTCCCAGTTGACGAGGTACAGCGGGTACACCATCAGCAGGTGCGAGTAGTGCCGGTGGGACTGCGCGTACGGGGTGTCGGCGCCGATCATGAAGCCGTTGTCGTCGACCGGGTACGGCGTGAGCTTGGCCAGCACCTCCTGCCAGCGCGGCTTCAACTCGTCGTCCACGCCGAGCAGTTCGGAGGACTCGATGAGCGTCTGGCAGCCCCAGCGGATCAGCGCCAGGTCGTAGTTGGTGTCCTGCGGCGGCACGACGGGGTATTCGGGCGAGAGCGTGCTCGGCAGGTGGAGCTTGCCGTCGCTGCCCGGGGTGAGGAAGTGCAGGTAGTAGTTGATGGCCCGGCGCAGCACCGGGTACACCGTGTCGCGCAGCAGGGACTTGTCCATGGAGTGGCGGTAGGACAGCCACACGTTGTGCAGGGCCCAGGTGAGGTCGCCGGTCTCGGCGCCGGTGCCGGGCCGGCCCACGCCGCGGTTGGCGAACATGTCGGAGCTGCGGCCGACGCCTGAGCTGTCGGCGCGGTAGGCGGCGGGCACGTTCGCGATGAGCTGTTCCTGGTTCTGGCGCAGCGTGGTGGCGAGGGAGTCCAGTTCGGGGTGGTTGAAGCCGTGGATGAGCCAGTACTCCAGTTGGACGTTGAGGTTCCACCAGACCGCGGGCCAGGGGGTGGGCTCCAGCCAGGGCCCCGAGGTGGCCATCACGGGGCCGCCGGCGCGGCTCGCGGAGGCGACCTTGTACAGCTGGATCCAGTGGAAGCTCTGCAGCCGCTGGTCGGGGAACGACACGAAGCTCTTGCGGTAGAAGGCGTGCCACCACTGGAGGTGCCGTTGCCTGAGCGCCTTGTACGACTTCGCGCGCCCCAGGTTGCGCAGTGAGTCGGCCTCCGCGGCGGTGTCGGACGGGTGACTGTGACCGACGCTGAGCAGCAGGTCGTCGCCGGTCCGGCGGTGGGCCGTGGCGGTCTGGCCGCCGCCGGTGAGGGGTTGCAGGACCTGCTCGGTGCCGTCGCCGGTGGCGCGGGTGGTCCAGGGCGGGTTGGCGGTGTAGCCGGCGGGCGGCGCCTCGCTGATCTTGCGAGGGCTGATGGCCTCCTCGGGGTGGAAGGTCCAGGTGGCCCGTTCGCCGCCGTCGGCCGTCACGCGGACGGCCAGGACCTCGTCGTGGATGAGGGCGGCGAGGGTGAGAGTGCCGGCGGTGGTGGTGACGGTGCCGGTGAGTTCGGCGTTCCACAGACTCAGTCGCCAGTCGACGGCGGTGATGGTGCCGACCGGTTCGAGGGTGAGGTGGCCGACGGGAAGTCGGCAGGTGCCCCAGCCGCTGCCGAACTCGGTTCGGTGGTCCTGGACTTCGCCGTGCTGGACGGTGAAGCGGATCAGATTGGTGCCGGGCTCCTGGTAGATCATGCTGCCGAGCAGGCCGTCACCGAGGAAGGGGCCCTCGTACCAGAGGGTGGGCAGTCTGGTCCACAACAGGTCCTGGCCGCGCAGGAATGCGGCCCAGGCCTTGTCGGTGGTCATGGTGTCGTGGAGCGTCCAGGGGCGCTTGCCGCCGCTTTCGGTGCGGGCGGACTGTTCGGCGTGGGCCGTCCCGGGTAAAGCGGCCGTCGCCACTCCACCCAGCGCGGTACCGATCACGGCTCTTCGGGCAACCTGCGAGGGCTGCCCCGGCTCTGAGGTCATCGTCGTCCTCCAGACCTGACGGATCATCGATACATCGGGTGTATCGGGAACCTAGGAGGCTCATGTGCGCCTGTCAATGACTTCAACAAGATGCGAATCTCGTGCAATTTCGAGTACTGATCGAACCAGCCGATCACTCCTCCCCCACCAGCAACCGGTCATCAAGCCTTGACTCATCCGATGTATAGCTGACGCCAGGCGTCCCGACCGCCACTGCAACAACCTGGCCCGGAACGGGCGTTGACACCCTGACGGAACGGCGTCACCTTGAGGGTTCTTCTGTGCACCGGGCCCGGAGGTCCTGCCTTGACTGGTTCATCCGCACCTCGATCGGACGCCGAACTCGTCGCACGCGTACGGGCACTTCAGCCGCTCATCCGCTCACACGCCCTGCGCACGGAGCAGCACCGGCGGGTGACCGGCGAGGTCGTCGCGGCACTGAGCGACACCGGGATCCACCGTATGAACGTGCCCCGCCGGTACGGCGGTTACCAGACCTCGTTGCGTACACAAGTCGACGTGCTGAGCGAGATCTCCGCCGCGTGCGGGTCGGCCGGGTTCATGGCGCTGATCCAGGCCGGATGCGCATTCATCGCGGCGCTCTTCCCGGACGAGGCACAGGACGAGATCTTCGCCGCTCCCGACGTACGGGTCGGCGGCACCCTCATCCCGAACGCCAAGGCCCTTCCGGCGGACGGGGGTTACGTGGTCGACGGGACGTCCCCGTTCGCCACCGGCTGCCAGGACGCCGACTGGCATCTGCTGACCGCTGTGGCCGCCTCCGGGGACGGCGGCCCGCCGGACCTCCTGTGGACGGCCGTCCCGATGGCCGACCTCGAAGTCCTCGACGACTGGAACGTGTCCGGTCTGGCCGGAAGCGGAAGCAACAGCGTCGTCGCCCATGACGTCCATGTACCGGCCCATCGCGTGCTGCCGCTCGGGCCGTTGCTGGCGGGCACCTTCCCCTCACGGACCAACAGCGCCGACCCCTTCTACACCATGCCTGTCCTCCTGCTCTTCTGCGCCTGGACGGCGGCCGGCGCCCTCGGTCCGGCCCGGGCGGCGCTGTCGGAGTTCGGCGAGCGCATCCACCAGCGGGGCATCACCTACACCCTCTACGAGCGTCAGCACGAGGCCCCGGTGACACATCTGCAGTTCGCCGAGGCCGCGATGAAGGTCTCCTGCGCGGAACTGCTCACCGCCGACTTCGTCTCGCTGATCGAGTCACGGGTCGCCGACGGGCAGCCGTACACGACGCAGGAACGGGCTCGGATCCGGGCCCAGTGCGGTTACGTCGCCCGCCTGTGCAAGGAGGCCGTCGACCTGATCGGTTCCGCCTCCGGTGCGTCGTCCCTGCACCGGGAGATGCCGGTCCAGCGCGCGGTACGGGACATCAACGCCCTGAACCTGCACTCCTTCGTCAACCCCGCGGCCAACCTGGAGCTGTACGGGAGGGTGCTGTCGGGCCTCGATGCCGGCACGCCGTTCCTCTAAAAGGTGTCCCGCGATCCCTGGCCGGCCGCTCCGGAAGGCGCCTTGTGATCGGGCGGCCGACATGCCTGTTGGGTTGGGGGCGTATTTGCCAGGCCCGGCATGTCGAGCCATGCATCGATGCGGGTGACCGCGTCGTCCACGGTGGCGCGCGGGGCGCCGGAGGCTTCGAGCGAGGTACGGGCCACGGCGGCGAGTTGGAGGTCGGTGAGCGCGAGCGCCGTGCGGGCTGTCTCGTACTCCTGCAGCAGACCCGGACCGAAAAGGAGAGGGTCGTCGGCGTTGAGGGTGCACCGGACGCCTGCTTGCAGGAGCCTCGGCAGGGGGTGCTCAGCCAGGGATGCGACGACCCCGAGGACGACGTTGGAGGTGGGGCAGACGTCGAGGACTATGCCCTCCGCGACCAGGCGGGCAACAAGATCCGGGTCTTCGACTGCCCGAACTCCGTGAGCGATCCGTCGGGCGCCGAGTACGTCGAGGGCGGCGCGCACGCCGGCCGGGCCGGCAAGTTCACCTGCGTGCGGAGCGGGAATCAGACCTGCGTCGCGGGCGATGGTGAACGCCTCGGCGAACGGCTCAGGGGCGTGACGGGCCTCGTCGCCGGCCAAGCCGAAGGAAACCACCCCGTTCTCTGATCGTCGAGCCGCGAGGCTGGCGGCCTCGACCGCTTCCGACGGGTCGGTGTTGCGCCGGGCGAACACCAGGATCCCGAAGCCGACGCCCAGCCGGGCGCCCGTGCGGCGGCCCTCGTCGATCACCTCGTCCAACAGGTCGAGCGCGGCGTCCGGATCGGTCTCGTAGGTCAGGGGGTTCAAGTGCGGCTCGATCCATACCGCTCCGTCCGCGGCGGCGTCCTCGACCACCTCGCGTACCAGTCGCAGAAGGTTCCTGCGCGGGCCCTCTCGAACCACCCGGGCAGCGGCGCCGTACAAGGCGCCGAAGTCCTCGAACGAGGTGAAGCCGCCTGGATCTGGCGGTCGTTCGCCACGCTCCCCTGCCAGCTCCGCGAGCGTGGCGGGACGCATCGCACCTTCGAGATGCACATGCAGATGAGCCTTCGGCAGACGGTCCAGGCTTCGCATGGCGCCTCACTCTATGGCTACCCCCGTCACGGCCGTTGGGAGATACAACCATCACTGCGTGGCAGATGTGATCCCGGCGTCGGCGCCGTCAAGGACAGAGCCCTTCATGGGGCTGACCCCGCGGTGCTCAATCACACCGGTCCGGAAAGGGCGGCAGGCGCCGACCGGCAACGGCCGGCCGCGCCACGGTCATTGGACCCGTCCGTCAACCCGGTTGGCTCGGAGGCGAGTTGGGCTGTGCCTCGCAAGATCCCCGGCCGGTTCAGTTCTCCGCGAGGAGCTGCAGTGTGTCGATCACGCGGTTCGAGAAGCCCCACTCGTTGTCGTACCAGGCGACCACCTTGACGTGAGGGCCATCGACTCGGGTGAGGGCCGAGTCGAAGATCGCCGAGGCGGGGTTGCCGGTGATGTCGGAGGACACCAGGGCGTCCTCCGAGTACTCGAGAACACCTGCGAGAGGTCCCTCGGCGGCGGTCCGGTACGCGGCGAGCACGTCCTCGCGGCTCACCTCGCGGGCGACGGTCGTGTTGAGCTCGACGATCGAGCCGACCGGGACCGGGACGCGGATCGAATCACCGGAGAGCCTGCCGTCCAGGTTGGGCAGCACGAGGCCGATCGCCTTGGCGGCGCCCGTCGTGGTGGGCACGATGTTGACGCCGGCGGCGCGGGCGCGACGGGCGTCGCGGTGCGGGCCGTCCTGGAGGTTCTGCTCCTGCGTGTAGGCGTGCACCGTCGTCATGAAGCCGTGCTCGATGCCCGCGAGGTCGTCCAGCACCTTGGCCAGCGGGGCGAGCGCGTTGGTCGTGCAGGAGGCGTTGGAGACGATCGTGTGCACGTCCGGGTCGTAGGCGTCGGTGTTGACCCCGTACGCGAGGGTGACGTCGGCGCCGTCCGAGGGCGCGCTGACGAGGACCTTCCTCGCGCCCGCGTCCAGGTGTGCGCGGGCCGCCTTGGCCGAGGTGAACCGCCCGGTGGCCTCGAGGACGATGTCGACTCCGAGTTCGGCCCAGGGCAGTTGGGCCGGTTCGCGCTCGGCGAGCACGGTGATACGGCGGCCGTCGACGACCAGGGTGTTTCCGTCGACGGTCACCGGACGCCCCAGCCGGCCGGAGGTGCTGTCGAAGGCCAGCAGCCTCGCGAGAGCGGCGGGCTCGGTGAGGTCGTTGACGGCGACGATCTCCAGGGCGCTGTCACGTTCGAGGAAGGCGCGCAGCACGTTGCGCCCGATGCGGCCGAATCCGTTGATGGCGATGCGAGTCATGAAATCTGTCCTGTCCCGATGTCCACTGCCTGTCTCCACCAGGCTCGCGCGCCGCGTGCGCCGCTGACAGTGGCGCGATCGCCATGGTTCAAAAGGATCGCGCCACCGCCTACTCGCCCCTGGTGAAGGTGCGCCGGTACTCGCTCGGGGTCGTGCCGAGGATCCGCTGGAAATGGGTCCGCAGGTTCGCGCCGGTGCCGAGACCGACATCCGTCGCGATCTGCTCGACGCCGCGCTGCGAACGCTCCAGCAGTTCGCGGGCCATGTCGATGCGGGCGCGCATGACCCACTGCATCGGCGTGTATCCGGTCTCCTCGACGAAGCGGCGCGAGAAGGTGCGCGGCGAGACCGCGGCCTGCTGCGCCAGGATGTCGAGGGTGAGGGGTTCGCCGAGCCGGTGCAGGGCCCATTCCCGGGTGGCGGCGAAGCGCTCGCCGAGGGGTTCGGGCACGCTGCGCGGCACGTACTGCGCCTGCCCCCCGCTGCGGTAGGGGGCGGCGACCAGGCGCCGGGCCGCGTGGTTGGAGGCGGACACCCCGAGGTCGCGGCGCAGGATGTGCAGACACAGGTCGATGCCGGAGGCGGCTCCCGCCGACGTCAGCACCATGTCCTCGTCCACGAACAGCACGTTCTCGTCGACCCGGATCAGGGGATGCTTCGCCGCGAGCGCCCTCGTGTAGTGCCAGTGGGTCGTGGCCCGCCTGCCGTCGAGCAGGCCGGTCGCGGCCAGCGCGAACGCCCCGGTCGAGATGGCGGCCAGCCGCGCGCCCCGGCCGTGCGCGGCGACCAGGGCCTCGACGACGGGTGGGGGTGGGTCCTCACGGTCCGGGAACCGGTAGCCGGGGAGGAAGACGATGTCCGCCCATGCGAGCGCGTCCAGGCCGTGGGCGACGTGGTACGACAGTCCGTCGCCGCCGCTCACGAGCCCGGGCGCCGCGCCGCACAGCCGTACCTCGTACGGCATGCTGGCGCGCGTGGTGAACACCTGCGCGGGAATCCCGACGTCCAGTGGCTTCGCGCCTTCGAGGACGAGGACGGCGACGCGACGCAGGCGGGAGGCTGACACGGGGACAGCGTACGCAGGTGCGGTCGGGGTGAACGGGGAGGTCAGGCGTCCTCGACGCGCGCAGTGACGGGCGTGCCGATCTCGACCGTACGGCTGACCGTGCAGAGGCGGTCGTGGGAGGTCTTCACCGCCCGGGGCAGGATCGTGCGGGCCCGGTCGGCGCCCTCGCCGTCCGGGAAGGTCACGGTGAAGGTGACGGCGAGGTCGGTCAGCCGGTTGCCGAGTGCGTCGTCGACCTTGTTGCCGGTCACCTCGACGGAGAAGGACGAGGGTTCGGCGTGACGGCTGGTGGCCAGGTCGACGTCCACCGCCGTGCAGCCGCCGAGCGCGGCGAGGAGCAGTTCGACCGGGGTGAACTCGCTGTCGGGGCCGGTGCCGAAGGCGATCGTGCCGCCTCGGGTGTTGGTGGCGACGAAGTGGCCTGTGCCGGTGCGCTCGACGGTGACGGACCGCGCGGGGTTTTCGCTCATGCCGACGACACTAGTGCCGCGTGCCGAGCGGCGCCCGGGGGCCCGATGCCATCGCCGGGTCGGGCAGAGTCCGCCCACCCGAAGTGACCTCCGGCCTGGTCGCCTTCGGCACGCTCCTCATGCGGTGTGCAGGGCTTCCGTCAGGCGGGTGACGGCGGCCAGGTCCGGCAGGCGCCGCAGCGCGGCCACCGTCTCGCGGCTCGCGAAGTCGCGCTGCTCGGCGGTCACGGCCGGGTCGACCGCGCAATCGGCCTGTACGTACACGTAGTTGAGGTCCGTCGCGAACAGCATCGAGAAGGAGTCCAGGTTCTTCACGGTGGCGGTGCCTCCGGCGTCCCGGTAGGCGCGCACCAGGAGTCGTGCGGACCCGGCGTCGAAGCGGTTGCCTCCCGACCACACGTAGACGGCCCGGGCGAGTTCGCGCTCCGCCGAGACGGGTCCGGTGTTGTCCCAGTCGAGAAGGACCGGCCCGCCGGGGCCGATGAGGACGTTCTGTGGCCGCATGTCGAGGTGGGACGTCACCACCTCACCGGGGGCCGACGGCGAGACATACCGCGCCAGTTCGGCCGCTGTGGTGGCGATGAAACGGCCAAGTTCCCCGGCCCAGGGCACGCCCGTCCGTTCGGCCCTCGCGTGCAACTCGGCCCAGTCGCCTGCCTGGTGGCACTCCTCGTACCAGGCGTCCGGTGTCTCGCTCGTACTCTCTCCGGCCTGGTGAAGAAGGGCCAGGGCCCGGCCGCACCACCTCAGAGTCTCCGGGTCCGAGGGGTCCGCGGGGGTGCCGTCGACCCAGTCGTACAGCTTCGCCCAGGAGCCTTCGGGCAGTCGTACGACATGGGTGCCGGTGCGGTCGGGCAGGAGACGCGGCGCGGAGATTCCCCGCTTCTCCGCCGCGTCGCGCAGTGCGGACTCGGCACGGACGTCCGGCTCGTCCCTCTCGAAGAGGAGTTCCTTCACCGCCCACGACGTGCCGTTCCCGGACAGCTTCCAGATCTGCCCCAGGGCACCGCGGGCGACGGGCGTCAGCGTCCAGGTTCCCGCACCGAGCGCATAGGTCTCCGCGATGAAGTCGGCCGTGTCACGCATGAACTCCCTCTCCGATCCGCCCCGTTGCTGTCTCACAGGACTATCATCCGCCCGGCCCGGTGCACGCCGAGGCCGCAGGACTCCAACGCCGTGAACGAACGCTGGTGCCGGAGCTGAGCCGTCAGACACGGAAGATCTCGAGGAAGCTGCTCCGGAAGCCCTCCTTGACCGGCTTCCGCGCCGCCGCCGGGGCAGGGATGACCGGACCGGCCGGACCGTGCGCCCGTATGTACTCGTAGACCTTCTGCGGGTCGGCGGCGAAGGAGCCGTCGTACATGGGGCATCCGGCCGCACCGGCGGCCGCCGCGTCGTGAACGTCCGTGTCTGTGTGCTTTGGTGGCCCGGACCGTACGGTCCGGGCCACGGGGTGGTGGTTCAGGCTGCGCGGTCGAGCAGGTGACGCACCAGAGCGATCAGGGCCCGGGCGGAGGACCGCTGGTCGCGGGCGTCGCAGTAGATGACGGGAGTGTCCGGGAGCAGGTCGAGTGCTTCGCGGATCTCGTCCTCCTCGAAGTGACTCGTCTGCGAGAAGGTGTTGACGGCGATCGCGTACTCGAGGCCGTACTCGTCGATCAGGTCGATGACCGGGAACGTCTCCTCCAGCCGGGACGGGTCGACCAGGAGCAGGGCACCCAGCGCGCCGCGGGCCATGTCCTCCCACAACTGCATGAAGCGCTGCTGCCCGGGAGTGCCGAACAGGTAGAGCACGAGCTCGTCGCTCAGTGTCAGCCGGCCGAAGTCCAGCGCCACGGTGGTGGTCGCCTTGTCCGGCGCCCCGCGCAGGTCGTCGACGTGCATGGACGCCTGGGTCATCTTCTCCTCGGTGCGCAGAGGAGTGATCTCCGACAGGGACCCGATGAAGGTCGTCTTGCCCACGGCGAAGTGTCCGACCACCAGGATCTTCGCGGCGGTGGTCACGTCGGCGGAGACGTAGATGGAGCCGTGCGCCCCGGGGTCAGCCGATGTTGAGGGTTTCGAGTCCATGCAGAACCTTCTCGAGTATCGCTCGGGGAACGTGCTGGGCGGGGGCCGGTTCAGCGCGGCGCAGGAGGTGCCCCTGCTCGAATAAATCGGACAGCAGCAGCCGGGCCACACCGACGGGCAGTCCGAGGTGACCGGCCACTTCGGCGACCGACAGGTAGCCGCCCGAACAGAGCTCCCAGATGGCCCGCACTTCGGGACCCGCCCCCAGCGGCTGGGCCCGGTCGGGGGCCAGGCAGACCAGCGTGTGGAGGGCCAGGTCGTCGTCGGAGGGAAGACGCCGGCCGCCCGTGATGACGTACGAGCGGACGAAGTCGCTTGTTACCGGAGCGTCCTCGCCGGGCCAGGTCATGCGTCTACGCCGGTGTTCTGGCGCGGCGTGGCGCTCATCGCCTTGGTCAGCGCGCCCACCGTCTTCTGCATCCGGATCGACATGGCCTCCATGTCGACGTCCAGGGCGGTCGAGACGGCGAGGTAGGAGCCGCTGCCCCCGGCGATGAGGAAGATCCAGCCGCCGTCGAACTCGATCAGTGTCTGCTTCCACAGGCCCTTGCCGCCGCCGACGAAGGGGGCGACGCTGCGGCACAGGGACTGCAGGGAGCTCATCGCGGCGGCGTTGCGTTCGGCGTCGTCACGGACGATGCCGTCGGACCGCTGCATCAGCAGGCCGTCCGCCGAGACGAGGATGGCGTGGCGGGCTCCGCGCACCTCGAGCACGTCGTTCAGCACCCACGACAGGTCGGGATTCACTGGTTCTGAGGTCCTTCCGTGTTGTCTGAGTCCCGCCCGAGCAGGGTTCCGCGAGCGAATGCCTTGAGTCGGGAGGCCGTCTCCTCGCCGATCTCGTCCAGGTCGGGTACCTCCGCGCCGGGCGAGGCCACCACGGAGACGGCGCCGTTGCGGCGCCGGCGGCGCTTGGGGAGACCTCCGGCCGTCTGTCCCACCACGAGGGAGGCGACCGGGGCAGGCTTGGCCGCCGCGGGCTCGTCGTCGAGGTGGTCCAGGACGACGGGCGCGGGTGCGGGCACGTCCGCCGTCAGAAGGTTCTCGGGCACCCGGATCACGGCACGCACGCCACCGTAGGGGGAGACCGCGTCGACGGAGACGTGGAATCCGTAGTCGGCGGCGAGCTTCCCGGAGAGGGCGAAGCCGAACTTGGGCGGATCGCCGAGACTGGTGATGTCCACGGACCCGCCCGTCGTCAGGAGGTGCGCGGCGCGGGTCTTGGTCTCCTGGTCCATACCGAGGCCGGCGTCGTCGACGACCAGACAGATCCCGGTGGGGACGGTCTGGATGTTGATCTCGACGGGGGTGCCGGGGGCGCTGTACTTGGTGGCGTTGTCGAGCAGTTCGGCCAGGACCATGGCGACCGGTTCGACCGCCCGGCTGGTGATCGCGACGCTCGCCTGGGAGTGGACGGTGACCCTGTCGAAGTCACGGATCCGTCCCTGGGCGCTGCGGGCGACGTCGTACACCGAGGCGTTGCGGTCGCGTCGGCCGAGCCAGCCGCCGCAGAGCACCGAGATGCCCTTGGTACGGCGGCTGAACTGGCTGCCGGTGTGGTCGACCAGCATCAGGTCGGCGAGGACCGCGTTGTCGTCACCGTACTTCTGCTGGAGACCGTCGAGCAGGGCCAGCTGCTCCTCGGCGAGGGTCGCCAGGGTGCCCACCGCCGACTTCAGGGTGGCCTTGGTCGCCGACTCGGCGTCCAGGCGTACTTCTTCCAGATCCGCGGCGTGCCGCGAGCTCACCGACGAGTAGGTCGTCTGGAGCTCGGCGAGCTGACCCCGCACGGTGGCCACGTCGCCGTGCAGTTTGGTGTTGTTCGCCCGGAGCTGGTTGCTGGTTCTCCGTGCGCGCACCACTGCGAAAATCGCAGCGATGACTATCACGAGCAGGACCCACAGGAGTGGATCTTCGAACAATGACGTCATGAGACTCTCTTCAAGTCGTCTCGCGTCGGGAGACTGACCGTGCATGAGACCACCGGAAATCCCCGCCGCTGTGCGCTGGCGGACCTTACCGACGGACCAACCGTCACTCCATTCACGATGGGGCCGTTTTGGCTGTCCCCCGTACGCGCGTATGACGCGTCATCAGCCTACTGAAAAGTGGAATGATCTTATCAGTCGTCACAGTGTCAACATGCCTATCAGGCGCCACACTTGACGACTCTCCACAAAGATCCCGCACCAGGGCCTCATCGCCCACGGCGGGGGTCACTTCGGCCCGCGCGCGCCGGACTCACCGGCGTGGGCACCGCCCGGCCGCGGCCGCTCCCGCCCACAAGGATCCGTGACGTCAGGGACCGCACGCCGACCGGGCGCCGCCACACGGCGAACCCGTCGGCACGGTGGTCACCTCGGCGCCGGCGGTCCGCATCGGATCACCTGATCCGGCCACTCGTCCATGATCAACACGGCAGCCCAGCAAGGCCCCGGGAACGCTCTCCCACGGCTCGGCAAAAACTCGTTTGCGGCTGCGGGGCCCGGACCGGACCCTGGCCCCATGCCCTATCTCCTGCGCGCTGCCGCGCCGACAGACGCGCCGGCCGTCACCGAGTTGCTCAACGAGATCGACCGGATCGAGATCGGGCGGCCCGAGACCGATCTGCACTCCGTGGAAGCCGATCTGCGGCACCCCGGGGTCGACCTCGACCACGACTCCTGGCTGGCCTTCGACGGCCCGCGACTGGTGGCGTACGCCCTGGTGTGGGACGACTCCCAGGGTGAGCGCATCGACGCCGACCACTACGTACTGCCCGACCACCAGCAGGCCGGGGAGCTTCTCCTGACGGCGCTGGAGACCAGAGCGCTCGCGAAGGCCCGGGCGAACGGCGCCTCGAAGGCCGTGGTGCATCTGCACCTCAACGTGGCACCCACGATCGACCTCGCGCTGATGCGCGCGCGTGGCTGGTCGGTCGTACGCCGCTACCACGTGCTGGAGCGGCCGTTGCGGACCGGCGAGGAACCGGCACCCGAGCCCGTCGCGGGCGTGCGGGTGCGCCCCTGCGTCGACGAAGCGGACCGGAAGCAGGCCCACGCCCTCTATCAGGCCACCTTCGCCGAGCACTTCGACTTCCAGCCCCGCACGTACGAGCAGTGGCTGCACGACGTGGCCGCCGACCGGCTCGACTGGTCCCTGGTGTGGATCGTCTCCACCGAGGACCTCGGGGACGTCGGTTTCCTCCTCGCCCGCGACGACCGCGAGGCCATGGGATGGATCCGCAGCCTCGGGGTCGTACGCGAGGCCCGCGGCCGCGGCCTCGGCGGTCTGCTGCTGCGGCAGGCCTTCGCGGCGTTCGCGGCCCGCGGGCGGGCCACGGTGGGCCTCGGCGTGGACACCCGGAACACCACCGGAGCCCCCGCGTTGTACGCGCGCAACGGAATGTCGGTCCATTACGCGGTGGACACCTGGGAAATCGCGGTGAAGTGAATCGCGGGACGGCTCGATACCGCTATTTGCCCTTTCCTCGCAACAATGCGCAGACGAAATTCTCCTGAATGACGCGCATCCTCCGCAGCTGTTCGGCGTCGGTGGACGCATTCACCTGGGCCGTGACCGAGAAGGTCAGTGAACGGCGGCCGTCGGGGGTGGCCGCGATCAACTGGGTATAACCGAGCGTGTTGCCCGTGTGCCCGAGGACGACACCGCATCGGGTCTCGTACCGGAAGATGGCGAGACCCGCGGAGTTGCGGCCCGGCCCGGCGGGCTCGGACGCGCCCTCGACCCACTGCCGCTGCGCCTCGACGACCGTCCTGCCGTAGAGCCGTCCGCTCGCGTAACCGCGGATGAAGCGGGTCATGTCGCTCGGCGTGGAGACGATGCCCCCGGAGGCCCAGACGCCCGACATGCCGATGACCTCGCTGACGTCCTCCGGGGGTGCGGGCGGGCTCACGTCGTAGCCGTGGAGGTAGGGCTTCGGCATCCGGTAGCCCTGCGGGAGGCTCGTGGAGTGGAGTCGGAGCGGCGCGTAGGCCAGCTTGCGCAGGAGTTCTTCGTACGGCGTCCCGGTGGCAGCCTCCGCCATGAGCGCGACGGCGATGTTGTCCGAGTTCGAGTAGCGGTACTGCGTGCCCGGCTCGAAGCGCAGGGGTTCCGTGGCGACGTAGTCGAGCAGGCGCCGGGAGTCGAAGTGATGGCGCGGGTCGGCCCTGAGCGCGGCGAGGAACCCGGCGCTCTGCGAGTAGTCCGGGAGTCCGCTGGTGTGCTGGAGGAGTTGACGGAGCGTCACTGATCCCCAGGCGTCGGGGAGTTGGGGCAGTCGTTCGCGCAGGGTGTCGTCCAGCCGCAGGACGCGGTGGTCGACGAGGGTGAGGGCCACCGCCCCGCTGAAGGCCTTGGCCGTGCTCGCGATGCGCATGTGGTCGTCGGGGCGGGGCGGGCGGCCCGTACTGATGTCGGCGACTCCGGCGCGCACGACGCGGGTCCCCTTCTCGGTCCGCAACAGGGCGATGGCTCCGGGCGGGCCGCCGGGCCGGTGCACGAAGTCGTCGAGTTGGCGCTGCAGCGACGGGTGGGCCGCCGGGTCGGAGACCGCCCCGGCGGGGGCCGGGGACAGAGCGGTGAGGCAGGCCGCGACGACGGACGCCGCTCGCAGGCGTGGGCCGAGGACGGCGTGGCGCAGAGACATGAAGGCTCCGGGGAGGGGGACGGCAGGACCCGTCCAGCCTCACCGGGAGTGACCGCCTCCTGCTTCCCGTGCTACTGCATACGGACCAGTGGCGGGATTCCGGGCGCTGCTCCGAATTCGCTCCGCGGGTGCCGGTGAGCGGCCTTGTTCAGGTTGGTTGGCGGATACAACGGCATCCTCCGGGACGGCCTCCGGAGGGGAGCCCGTCCTCGTGGGATTCCCGGAACGAGAATGGCTCACGTCAATGTTCGAGGTGCCATTTCGGCCCCCGTTTCGGGCGCGCTTCGTCTGCGCTCATCGGGGGTGCCCGGGTGCAGTGGCTGTCCGCCTGTGGAGCCGCGGCGGCGGACAGCCGTCCCTGCTACTCGGTGGTGCCGGTCGGTGTCACATGGAGCGGCGGCTGGTCCGTCGCAGGAGAACGAAGCCGGAGATCAGGAGGATCGCTCCGAGCGCCGCCGGCCACAACTGCGTACCGGTCTCGGCGAGGCTGCTCTGGCTGCCCTGGGGCTCGGTCTGGGCGCCGAGCGGGGGCAGCGCGACGGCTCCGTTGGAGCCGGTTCCGGGGTCGTCGGACGCCGTGTCGTCCTGGGGGGCGGTCGGGGTTGCCTGCTCGTTGCCGTTGCCGTTGGCGTTGCCGTTCCCGGCGCCGGTCTCGGGTGCGGTCGTGCTGTGGGCGGTGGGTGAGCTGTAGGTCTTCGGCTGGTCGTCGGCGGGGGCGGTTGTCACGGTGCCGGCGGGGGCTTCGACGGTGGGAGTCGGCTGCTGCTGCGGCTCGTCGTTGTTTCCGGGGGTTTCCCCGGAGCCGTTGCCGTTCCCATTCCCGCTCCCGGCGCCCGGGTCCTGCGTGGCGCCGGGGTCGGGGGTGGAGCCGTTTCCGTTCTGACCGCCGTTGTCGTTCCCGCCGTTGTCGTTCCCGCCGTTGTCGTTCCCGCCGTTGTCGTTACCGCCGTTGTCGTTACCGCCGTTGTCGTTCCCGCCGTTGTCGTTACCGTTGCCGCCGTTGCCCGGATCGTCCTGCCCCGTCCCCGCGCCGCACTGGCGGCCGGAGTTGATGCAGTCGACCATCTCGTTCATCAGGTTCTCGTCGAAGACGTTGATGAAGTCGCCGTGGTCGGTGACGGGCTTGTGCAGCTGTTCCGGGAAGGAGTCCACCGCGAACAGCGGAGTGGTGCGGCCACCGTCGGCGAGGCTCGGCGCGTCGACGTCGTAGACGATCCGCTGGACCAGCTGCGGAATGGCCTCGAACCCGGCGGCGCAGGCCCCGTCGGGCTGGGCGAACGCCACGTGGGTGCGGTGGTTGGCACTGTCGATGTTGCGGCCGTCCCAGCAGCTCTGGAACTTGAACGTACGGACCACGTCACTGCCCTGCGGGCACAGCGGGTACTTGTCCTTCAGCTGCCGGTCCTCGAACCCGGTGCAGCTCCAGGACGCGTTGGCGTTGGCGTTGCCGTTGACGAAGGCCTTGGCGTCGCCGGTGATGATGCGCAGGAGCCGCGGCATGGCCGTGACCTTGCTGCGGGGGCTGCCCACGAACGTCAGCGTGACTTCCTTGGGGGTGACGATCTTGCCGGCGTTGCCCTCGACGCCGCCGCCGGGCTTGTTGGCGTCCTGTTCCTGTGTTCCGTTCTGGAGCCGGATCACGGGCCAGTAGTACGTGGACTTGTCACCCTGGTCGGCGCAGCTCGTCTCGGCGTTCGCCAGGTCCTGATCGCTGGCGAAGGCGGTGTTGGACTGGTTGCCGACGTAGTCGTGGAAGTGGTGGGCGCCGTTGGAGACACCGGGGGCGACGATGACGTTGTCCGAGTTGAACAGGCCGTTGGCGTTCACACCGCAGCTGGTGACGAAGGTGCCACGGGAGGCGTCGCCCTGGGGGCTCGGGGCCTGCGCGGCGGAAGGGGCGGTGGTGATGTCGGCGTAGTCGGCCGCGACGGGACCGTTGCCGGCCTGTCCGCCGTTGCCCTGCTGCTGGCCGCCCTGATCCTGGCCGTCGCCCTGCTGGTCGTTGCCCTGTTGGTCGTTGCCCTGCTGACCGTCCTGGCCCTGGCCGTCGTCCTGCTGTTGGCCCTGCCCGTCACCGTTCTCGTTCTCGGTCTGCTGCAAGGTGCAGGCGGCCATGCCGTCGAGTCCGTCCGGCCGCGCTCCCGTGCGTTCGAGGGCGGTGGCTATGCGCTCGATCGTGGCGGCGCGGTTCTCCTGGAGCGGGTCGACGATACGGCTCTGCGCGTCCTCGCTGCTCTGCACCGACGGGTCCTGGAGCTGCCGGTAGGCCTCAGCTGTCTGCTGGTCCAGCAGGGCGAGTTCCTTGTCGACGTCCGCCCTCGACCCGTCGGGCACGCTGGTGAGCGCGTCCCCCACGTCCGGGCAGTCGATCGTGACGGCTCCCCACGACGTCTGCTGCGGTGGACCTGCCTCCGTGGCGGAGGCGTACACATTCGCCGCGACCAGGCCACCACCCCCGAGCATCAGGGCTACTGCGGCAAAGGTCGCACGTCGTGCGCCTGTCGGGCGTCTGCGATTGCTGCGTCCCACGGAAATACTCCTGCGCGTGTCGGCTCTCCGGGCATGCAAGTCCCCCGCCCTATACGGATGGAGGCCCCCCAGTGTTCAAACGCCCCGCACATTCACATGGACCTCATATGCGGCGTCGGCTGCCCGCGGCCTCTCCCGACCCGCTGTACTGGGAAAACGAGGTGCTCGACACCCGCCTTCGCCTCTACGGTTCTCGTCATGAACAGCCCGGGTACCGACCGTCTCCTGAACGTCGTGGACGTCGAAGCCACGTGCTGGCCGGGCTCTCCTCCTCCGGGCGAGGTCAGCGAGATCATCGAGATCGGGCTGACCGTCGTGGACCTGGCTACCGCCGAGCGGGTCGGACGGCACCGGATCCTGGTGCGGCCCGCCCGGTCCGGCGTCAGTGCTTTCTGCACGGAGTTGACCGGTCTCACCCAGGAGGAGGTCGACGGCGGGCTGTCGTTCGCGGAGGCCTGCCGGCTGCTGGCCGCGGAGCACAGTGCCGGTTCCCGGAGGTGGGCGAGTTGGGGCGACTACGACCGTCACCAGTTCACCCGGCAGTGCGGGGTCACGAGGACGCCGTATCCGTTCGGCCGTCGCCACACCAACGCCAAAGCCGCCTTCACCGAGGCGTACGGCCTGCGCAAGCGCCCGGGAATGGCACAGGCCCTGGAGATCGCCGGGCTGCCCCTGGAAGGACGCCATCACAGCGGCGAGGACGACGCGTGGAACATCGCCGCCCTCGTGCTCCATCTCTCGGCCCGGGACGGCCGGCCCGCGCAGTGAGCGACGACATCAGCACGTCCGACACCGGCCCCGCACGAGCTGCCGAAGGCCCGGTGTCCTGCGGTCCGCGAGGCCAGAGCGCACGCGGTACTGAAACGGGCCCCTGTGACATCGACGGCCCACCACGCGACGATCACCGGCCGGGCCGACGTCGGTGTGCTGATCGACCGGGACCAACGGCTCGGCCCGCGTTGGACGGTGGGAATCAGCTTCGTCTCGGGGCAGCTGATCTGGGCCGATGCGACGGCCGTTGACCAGCCCTGGGTGTGGTGACGGGCGGTGCCCGGCCGGGATATTCGATGGTCGCCGCTTGCCGATGGTGGTCATACTGCCGCGATGGATCCAGTGACGCTTGAGACCGACCGTCTGGCGCTGCGGGCCTTCACACCTGCCGACGTGGACGCGGTGTACGAGGCCTGTCAGGACGAGGACATCCAGTTCTACACCCCGGTCCCGGTGCCGTACCGGCGTGCGGACGCGGAGAAGTTGGTCGGCGAGAAGCTGCCCGCCCAGTGGGCCGAGGACAAGGACTACACCCTCGGCGCGTTCCGCAAGGACACCGGTGCCCTGGTCGGCTCGTACTGCCTGACCCTCGTCAGCCGCGGGGTCTGGGAGCTCGGTTACTGGGCGGTCAAGGAACAGCGCGGACGCGGGTACTCGGTGGAGGCCGCCCGGGCCATCTGTGACTGGGGCTGGGACACCCTCGACGTCCACCGCATCGAGTGGTGGGCCATGGCCGGGAACACCGGCTCGCGTGCCGTCGCCGAGCAACTGGGCTTCACCGTCGAAGGGACACTGCGCAATCGCGGCATCGCCAACGACGGCAAGGCGCACGACTGGTGGGTGGGCGGACTGCTGAGGCCCTGATGCTCGGGCCGCTGCCGGACCGACCGCGTTCGCCGTTGTGCAGGGACGCTCCCAGGTCGCCCCAGGTCGGACAGTTCTCGCAAAAGAGCCGCACCCGTTGATCACCGACAGGCCGCCTGCTGATCGACCACCGGCCGCCCCGCCAGACCGGCACGCCCGAACTCCGATCGCGGACCAAGTCGTCTCCGATACGCGCGGCGCGTGCCACGGACGTACCCGACTCCCGGCCACGGCCCACATTCGACGGGCCCATTGGATCGGCGGACGGTCCTGAACCGCCGGCGAACCAGTCCGAACCGCCGTCACGCGGGCGCACTGCGCCGGGCGTACGCGCGAGCCGCACGCACCCGGTCGCCGCAGCGGATCGAGCACCAGTGACGGCGACCGTGCGTGCGCAGCAGGTACCGGTCGCAGGGGGCGGCCCCGCAGGCGGCGAGACGCGCGGAGTCCGGGCCTGCGAGCAGGTCCGCGGCATCCGCGGCGAGGACCGCCAGAGCGTGATCGACAGCCTGGTCGGTGGGGTGCTCCTGCACGCGGTACAGGCCGCGGCTCTCGTTCCACGCGATCAACGGGGCGGTGGGCACCCGGGTCAGCGCACGGTTCAGCGCGTCCAGGGACTCGCGTGGAGCGGGCAGGTCGGCGACCCGCGAGGCAAGCAGGGTGCGCACATGCTCGCGCAACCCACGCAGTCGGGCCGCGCACACGTCCTGCAGAGCGATGTCCGGCGCGGTCAGACCGTGTTCGGCGAGCCAGCGCATCGCGGACGTGGGGGTGCCGAGGAGGTCGTAGCTCTGGCCGCCGGGGACGGTGGCGGCACTGTCGGCGAAGTCCAGGGCGGGAAAGCGCTCGGCGCCCGGCGCGGGCGGCAGCACCGGGTGCGCGGTGTCGGCAGCGACGGGTTCATTCATGGGTCTCATGGTATCCCTTGCAGTTTTCCGTGACCCCAAGCTACGGTGCCTCACGGAAACGCAATCAAATATCCGTGAGGCAGCGATGTTCGAGACCCGAGTCGACGACGAACAAGTCCCCGTCCGCACCTTCGGCGGGCCGACCGCCCTGATCGAGTACGGCGGGCTGCGGCTGCTGGTGGACCCCACCTTCGACGCGCCTGGTGACTACCCCGTGGGCAAGGGCCGGGTCCTGACCAAGACGGCGCCGGCGTCCGCCACCCCGGCCGAACTGGGGCGTGTCGACGCGGTGCTGCTCTCCCACGACCAGCACCCGGACAACCTCGACGACTCCGGGCGGGCCCTGCTCGCCGACGTCCCCGTCACCCTCACCACCCCAAGCGGCGCCGACCGACTGGGCGGCACCGCCCGGGGACTGGCTCCCTGGGAATCCGTGGAGTGGGAACGCCCCGACGGCGGCGCCCTCACGGTGACGTCCGCGCCCGCCCTGCACGGCCCCGAGGGCGCCGAGGAGTTCACCGGTGAAGTCACCGGTTTCGTCCTGAGCGCCGAGGATCTGCCCACCGTCTACGTCAGCGGCGACAACGCGTCCCTCGACCTGGTCAGGCAGATCGCCGACCGCTTCGGTCCGGTCGACACCGCGGTCCTCTTCGCCGGTGCCGCCCGCACCCCGCTCTTCGACGGCGCGCTCCTCACTCTCGACAGCGCCCAGGCCGCCGAAGCCGCCGTGATCCTCGGCGCCCGCCGTGTCGTCCCGGTCCACTTCGACAGCTGGGGCCACTTCACGGAAGGCCGTGACGCCCTGGTCGCCGCCTTCACCGCCGCGGCACTCACCGACCGCCTCCAGCTGGGCTGAACCACGACCGGCGGGTCCGCAGGCGCCGGCGAGATGAGGCGTCGTCGGGCGGGAGCGGCGTACGGACCGTCTGCGAGGCGGCGGGTGCCCATCTGCCGTCGTGTCGAAAACGGCGCCCCGGGTACTCGGGGCTCGCCGTCACGGCCCCAGCGGTGCGGGCCGGACCAGGAAGGGGGCAACGATGACGCAGCACGCCGACGACGACGTCGACCGCCACGGGGGCGTCGCCGGACTGCGGCTGGCAACGGGGAACACCACCGGCGACGCGCTCGCCGCGAGCCTGCCCGTCGACCGCAACCAGGCGATCCTGGAGGCGGCTAAGCAGGTCGGGGCGATCCTGAAGCGGGAAGGACACGCGTTCGCACTCGCGGGCAGTGTCGCCGTGTACGCGCACGGCGGTGCCCAGAACCTTCAGCACGACGTCGACTTCGCCATCCGCCCCGAGGACACGCAGGCGGTGGCTGCGACCCTGCGTGAGGCGGGTCTCCCGGTCCGCACTCCTCCGGAGGACTGGCTGCTCAAGGCCGACTGTCTGGGACAGCAGGTCGACCTGATCTTCGAGCTGGCTCACCAGCAGGTCACCACGGAACTGCTGGCGCGCGCGGACGAACTCTCGGTGGACTCGGTGTTCATGCCCGTGCTGTCGCCGACCGATCTGCTGCACAGCCTGCTGTCCGCGTTCTCCGAGCACCACTGCGACTTCGGGGCCGTCCTGCCGATCGCCCGCACCCTGCGGGAGAAGGTCGACTGGGCGGCGGTGCGCCGGGGCTGCGGGGACGCGCCGATGCCGGACGCGTTCTTCTACTTCCTGGAACGCATGGAGGTCATCGAGCCCGTCACGAAGGAGGGACGGTCATGAGCAGGTCCGCGCAGGAACACTCCGGGGAGAACGTCGAGTACCGCGTCGCCCACCTGCGCGACCGGCTGGCCGCGGAGGAACTGGGCGAACTGGGGGTCCGCGCCGAGGTACGGGCCGGGGCGGTCGTGGTCACCGGTACGGTGCCGTCCGCGCAGTGCCGCGACACCGTGCTGCGGACCGTCCGCGAGGAGCTGGCCGGACTCGACGTGCACACCGACGTGCTGGTGGCGGAGACCGCCACCCCCGATCATGCCGAGGAGCTGCCGTGATCCGCGTCGCCGCCGTGGGTGACATCCACATGGGCCCGGAGAGCCAGGGCGTGCTGCGGCCCGCCTTCGACACGCTGCCCGACTGCGCCGATCTGCTGCTGCTGGCCGGGGACCTCACCCGGCACGGCACGCCGGAGGAGGCCCGGGTGGTGGCACAGGAGGTGCGGGGCCTCGCGGTACCCGTCGTGGCCGTCCTCGGCAACCACGACCACCACGACGAGCAGCCCGAGAAGGTCGCGGCCCTCCTGGAGGACGCGGGCGTGCGGGTCCTGGAGGGCGAGGGGACGGTCGTGGAGTGCGGCGGGACACGGGTCGGCGTCGCGGGGACCAAGGGGTTCGGCGGCGGGTTCGTGGGCCGCAGTGCCGGGGAGTTCGGCGAGCCGCTGATGAAGGAGTTCGTACGGTACTCACGGCGCTGCGCGGACGGGCTGCGCACCGCGCTGGAGGAACTGGACCGGCAGGGCTGCGCGACCCGGATCGCGCTCACCCACTTCTCCCCCGTCGCCGACACCCTCGCCGGTGAGCCGCCGGAGATCTATCCGTTTCTCGGCAGCTATCTGCTGGCCGAGGCGATCGACACGGCCGGTGCCGACCTGAGCGTGCACGGACACGCCCACGCGGGCACCGAGCACGGGATGACGGCGGGCGGGGTGCGGGTGCGGAACGTGGCCCAGCCGGTGATCCGGCGGGCCTTCAACGTGTACCACCTGCACTCGGACTGACCTTCAACGTGTGCCCACTGCACTCGGACTGACCTTCACCGTGTGCCACCTGCCCGCGGGCTGACAGGGGCTCAGAGGCGGGCGACGGCCCGGTCGTGGCCGTCCCACGCCTCGTCCCGCAGCTCCGGGCGCAGCAGGACCTCCACCGCCGTGCAGGCCAGTGCCTCCGCTGCGGCGAGCATGACCTGACGGCCGCGCTCGGAGCCGGCCGCGACGGCGAACTCGGGTGTGTGGTCGGAGCCGTCCTCTTCCATGATGGCCACGAACGGGTGGATGGCGGGCACGCGCCCACTGACGTTGCCGACGTCGGAGGACCCCAGGTAGACGCCCGGCGCGGGCGGTGTCATCGAGATGCCCGTCCCCGCGAGATGCCGGGCGAACCGGGTCGAGAGCACCGCGCTGTCCCGGAAGTGCTCGTAGCGCGGCGTGGCGCGTTCCACCGTGACCGTCGTGCCGGTCGCTCGCGCGATCCCCTGCGCGCAGGTGAGCAGTTCGCCCGCCAGGTCTTCCAGGGCGGCCGTGGTCACCGCGCGCAGGCCGAACAGGCCCTCCGCGTACTCGGGGACGATGTTGGTGGCCCTGCCGCCGTCCGTGACGATGCCCTGCACGTGCGAGCCCTCGGGCAGCCGGCGTCCGATCACGGCGAGGGTGTTGAACAGCTGGAGGAGCGCGGCGAGGGCGTCGACGCCCTCGGTGGGGTTGCCGGTCGGGTGGGCGGCGCGACCGTGGAAGCCGACCCGGTACTGGGCCTGCGCGGTCAGCGGCGCCCACTGCCAGCTGTGCACACCGGGATGGAACATCAGTGCCGCGTCGACGTCGTCGAACACTCCGGCGTCGGTCTCGGCGACCTTCCCTCCGCCGCCCTCCTCCGCGGGGGTGCCGATGGCCCACACGGTGCCCGCGTCCCGGTCGAGCACGGCCCGCGCGGCAAGGGCGGCGCCCAGTCCCGCCGCGGCGATCAGGTTGTGGCCGCACGCGTGGCCGAGGCCGGGCAGGGCGTCGTACTCCAGCATCAGGGCCACCGCGGGGCGGGACCTCGTACCGGACCGTGCGGTGAAGGCGGTGGGCAGGCCTGCCACGTCCCGCTGCACCGTGAACCCGGCCCATTCGAGTTCCCCGCACAGCAGCGCCGCAGCCCGGTGCTCCTCGAAGGCGTACTCCGGGTCGGAGTGCAGCATGCGTGCCATGTCCCACAGCCGGTCCGCCCGTGCGGCCACCTCCCCGCGCACTCGCGCGAGCACCTCGTCCACGGCGTCGGTCACATCGGCCTCCTGCGGGGCTGGATACGTGTCTGTCCCGGTGCGGGTTCCATCGTGTGGGCCCCCTTACACCCGGTGAACGTCGTCAACGGGGCAGGGTCACGGGACACGGCCTGCCCGGGTCGACATATCTCACGGACGGCGTGAAGCCCGGCACGGTGCAGAGGTGGGGTGCCGGCGACGCCGCTGCTGCACTCCGGCAGTGACGCCATCGAGGTCGCCGTCGTGGACGGCCGTATCGCGAGGGTGCGGGGGCAGGCGGCGGATCGGTCCACCCCCGGGCGGACTGGAGGCGGTGGCCGAGCGGCTGCTGCTGTACGACCTGAGCTCGCTCCATGCCGGTCTCGGCGTGCGATCCGCACACGCTGCGGCAGACGCGCTGGAGCGACACCTTGATCAGGCAACCGTCCCCGCACCTTGCTGCGAGCCTGTGACCAGGAATAAGGAGTGCGACCGAGGGCACTCGACGGCCGGAGGTGATGAACATGGGACACGGAGGAAACGTCATCGACGAGCTGGTGACCGATCACCACGAGGTCGAGGAACTGTTCGGGAAGATCGAGGCCCTGTCACCCGGTGCGAAGAGCCGGAAGGTGTATGCCGACCAGGCCACCATGGAGCTCATCCGGCACTCGGTGGCCGAGGAGGAGTATCTCTACCCGGCGGTGCGGGAGTACCTGGTCAACGGGAACACCATGGCGGACCGGGAGATCGAGGACCACTCCAAGGCCGAGCAGCTCATGAAGGACCTGGAGGGCTGCGAGGCGGACGATCCCGAGTTCGACCGGTTGATCGGCGAGCTGATGACCGAGGTCCGCTCGCACATCGCCGAGGAGGAGGAAACCCTCTTCCCGCAGCTCCGTGTCGCATGCTCGGAGAAGGAACTCGACGAACTCGGCGAGAAGGTGCGCCGCGCCAAGAAGATGGCGCCGACCCGCCCGCACCCGTCGGCACCGGACACTCCGCCGATGAACAAGCTGATGGCTCCCGGGGCGGGACTGGTCGACCGGCTGCGCGACGCGCTCTCGGGCCGCGGAAAGCACGACTGATACGCGGGTACGGCGGTGCACGGGGTCCCGACGGTGCACAGGAACCCGTCGGTGCACGGGGTCCCGACCGTGGACGGGGTCGGCGCCCGCACAGCGAGCACGCTCAGGCGATGAGGGCCTCGTCCGACCCCAGCCGGGCAAGCAACTCACCCCGGTGCAACGCGGTCACGGCCGCGAGCAGGTCGGGGTGCCTGAGCAGGGCTGCCGCGCGCCGGTCGGTCGCGTCGGGGGTGAGCAGGCGGCGGAAAGCGGCAGGTGTGCCCGCCGTGTGCTCACCCCTGGCGACCTCGGCCACCGCCAGTTCGGCGAGTTCGGGGTCGGTGAGCAGACAGGCCGCCCAGCTGGCCACCACCTCGTCCACCCAGGTGCGCCAGGCCTGCTCCTCGATGTCCCGGCCGGCTGCGCCGTCCGCGCCGATGACCCAGTCGAGGCGGGCGGAGCCGCCCGGGCCCGTCATGCCGAGCAGCGCGGCGTCCATCGCCGTCGGATAGCGCAGCCACGCGGCGGCCGTCACGGCCTGCCTGGCCTGCACTTCGCACAGCGCCGCGGCCAGCGCTCCGCCCGAGGGCGGGTAGGCACAGGTCAGCCAGTGCGCGGTCGCCGCGATGACCGGGGAGAGATCTGCTTGCACTGGCGGGCCGCCCGGGCTGCTGGTGGGAGAGGTGACTGCGCGAACGGTAGCCCGCGGGGTCGGGAGGGCGACATGGCCCGGACCTCTCCCGGCACGTGGCTTCGGCCACACACCGGCACCCGTCGCGCGCCTACGCCTCCAGCCAGAACCGGGTGCGCCGCAGCCACAGGTCCAGCAGCTCCGCGTCCCCACGCGTCCCGACGCCGGGCGCCGGACGGGCGTAGAGGAACAGGAGCAGGTCCGTCACCGGCCCGTTCACGGTCACCGTGCCCACGCCGGATCCGCGCCGCCATACCGGCCGCTGTCCGGTGAGGTCGAGCAGCCACTCCCCCGCCGTCCCCGCGTCGAAGCGGAGGGCACGCCCGGGTCCGAGCAGGTCCGGCTCGCCCGGCACGGGCTCGTAGGCCTCGGGGACGGTCGCGAACTCCAGCCACTCCTCCACGGCGTCCACCGCGAGCCGCTCCTCGACGACGAACTCCGCCCCGGTCACCGTCGCCGCGTCGGCGCGGTGCAGCAGGGTCTCGTAGGTCATGCGCCGGGCCCAGAACATCACCGACTGCTCGACCAGCTGCTCGTCGGCGGGCGTCCACACCCGCACGTCCGGCCCGGCGTCCCGCAGGATGCCGACGAGCTGCCCGGCGCCCTTGACGAGCCAGTCGCCGACGGCTGTGTCGTCCAGGTAGGCGTAGGCGGCGGGGTCGTTGACCATGTCGTCGTCGATCGGTTCGGTGGCCCGGGTCTCCACGATGTCCGCCGCCCAGCGGTGGTCGCCGCCCACGTGCCGCAGCAGCCGGCCGAGGTGCCAGCCGGGGCAGGTGGGCACCGGAGTGGTCGGGTCGGCGCCCTTGACGTGACCGGCGAGCAGTTCGGTCTGGGCGACGATCGCGTCGCAGTAGTCCTCGAAGGTCAACAACGCTTCCCCCATCGCTGCACGATTCGTTATCCCTGCCACCTAACCTGACTCCTCCGGGAACCACTACTGCATATGGGGAGACACGGACATGCCGGTCGGGGCGGGGAACACATGGCGGGGCATGGCCCACGTGGCGTTGCTGGCGGGTGTGCTGACAGGCTGTCAGGAGGCTCCTGAGGGGGACGACGCGAAGACGTCCGCGCGCCCGTCGGCGACGGCGGAGACGTCCGGCAAGGACGGCACGGAAGGCAAGGACGGCACAGTCGGCACGGCCGCGGACAGCGGCGGCACGATCGGCGCCGCGGGCTCTGCGTGCGAGCTGCCCGTCGGCTTCGACATCGCGAAGAGCTGGAAGGCGGAGGCCGTCGAAGCGCCTCTGCGCCAGGGTCCGGTCTCCCTCGCGTGCGAGGTCGACGCGAAGCCCGCGGGCAACATCGGCTTCGTCCGCGTGTGGACCGGTGCGTCCGGTGACGCCGACGCACGGACCGTGCTGGAGGCGTTCGTGGCGGCCGAGGACGGGGCGGACAAGGCGCGATACCGCTCGTTCCGGTCCGGGAAGTTCACCGGCGTGGAGGTCGAGTACCTGTACGCCAGTGAGCTCCTGGACGAGAAGAAGGAGGAGAGCGCCTTCGCCGTCGTCACCGCGGACGGGCCGGTGGTGGTGCACCTCGGCGGGCTGGACACCGAGGAGCACAAGGAGATGCTCCCGGCGTACGAGCTCGCGAAGCGCACCCTGCGCACCGTCTGAGCGGGGAGCCTCGCCGTCAGGCCTGCGTGCCCGTGTAGAACGCGATCGTCGCGGCCGTCGTCCTCGTAGCCGTCTCCGGGTCCGCTCCGGAGGCGGCGTACGCCTCGCCCCATCCCCTGCCCGAGCCGGTGATGAACGCGCTGCCCTCGGGGGTGGTGTGCCAGGTCGCGGCCTCTTCCTTGCTGATCTCGCCGCCCGCGAGATGGAGTCCGAGCCCGTAGAGGCCCAGGTCCCAGCCGACCCCGACGGCGCCGGGCCCGAACCGGTCCCAGAAGTCGTCCGGTACGACGGCCACGTGTTCGAGTTCGAGGACCGTACGTTCCCCGTCCTCGGGTGTGAGGCGCACCTCGACCTCGCTGAAGCCCGGGTCGGGGCCGAACAGCCAGCTCACCCGCAGCCGCTCGGGTTCCACGCACTCCAGGATCTCGCCGCCGGCGTTGCCCTCCAGTTGGTAGCGGCCGCCGACCTTGAGTTCGCCGCTGACCGGCATGAACCAGCGCGCGATCCGCTCGGCAGAGGTGACCGCGTCCCACACGTCGGCGACCTCGGCGTCGTAGGTGCGCCGCAGCAGCACCGTCCGGGCCTCACCGGTCTCCACCTGACGGGTGCCGACCCGTCGGTGCAGTCGGTTGATCTCGTCGGCGATCTCACTCATCCTCGCTCACCTCTCCTTGTCGCCTGCGCTCACGCTTCCCCCGCGCGAGCTCTGTTCCGAGCGCGTCGAGCCGCTGTTCCCAGAAACCCCGGAAGCGCTCCAGCCAGGCGTCCACCTCCCGGAGCGGCGTGGCCTCGACGGCGTACAACCGCCGGTTGCCCTCGGCGCGGACGGAGGCGAAGCCACTGTCCCGCAGGACCTTCAGGTGCTGCGAGACGGCCGGCTGGGAGATCCCGAACTCGTCCCGGATCACGGCACTGACCTCGCCCGACGCCTGCTCCCCCGAGGCGAGCAGCTCCAATATCCGGCGCCTGACCGGATCCCCGAGAACGTCGAACGCGTGCACATGCCCCACTATGCCACCCACCACTTATATAAGCCAGAACTTAATAAAGAAGAGAGGCCGCCGGCGTCCGGCGACCCCTGAGGCCTGATGATCGTTCACGGTGCGAGCGAAGGCGTGGGTCTGCTGCAGGTTCGGCCGAGCTCTACCGCTGCCTGTTTGGCCTGCTTGCCGGCGCGGATCAGCGCGATGACGCGCGCCCGGAACTCCGGAGGACAGGGACGAGGCATGACTGCCAGCCTTCCGTGAAGGGCTGTCAGCTAGCCACCAGCCCTTCCCGCACTCTCATTGAGTGGATGTCCCTCCACTGCTATGCCGCGCGCTCGCACATGCTGCTTTTGAATGCGGCGGCCCGTGCTGGTGTGCCGACCCGCGGCCGGTGGTACAGCACGGGCTGAGTCATCGTCGATTGATTACATTCACGCTCGCGCCAGCTCGATGCTGAAGTGGCGCAGGATCGGGGACTGCTTCACTATTCGGAAGCCCTGGACGCTCTCCGGGTTCGTCGCGATCCGGTGGAGCGTCGCGGCGACGTGGTCGTAGTGGCTCCGCGTGTAGACCCGTCGGGGCAACGCAAGTCTGACCAGTTCGTAGGGAGCGCTCTTGACGGGATTGCCCTCCTCGTCTTCTTCGCCGAGGTAAAGGGAACCCAGCTCGGCCGAGCGGATGCCTCCCTCCAGGTAGAGCTGGCAGGCCAGGGCGTGGCCCGGGTACCGGTGCGGTGGTATGTGGGGCAGCAGGCGGCCGGCGTTGAGATACAGGGCGTGCAGGCCGGGGGGTTCGAGAATGTCGACTCCTGCGGCACGGACCTGATCGGCGAAGTACCGGGCGATGTCGGCTCGTTCCTCGAGATAGGCCGGCTCCGTCACCTCCCGCAGCCCCTGAGCAATCATGGCGAGGTCACGCCCGGCCAGGCCCCCATAGGTCGGGAACCCCTCGGTCGCGATCAGGAGGTTCTGGCACTTCTGAGCGAGTTCGGTGTCGTTGAGCGCAACGAAGCCGCCAATGTGGACGATCCCGTCCTTCTTCGCGCTCATGACGCAGCCGTCAGCCAGGCGGAAGGCTTCTTCCGCGACCTGGCGGGGGGTGCGGTCGCGGTAGGACTCCTCGTGCTGGGTGACGAGCCAGGCGTTCTCCGCGAACCTCGCAGCGTCGAGGATCAGAGGAACGTCGTACCGTCGGCAGAGGCTGGCGGTTTCCTTCAGGTTCCGCATCGAGACCGGCTGCCCCCCGCCTCCGTTGTTGGTGATGGTCATCACCACAGCGGCGACCGGCGCACCACCCGTTGCGCCGAGTTCGCGCTGCAGGGCATCCAGGTCGATGTTCCCCTTGAACGGCTCCTTGCTGTCCAGATCGGCTGCCTCCGGGCAGGGCAGGTTGCGAGCCTCGCAGCCCGCCAGCTCCACGTTGGCTCGCGTGGTGTCGAAGTGGGTGTTGGACAGGACGACCGAGCCGGGGGACAGCAGCGTGCTGAACAGGATGCGTTCCGCAGCGCGCCCCTGATGAACCGGCAGGATGTGCGGGAAGCCGGTCAGTTCAGCCACTGTGTCGCGGAACTTGTAGAAGGATCGCGATCCTGCGTAGGACTCGTCGCCTTCCATTCCCGCCGCGAGTTGCGCGGCGGACAGGGCGCCGGTCCCCGAATCGCTGAGAAGGTCGATGGTCACCTCCTCGGCTCGCAGGTCGAAGAGGCTGTAATGCACGCGTTGCAGAGACTGCTCGCGTTGAGCTCGCGTTGTGATCGGGATGGGTTCGACGACCTTGATTCGGTAGGGCTCCACCGTGGTTGTGCTCCTGTCTTTGTCTGTTGCTCCGCAACGGTTGTGCTGACTGGCGAGGGTCGTTGGGCTGGTCGCTGCTCGCGGCGGCGGCAGTGGGGTGGTCGAAGGGAAGGTGTACGCCTCAGCGGAGATGTAGGCGGTCACGCGCGGTGCTTGGCGGTGTTCGTGGACAAGGGCCAGATAGGCGATGAGCCCTGGTCCAGCGGCCAGTTGTCGCGAAGTGACGGCGGACAGAGCACGTGTCAGTGGCGTGGCGTCGATGCCGTGCTGGTTGAGTGCGGCGACAGCCCGTGCGCGTGCTTCTCCGTCGTGCCGTACATAGGCCCTGATGGGTATGTGGAGGGTGAAGCCGCTGGGGAGACCGGTCGTGGTCTCTGTGAAGGAGTGGCAGGTCAGTGCAGGCAGCTGGTCAAGGCGCAGCTCCGCGCGCGACTCCGACTGCTCCGGTGTGGATGTACCGGAGCCTGCCGCCGTCCGGAAAAATCCCTCCACGACCGCCGGTGACGGGCCATCCGGCATGCGCGAAAGCAGGGCGGCATCAGTGGCCGTCAGATTCTCGTGGCGGACATAGACCTTGGCTCTGGGTGTATCCCAGTCCCCCAGGTCAAGAGCGAAGAACGGGTATCCGTCGCCCGGTGGCAGAGCGGCCAGGCCTTGGTCATAGCCGAGGCGGCGCAGCGCCTCTCGCACGGTCGCGCCGGCTGTGTGTGCCCCGGATGCGGCGGGGTTCAAGTACACCTTCAAACGGGGCACACCACCAGGACGCAACTCCATTGCGCACCACAGGGCCAGCGGACCTTGGGGAGAAGGTGGCAAGAACAGGTCTTCCAGGAGGTCAAGTTGTTGAACGCCGAACCCCCAGCGTTGCGCAAGCCCATGGAGAACGTGCCAGCCTGTCCGGCCGTTCTCGAAGAGGTTGTCCTCGGCGCAGCCAGGCTCGAACAGCAGGCGCAGCGACGGAACCTTCCCGGGCTGACAGGAAAGCGAGAACTCGAACGGCGTGTGGTCGTCCGAAAGGAAGCTACGGGAGGGGGGCGGCAGTGCCAGTGACCGTTGGGCGGCATTGCCCAGCGACTCCACCAGTACATTCGCGTAGGCCTCGGTGTCGCCGCGCGACAGGCCGACGATCTCCCCCAGCAGCCGCAGCTGACTCTCGGCGAGAACTCCGAGTGTCGCGGGCCTCCCCCGGCCTGCGGCATCGAAGTCAGGGGCCCTCACCCGGACCTCCGGCGCGACTCAAAGGGCAGGCCGGAGCGGTCGTGCAGCCGGGGAGTTCCCAAGTGGGTGCCCCCCGGCACGAGGCCGGGATACGCGCCTCGTAAAGCGCATATCCCGGCCTCGATGGAGCGGGGCCGATCAGTTGGTATCAGGAAGCTGAACTGGGTGATCCTCCGTGGAGCAACTGCGTATGGACGTTGAACGGAGTGGCGGCACAGGCGGGGCACCACGTCTCCTTCGGCTGGAAACCGACGAATGCCGCGATTGACTACCCGTGTGATTCAACGTTCATGCGAGAGGCAGCAGTTGACCCATGTTGCCTACGTCACCTCTTCCACCACTTCAGGAACGAGCTCCACACTCCACCCTGCTCCGGCTGCGGTGAAGCGACGTCGCGGCTGACAGTTGGGGCAACGGAGGCGTGGGCGGGCATCGGACGGGGATGCACGGACGCCGTCGGCGGACGAGGTCCCGGCGCGGAAGGGATGGGGGTGAACCGGGCGGGCAAGGCCGCCAGTGCGCGGTTGAACGGGCCAGGGCGCCAGGTGAGGCTGCCCTCGGGCACCGCCAGTTTGATGTCAGGCAGCCGATTGAGCAGGTTCTCGATGGCCGTGTGGGCGATGATTCGGGCAGGTTCTTGGGAGGGGCAGGCATGCGGGCCGGCGCTCCAGGCCAGGTGAGACCGGTCGCCGCTGGACTGGCGGGCCGCCGCGAGTGCAGGGCTGGTGTTGGCGGCGGCGAAGCTGACCAGCATCAGGTCGCCCGCCCGTACCTTCTGCCCGGCGAACTCCATGTCCGAAGCCGCGTAGTGCGGTGCGTAGTTCGACATGGGAGGCGCTTCCCAAAGCGTGTCCTCGATGGCTTTGTCCAACAATCCGTTCATGGCGTAGTGCTCATCTGTGAACAGAAGGTGCAGCGTGTTGCCGATGAGGTTGCGCTCGGGTTCTCCACCGGCGCCGAGGAGAAGGACCAGTTGATGCGCCATCTCTTCATCGCTGAGCTGGCTCGGATGCTGCATGAGCCAGGAGGTGACATCCTCTTCGGGCTTCCGTCGCTTGATGGCCACCAGCTCGGTTACGGCCTCAACAAGTACCTGGTTGGCCTGCTCTGCTTTGACACCGTCGAAGATCCCCGTTATCCCGAACAGGACACGGTCGCCAATTTCAGCCGGGCACCCAAAGAGGTCGTTGAACACGAACAACGGCAGCTGCTTGGCATAGTCATTCATCAAGTCGACTGAGCCGCGAGCGGAGAACTGGGCTATCAAGTAGTCAGATATTTTCCGCGTGTTGTCGCTGAGTCGGCGGGAGTTGATCTTCGCCAGAGTGTCCGTCACTGCCTGACGAAGTCGCAGGTGTTCGGCACCGTCACTGAACATGCAGTTGGGCCGGTACGCGAGCAGGGGGAGCACAGGACTGTCAGGACTGACCTTGCCCTCGTTCAGGTCCCGCCAGCGACGGGAGTCCTTCCGGAAGGAATGGGGGTCCTGCAAGAGTCGAAGGGCTGCGCTGTAGTCAGTGACGAGGGTCGCCTCCACCCCAGGCGCGAGCTCGACGGGGGCAGTCGGGCCGTAAAGCCGCATATATTCGTAGTATTCCTGAGGGTTAGCGGCGAATTCGGTACCGTACAGGGGGACGCGGCCTCCGTGAGCCGGGCAGCCGGGCGGGGGAACGGCTTCAGCGTCGGTCATATTTACTCCTGATCACTCATGTACAAGAAGTGTGAGCGCCTGGGCATACGTCTCTTCATCTCGGCGCCGCGATTGAATAACGAGAAGTACCCTCAGGCCCTTGGGTCCGCCGAAATGGCCGGCGCTCCGTTCGAGCGGCGCCAGGGTTCACCCGAATTTAGCCTCAAGGCCATCCAGAACATTCCGGAGAGCTTGTGCGCCGGATGCCACCCCGTCAGTCCTTGACTGGCGAACCGTGATGTATCCGGTTTCGAGTAACGAAGCAAGAAAAGTTCTCACCACGCTCAGCGGTAGCTGGCTGGTGTGCCCCGCTACTTCAGCGACCGACAGGCAGCCACCCTGGCACAGCTGAAGGATGTGCTTTTCTTCGGGTGATAACCGGCTCGGGAGATGCTGCTTACCCTCGACGGTTGCGATGAACGCGGTGAGCGGAAGCTGCGTCCCCCCGGAAAGTTTCCGCCCTTGCGTGACGACATAAAGCCGAACAAACTCTGGTGACTCGCCGGGATCCAAGCGGATTTCGATCATGGCACCGACCCGACGATCCCGCCGTGAACGGTCAATGTCCACCCATGGGCACCGAAGTTGCCGATCTGAGACCGCTGAAGCAGAGCTCCAGGTTTCCCGCCTCGCCAAGCGGCGGAGGCGGTCGTCACGGGGAATTCGGCAAGCACGACCCAAGATGTCGGGTCTTCTGTGTAGTGCCCCATATGACTCTCTTCGGAGGGCTGAGGGTCAACCGCTTGATCTCATCGACGCGAGTGGAGCACCCAACGGGCGACACCCGATCACAGGTAGGCGCCCGACGGTCATGCAGTCGTTCGCGTCCCACCCCACCGCTTGACAAGTGGCGAGATCATAACATTGGGCCGGACCGACACAGGGTGTCAACTTGCGAACCATTGGGCATGGTTGACACCCAGTCAGCGGACCCGGCTGCCCGACTTGGACGATCCGCTGGTGCCCGGCGCCACGACCTGCCGCCGGCTTCTGCCACCGCCTCATGTGGTCGTTGGACACGGTCCTCCATGACGGGTTTGACGAACACCGTGGCAGCTGTGTTCGTACACCCGTGACGTCGGCGAGGACGACCTGCCGGCTTCGGGTTTTGTCCGTCGCCTTCCGGCATGACAAGTGGGTGGTGCCCCGAACCGGAAGCGGCGCCTGTGCGTCGGGCCCACCAAGGCGCGACACCGGGGCGCCGTAGAGGATCACCACCCGCTGACGCGGTTCCAGACCGCCTCGACGACGGGCGCGCCCTTCGCCGGTCGAGTGCTGTCGACGACGTGGTAGCCGTGGTGCTGGGCCGCGGTGGCGCAGGCGTGGTTGGGCAGGATGCGCAGCCGGGTGCCGATGGGCAGGTCGGGCAGGCGGCTGCCGTCGCGGGCCGTGAGGGTGCCGTGTTCCTGGCTGGCGGCCGTCATGACCAGGCCCGGCAGGAGGTTTCCGGCGAGGTCGGTGACCAGGCCGTAGCCCTGGTCCTGCGCCTGGGCCGCGGTGCCGCGATCGCGGGACATGGCCATCCAGCCGCCGTCGGTGACGACCCACCCGTACTCGGGGCGATGGCCGATGACGGTGACGACGACCGACAGAGCGAGGTCCTCCAGGCGGCAGACGCCGAGGCCGGCCATCACCAGGTCGAAGAACACGTAGTTGCCCGCGCGCAGTTCGGTGACACCGGTGAGGTCGTCGGCGGCGTGGGCGGTGGGTGTGGAGCCGACGCTGACGGTGGCCACGGGCAGGCCTTCCGCCCGCAGCCGCTCGGCCGCGGCGACGGCGCTGTCGCGTTCGTTCTTCGCGGCCAGGCGCTGGTCCTCGGCGGTGCGGGCGAAGTAGGACTCGCCCGCGTGCGTCAACACCCCGTCCAGGCAGCCCTGTTCGTGCAGGACGTGCCCGATCCTCGCAAGGACCGGGGCGTCGGGCCGCAGGCCGCCGCGGTGGCCGTCGCAGTCGATCTCGATCTGGGCCGGGACGGGACGCCCGGCACGACGGGACGCCTCCGCGACGAACTCCGCCTGCTCGACGCTGTCCAGCAGGACACGCACGGTCACCCCACGACGCAACAGCGCGACGACACGCGGGAGTTTGTGGGGGTCGATACCGACGGCATAGGTGATGTCGGTGTAACCGCCGTCTGCGAACGCCTCCGCCTCGGCCAGGGTGGAGACGGTGACCGGGCAGGGCCGGTCACCGGCGTGCAGCAGGGCGGCGACGTCGAGGCTCTTGGCCGTCTTCACATGGGGGCGCAGGGTGACGCCGAGCCGGTCGGCCCTGGCCGCCAGCCGTTCGATGTTGCGCCTGCTCCGGTGGACGTCGACGACGGCGAACGGGGTGTCGGGGTCGGCCAGAGTGAGCGCGGTGGCGCTTGCGGTGGCACTTGCGCTTGCGCTTGCGCTTGCGCTTGCGGAGAGGTTCTCGGGGGTCACAGCTGGATGTCCGTCTTCTTCAGGAGGGCCGGGGCCGGGTACAGGTCGGAACGGTTCCTCACTTGCTGTAGTTGTAGACGGTCGCCCGGGACACGCCGAGCAGGTCGGCGATGGTCTGCGCGGCATCGCGCGAGTCGAAGTAGCCGTCCTGATGGAGTTGCCGCACCAGTGCCTTCTTGTCCTGTCTGCTGAGCGACCGCGGTGCCGCGGCCCGCTCCGCGGCCAACTCCTCCACCGCACGCCGCAGTTCGCGCGTGTTGCGGTCCCGCAGGGTCTCCAGGGACTGCTCGCGGTGCTCGGTTCCGGTGGCCACGAGGTTGGCCAGCGCGAGCGTCACGGGCGACAGCACCGACACGTCGAGGTTCAGGCAGAGGGCGGCGATGTACTCGCCCGCGGAGTTCCTGATCCCGATGGACGTGCTCTTGGCCGGGCGCCCGTCGGGGAACCGGTTCGGGTAGTTCTGGATGACGCTCGGGTACTCGGGATCGGCGATGCGGGCCAGCCCCAGCTCCGTCGCGGAGTCCCCGACCTGGCGGCCGGAGAGGTTGTTCTCGATCGCCCGGACGGCGTGCCGAGGATCCCGCAGGTCGTGCAGCACCACCTCGCACAACCCCGGGAACATGCGGCCGAGCGCCGTGGCGATCTTCTCGGCCTCCCCGATGAGGTGCTCGTCCGCACCGTTCACGACACCTTCCACGACCGCGTACCGTCCCCGGGTTCGTTTGGACTCATTGTCCAGATCTAGATATTCAGACTAAGAGTCCGTCCGACAGTTGTCCAGCGGGGCAACGGAGGTATACATATGGGCCGCCCGGGTGCGGGCCGGCGGCCTGGTGGCGCATTCTTGCTGTGTCGCCCGCAGGACGGCGCACGGACGAGGTAGGGCCGATGACTGGGAGCGTCGAGGACGCACACTCCACGGCCGGGCGGCTGGCGCCGCTGCTGATCGACGCTTCCACGGAGGCGATCAGTGCGGCCGGCGGTCACGCCGGAGGGGTCTATCTGCGCTCCCGCACGCCCGGGCTGCTGCGGCTCGCCGTCCTGGCGGGGCTCCCCGGGCCACTCTTCCGGCCCTGGTGGCGACTGCACGCGGACCGGCCGTTCCCCGTCGCCGACGCCTACCGGCTCGGTGTCCAGGTGGTCCTGCCGAACGCCACGGAGACCATGCGCCGCTACCCCCAGTTCGCGGCCGGGCTGCCCTTCCAGTTCGGCTCGCTCTACGTTCCCGTCGTGGGCGGTTCGACGACCTACGGTGTGCTGACCGTGCTGCGCCCCGCCGTGACCGACGCCGCCGACGTGCTGTCCCACCGCGACCGCGTGATGCGGCTCGCCCAGGAACTGGGCACGGCGTTGCGGAACCTGGAGGACGAGGACGCCGACCTGGTCGCCTGGGACGGCGCGCCGATGTGCCTGCGGCCGCCGACGGCCTCCACGTCCGTGGGGCGTGCCGGGCGCTTCGCCTGGGACCCGAAAGGGACCGCCATCACCCTGGACGAGGACCTGCACACCCTGCTGGGCGTACCGCCCAGCGAGTTCCCCGGCACCGTCGAGGCGTTCGCCGACGCCGTGGCCCCCTCCGACGCGCACCGGATCCTGGCCACCCTGCGGGACACCGGCGGCGGACGCCCCCCTGCCCTGCCCCTCTACCTGCGGGCCGAGGACGGCACCCTGCGGCTGCTCGACCTCTGGAACGCCTACGACCCGCCTTCCCCGCCTGCGGTCCGGGGCGTCGTCGTGGATCCGGGCCCCGCCCCCACGGCGGACTCGGCGGCCGACCTGCTGCCCGACGGCGTGTTCTGCCTGGACCGGCTGGGCCTGGTCGTCTACGCCAATCCGCGCGCCGCCCAGCTCCTGGACCGCCCCCGCGCCGAGCTCGTGGGCCGCGACCTGTGGGAGGCCGTGCCCTGGCTGGGCCGCCCCGACTTCGAGGACCATCTGCGAGCGGCGCTACTGACACCGGATCCGGTCCACTTCCATCTCGTACGGCCATCCGCGCAGGACACCGGGTCACAGCTGTCCCCACAGACCGGCACGTCCTCGTCCGCCGTGCGGGACACGGAGTCGCCACCGTCCGCGAAGGCCGTCACGTCCCCGTCGTCCGCGCGGGACACCGGTCCACTGCCGTCCGGGCAGATCGCCACGACCCCGCCCTCCGCGCAGGACACCGATTCCGCCCCGCAGCCGTACGGGGGCGACTGGCTCGCCCTGTCCGTGTATCCCGGGCCGGACCGGCTGACGTGCACGATCCGGCCCGCGAGCCGTGTGCCGGACAGCCCTGCCGGACACGATGCCGAGGGCGCGAGCCCGCTGGCGCCGCTGTACCGGCCGATCGCGCTGGCCATCGCGCTCACCGAGGCGGTCACCGCGCGGCAGGTGTCCGCCGTGGTGATGCGGGAGCTGCTCCCCGCGTTCGGCGGGCGACGGCTGGCGATCTACCTGCTCCAGGACCGGCATCTGTACCTGGAGTGGGAGACCGGCTTCCCCAAGGGCTTCCTCGCACCCTTCGACGGTGTGGGCCTCAACGAGCGCCTGCCCGGTGTGGAGACCCTCACCAGCGGCCGGCCACTCTTCTTCGACTCGATGCAACAGCTGACCGCCGCCTATCCCGGGATCGCCGTGGACGCGACCGAGGGCGCCCGGACCTTCCTGCCGCTGATCGCCTCCGGGCGGCCGGTCGGCTCCTGCATCCTCGGCTTCGACCGGCCGCGCAGTTTCACCACCGAGGAACGCACGGTGCTCACCGCGCTGGCCGGGCTCATCGCCCATGCCCTGGAGAAGGCTCAGCGCTACGAGTCGGAGACCGCGCTGGCCCGGGGTCTCCAACAGGCCCTGCTCCCCCGCCGGCTGTCGGCGCACCCACTGCTGGAGACGACCGGCCGGTATCTGCCGGGGACCGTGGGGATGGACGTCGGCGGCGACTGGTACGACGTCGTCGAGTCCGGGGACGGGTTGGCCCTGGTCATCGGGGACGTGCAGGGACACGGCGTGCAGGCGGCGGCCACCATGGGCCAACTGCGCAGTGCCGTCAGGGCGTTCGCGCTCGGCGACCGGCCGCCGGACGAGGTGATGAGCAGCACCAACCATCTCCTCATCGACCTCGACCCCGGACTGTTCGCGAGCTGCTGCTACATCCGGCTCGACCCCGCAACCGGCGTGGCCAAGGCTGCCCGCGCCGGACACCCGCCCCCGCTGCTGCGCCGTCCCGACGGCCGCACCCAGGTGCTGGACCTGCCCGGCGGGGTCGTGCTCGGAGTGGACCCGAGGGCCCGTTATCCGGTCACCGAGCTCCAGATGGAACCCGGGGCGATTCTCGCGCTGTACACGGACGGGCTGGTGGAACGGCCCGGCGTCGACATCGACGAGGGGATCACCGCGCTGCGCGTGGCGCTGGCGAAGGCTGGTGCGCCCGCCGCGCGCCTGGGCGGCCGGTACCTCGCGGGTGTCGCGGACCGGCTGACGGCGATCGCCCGGCACGCCGTGGACCGCCCCGACGACATCGCCCTGCTGCTCGCCACCCGGCGCGCGGCGCCATAGCCCGACACCTGCCCGCACGGCGCGCCGTCTCGTACCCCGACATGCCCTCCCGACACGCGACCCCGAAGCCCCACACATGCCCTCCCGACACGCGACCCCGAAGCCCCACACATGCCCACCTGGCACGCGACCCCGCAGCACGACACCCGCCCCACCGACGCGCGACCCCGTGTCCCAACACGTGCCCGCCGGACACGCGACCCCGCAGCCCCACACCCGCCCACCCGACGCGCAACCCCGTAGCCCCACAGGTGCCATCCCGACGCGCGACCCCGTAGCCCAATACGTACCCACTCGACGTGCGCCCCGCAGCCCGACACGTACCCGTCGGGCACGCGCCCCCCAGCCCCCCACACCCCACCCGACGCGCACCCCCGTACCCCAACACCCGCCCACCCTCTCGCCGTCGCCGGGACACGCCGAGGTGTCCGCGGTGGATTCGGGACGGGATGAGTAGGGTCTGTCCCCGTTCTGTCACACCGTGTGACGCCCCTCGCCTCCTGCGGCGCGGCAGTGTAGACATGGGCACATGGTCCGACTCCTGGGCCGCTCCGGGGGCGGGTCGGCCCGTCGCCCCGACGGCCCCCGCCCACCGCACCCACCCGACCGCGCTCACGACCGGCACGAGGGCCCCGTCCGGGGCGTTCCGCTCCCGCGGACGAAGCACGACGGAGACCGGACTGAGCGGAGTCAGGGGGCCCTGCGGGCGGCGCTCGGCGGACGCAGCGTGGCTGGACAGGTGTTCGTCCTGCAAGTGGTGATCGTCCTTCTGCTGGTCGTGGCCGCGGTGGGGGCACTGGTGCTCCAGGTGCGGCACGACAGCACGGTGGAGGCCCGGAACCGCTCCGTCGCCGTGGCGGAGGCCTTCGCCAACGCCCCGGGCACCGTGGCCGCCCTCAGCAGCGCCGACCCCTCGGCGGTGCTCCAGCCGCGCGCCGAGGCGGCCCGGGTGGCGACCGAGGTGGACTTCATCGTCGTCATGAACACCGACGGCATCCGGTACACGCACCCCAAGCCGGACCGCATCGGCAAGAAGTTCGTCGGGGACATCACGGACGCGCTGGCCGGGCACGTCGTGACCGAGGACATCACGGGCACCATCGGACCGCTCGTGCAGGCCGTCGTCCCCATCAAGGCGGCCGACGGCAAGGTCGTGGGATTGGTGTCGGCCGGCATCACCACCGCGAAGGTGGGCGGAACAGCCGACCAGCAGCTGCCGCTGCTCCTGACGGCAGCCGCGGTGGCCATGATCCTCGCCACGGCCGGTACGGCCCTGGTCAGCCGTCGGCTGCTGCGTCAGACGCACGGTCTGGGCCCGCACGAGATGACCCGCATGTACGAGCACCACGACGCGGTCCTGCACGCCGTGCGGGAAGGCGTCCTCATCGTCGGCGGCGAGGGCCGTCTGCTGCTCGCCAACGACGAGGCCCACCGGCTGCTCGACCTGCCCGCGGACGCCGAGGGCCGGCATGTGCTCGACCTCGCGCTGCCCGCCGACACCGCCGGGCTGCTGGCCTCCGGGCGCGTGGCCACCGACGAGGTGCACCGGGTCAGGGACCGGCTCCTGGCGGTCAACCAACGGCCCACGGACATCCAGGGCGGCCCGCCGGGAAGCGTCGCCACCCTGCGCGACTCGACCGAACTGCGTGCCCTGTCCGGGCGCGCCGAGGCGGCCCGTGAGCGCCTGGACATCCTGTACGACGCCACGATGGGTATCGGCACGAGCCTGGACGTCACCCGCACCGCCGAGGAACTGGCGGAACTGGCCGTGCCGCGCTTCGCGGACTTCGCCACGGTCGACCTGTTCGACCCGGTGCTCAGCGGCGGTCAGCCCGAGGCGGCCACCACCCTGCGCCGCACCGCGCTGAGCGGGATCCGCAAGGACGCCCCGCTGTACCAGGTCGGGGAGAAGATCCCCCTGGTCGACTCCGCCCCCCAGAGCCGCGGCATCAGCAGCGGCCGGGCCGTCCTGGAGGCCCGCCTCGCCGAGGCCACCGGGTGGCACGCGCAGGATCCGGAGCGCTCCGCCAAGGTCGTGGGGTACGGCATCCACTCGCTGATCACCGTCCCCCTGCGGGCCGGCAGTCTCGTCCTGGGCACGGTCAGCTTCTGGCGTTCGGAGAAGCCCCAGCCCTTCGACACCGAGGAGGTCGTCCTCGCCGAGGAGCTCGTCACCCGGGCCGCGGTCTCCATCGACAACGCCCGCCGCTACACCCGTGAGCACACCATGGCGGTGACCCTCCAGCGCAGTCTGCTGCCGCGTCGGCTGCCCGAGCAGGACGCCCTGGACATCGCCTACAAATACCTGCCCGCACAGGCGGGGGTGGGCGGCGACTGGTTCGACGTACTGCCGTTGTCCGGTGCGCGGGTGGCACTCGTGGTCGGTGACGTCGTGGGGCACGGGCTGCACGCGGCGGCCACGATGGGGCGGCTGCGCACGGCGGTGCACAACTTCTCCGCCCTCGATCTGCCGCCCGACGAACTGCTCGCCCTGCTGGACGAGTTGGTCGCCCGCATCGACCAGGACGAGGCCGAGGAGAGCGACAACTCCCCCGTCACGGGCGCGACCTGCCTGTACGCCGTCTACGACCCGGTGTCGCGGCTGTGCACGATCGCCCGCGCCGGTCATCCGCCGCCCGCCCTCATCCACCCCGACGGCAGCGTCGAGTACCCGGACGTGCCCGCCGGCCCACCGCTGGGCCTCGGCGGTCTGCCGTTCGAGACGGCCGACCTGGAGCTGGCCGAGGGCAGCCGTCTGGTGCTCTACACGGACGGCCTCGTGGAGGACCGGGAGCGCGACATCGACGTAGGCCTGGAACTGCTGCGCACGGCACTGGAACAGGCGGGCCCCTCACCCGAGGACACCTGCCGGGCCGTGCTCGACGCGCGGCCGCCGACCCGGGCAACCGACGACATCGCCCTGATCGTGGCCCGCACCCGGGCGCTCGCCGCCGACCGGATCGCCGAGTGGCAGGTCCCCGCCGATCCGGCGGCCGTCGCGGACGTCCGGGCGACGGTGTCCCGGCAGCTGGCCCGCTGGGGCCTGGACGATCTCGCGTTCACGACGGAGCTGATCCTGAGCGAGCTCGTCACCAACGCGATCCGCTACGGCGGCGACCCCATCCATGTGCGCATGCTGCACGACCGCACCCTGATCTGCGAGGTCTTCGACAGCAGCAGCACCTCGCCGCATCTGCGGTACGCGGCGATGACCGACGAGGGCGGCCGCGGACTGTTCCTGGTCGCCCAGCTCAGCGAGCGCTGGGGCACGCGGTACACACCGGCGGGCAAGGTGATCTGGGCGGAACAGCCGCTGCCGTGAGCGGCGTTGAACCCTCGATCGCACATAAGCCGATCTTATGAGTCCATAGACCGGACCCGCGTACCGACTTAGGCTTGCCTCAGTTTAGGCTTCCCCCGAGTTGATCTGTCGTCGCTCGAAGGGAACCTGATCATGCCCCGCCCCCTGCGGGTAGCCATCGTCGGAGCCGGCCCCGCCGGGATCTACGCCGCCGACGCGCTGCTCAAGTCCGGTGTGGCCGCCGACCCCGGCGTGTCCATCGACCTCTTCGAGCGGATGCCGGCCCCGTTCGGACTGATCCGTTACGGCGTGGCTCCGGACCACCCCCGGATCAAGGGCATCATCACGGCCCTGCACCAGGTGCTCGACAAGCCGCAGATCCGTCTGTTCGGCAACGTCGACTACCCGGCCGACATCAGCCTGGACGACCTGCGCGCGTTCTACGACGCCGTGATCTTCTCCACGGGCGCGACGGCCGACCGTGAGCTGCGCATACCGGGCATCGAGCTCGACGGTTCGTACGGCGCCGCGGACTTCGTGTCCTGGTACGACGGCCACCCGGACGTGCCGCGCACGTGGCCTCTTGAGGCCGAGAAGGTCGCGGTGCTCGGCGTCGGCAACGTCGCTCTGGACGTGGCGCGCATCCTGGCCAAGACGGCGGACGAACTGCTGCCCACGGAGATCCCGCCGAACGTCCACGAGGGCCTGAAGGCCAACAAGGCCCTGGAGGTCCACGTCTTCGGCCGCCGCGGCCCGGCGCAGGCGAAGTTCTCCCCGATGGAGCTGCGCGAGCTGGACCACTCCCCCAACATCGAGGTCATCGTCGACCCCGAGGACATCGACTACGACGCGGGGTCGATCGAGACCCGGCGCGGCAACAAGCAGGCCGACATGGTCGCCAAGACCCTGGAGAACTGGGCGATCCGCGACGTCGGCGACCGCCCGCACAAGCTCTTCCTGCACTTCTTCGAGTCGCCCACCGAGATCCTCGGCGAGGACGGCCAGGTCGTCGGCCTGCGCACCGAGCGCACCGCCCTGGACGGCACGGGCAACGTCAAGGGCACCGGCGAGTTCAAGGACTGGGACGTCACCGGGGTCTACCGCGCGGTCGGCTACCTCTCCGACAAGCTGCCCAAGCTGCCCTGGGACATCGACTCGGGCACGGTCCCGGACGAGGGCGGCCGCGTCCTCCAGGAGAGCGGCGAGCACCTGCAGTCGACGTATGTCACCGGCTGGATCCGGCGCGGCCCGGTGGGTCTCATCGGCCACACCAAGGGCGACGCCAACGAGACGGTGGCCAACCTTCTGGACGACTTCGCGAACGACCGCCTCCAGAGCCCCGGTTCGCCCGAGCCGAAGGCCGTGGACGCGTTCCTCGCCGAGCGCAACGTCCGCTTCACCACCTGGGAGGGCTGGTACAAGCTGGACGCCGCCGAGAAGGCGCTGGGCGAGCCGCAGGGCCGCGCGCGCGTGAAGCTCGTCGAGCGCGAGGACATGCTGCGGGAGAGCGGCGCCTGATCCGCACGCGACGCCGGTCGTGCCACAGACCCCTCAGGGGCGGCACGACCGGCGTCGTGCTGTTCGGCCGTGCTGTTCGGCCGTGCTGTTCACGGAACCCTCGCCGCCGTCCGGTCGTTCCTTCCCTGTCCGTACGAATCGTGCGGGCGGACGCGGGACGAACGGGGTGGGTGTGGCACGCGTACTGGTCATCGGCGGCGGTGTCGCAGGTACGGCGACGGCTCTGGCGCTGCACAAGGCGGGCATCGAGGTCACCGTGCACGAGGCCCATCCGGACTCGGCGGAGGACATCGGCGCGTTCCTGACCCTGGCGAGCAACGGCATGCGCGCCCTCGCCCAGCTCGACGCGTCCGCTGCGGTCACCACGATCGGCTTCCCGCTGACCTCGCTGCGGGTCCTGGACGACACCGGCACCAAGGTGGCGCACGCGCCCATGGGCGACACCGGTGACCCGCTCCTGCACTACCGGTGCCTGCGCCGCGGCGACCTCACCACCGCGCTCCAGGCGGAGGCGGCGCGCCGCGGCATCACCGTCCGGCACGGCGCCCGGTTCGCATCCGCCGAGGACGGCCCCGACGGCGTGACCGCGCACTTCACCGACGGCAACACCGCGCGAGGCGACCTGCTGATCGGCGCCGACGGCCTGAACTCCGCCGTACGGCGGTCGTTCTCGCCCGCGACCCAGCCGCTGCACGCCGGTCAGTACGTCTTCTACGGCTACACGCGCGCCGCTGCTCCTTCCGGCCCGGACGCCTGCATCACCATGGTCCGCGGCAGCGGGGCCGCCTTCGGCTACACGGTGTCGCCCGACGGCGAGACGTACTGGTTCGCCCGGGTGACCGGCGACCCGCTGTCCGCCGAGGAGTTGGCACAGGGGACGCCCGCGGACCGGGGCGAGCGCCTGCTGCCGCTGCTGCGCAAGGACGCCACCCCGGCCGCGGACATCGTCGCGGCCACCACCGACGACCTGATGGTCACCAACGCCACCGAGATCCCCACCGGCACCCCGTGGCGCTCCGGACGGACCCTGCTCATCGGCGACGCCGCCCACGCGGCCTCCCCTGCGACGGGCCAGGGTGCCTCGATGGCGTTGGAGGACGCGGTCGTCCTCGCCAAGTCCCTGCGGGACGCGCCGGACACGGATGCCGCACTCGCCCTCTACGAGACGCTCCGCCGCCCCCGCGTGGAGCACAACATCACCGTCAGCGGCAACATCTCCCGGGGCACCCACACCCCTTCGGCCGCCTCCCGACCCTCCGACGAGGAGCTCGCCCGGCTCATGGACTGGAACGCGGACCTCTGGGCCGAACGGCAGGTGGAGACCGGCTAGCCACCCGCCCTCGGCGCGGCGGTCGGCGCGCCGCTGCGTGAGTCCGGTCAGGAGAACAGGGCCGGGATGTCCGGCTTCTTGCCGCTGAAGATGCCGTCCTGTTCACCGAGGGCGGCGAGCTTCTCCAGGGAGGCCGTGTCGACCTGGGCCGGCCAGCTGGGGAGGATGAGCCCGGTCAGCACATCGCCGCTGATCTTGGTGTACGTGGTGAGGATCTGCCGGGCCTCGTCCGGATGGCCGGTGGCGTACTGGAGCGACTCCGTCATGGCCTCGGTGAAGTTCTTCACCAGCGCGGGGTCCTGCTGCACGATCTTCGACGAGGTGAAGTAGGTCGCGACGGTCAGTTTCGGGTCGGTCTCGGCGAAGGGCGAGGCGATGACCCGGGCGCCCTGCGCCTTGGCCACGGTCTGGGCCGGCTCGCCCATCCAGGCGGCGTCCACGCGACCGCCGTCCAGTGCGGCCGGCATCTGGTCGAAGGGGATCTCGACGAACTTGACCTTCGCCGGATCGCCGCCGTCCCGGCGCACCGACTCACGGACCGTGGTGTCCCCGATGTTCTGGAGTGTGTTCACGGCGACCGTGCGTCCGGCCAGGTCCTTCGCCGACTTCACCGAACTGTTCTTCTTCACCAGGACACCGGTGACGTCGGCCCCCACCTTGCCGTTGGACGCGGCCCCGTTGACCACGGACTTCACGGGAACGCCCTTGGTCTGCGCGAGCATCAGGGACGTGGTGTTGCTGAAGCCGAACTGGAACTGTCCGCTCACCACCCCGGGGATGATCGCCGCGCCGCCCTGCGCGGTCACCATCTTCAGCTCGATCCCCCTGCGGGCGAAGAACCCCTTCTTCTGGCCCAGGTAAAGCGGCGCCACGTCGACGATGGGGATGACCCCGATCGTGACCTGCGTCTTCTTGGTTCCGCCCGCGGACGAGGTACCGCCGCTGCCGGAGTCCGACGATCCGCACCCGGCGGCGCCCACGAGGGTCACCACCGCAACGGCGAGTCCGAGCAAGTGCCTTCGCATGGGGCCCTCCTGACGAGGCGGCAGAACACCTCATGACCCGCCCATTGATGTTGTGCACATCATTGACGCCCGCAATGTACACGCCTACCTTCGCGGTGTCAGCGCCCCCGACCGAAACAAAGACGGACTGCGCCGAAGGAGCCCCCACCTCGTGAAGCCCCGCACCCGCACGATCGGCGCCCTCGCCGCACTGCTGCTCGTCGCCGCTGCAGCCCCAACCGCCCACGCCGCCCAGGACGTTCATGTCGAGGGCAGCCTGCCGTCGGGCGCGGCCTATCTCATGGACGTACCGGCCGGCTGGAACGGCACGGTCCTGCTCTACAGCCACGGCTACACCCCGGAGGGCGCCCCCAACCCCGCGCGCAACGCGCCCGACGACACCACGAAGTCCCTGCTGCTGCGCCAGGGTTACGCCCTCATCGGGTCCTCGTACGCCACCACGGGCTGGGCGGTCACCGAGGCAGTGCCCGACCAGCTCGCCACCCTCGACGCGTTCAAGGCCCGCTTCGGCCGCGCCGCACGGACCATCGCCTGGGGCACCTCGTACGGCGGCCTGGTCACCACCACCCTGGCGGAGCGTCATGCGTCCCGTCTCGCCGGTTCACTGTCCATGTGCGGGCTGGTCCAGGGCGGTGTCGCCAACTGGAACAGCACACTGGACCCGGTCTTCGCGCTGAAGACCCTCCTCGCGCCCGGCTCCGGCATCCGTCTGACCGGGCTGCCGGACCGGGCCGCCGCGACCAGGGCGTCCGACGCCATGACGGCCGTGGTCGCCGGGGCGCAGGACACCGCGGACGGCAGGGCCCGCATCGCCCTCGCCGCGGCTCTGCACAACATCCCCGGCTGGAACGACCCCTCGCAGCCGCGGCCCGCGCCCACCGACTGGAACGCCCAGCAGTCCGGCCAGTACCAGGCCGTCGTCGGGCTGGTGAGGTTTCCCGCCTTCGTCTGGCGTCAGGAGGCCGAGTCCCGGGCGGGCGGCACCATGTCGTGGAACACCGGGGTCGACTACCGCGCCATGCTGCGCGACTCCCCCTACCGCAAGGAGGTCCAGGAGCTGTACGCGAAGGCGGGACTCTCCCTGAGGTCCGACCTCTCCGCCCTCGACGAGGCACCCCGCACCCGCGCCGACGTGAACGCCGTGGACTGGATGAGCCGGACGAGCTCCTTCACCGGTCGCCTCACCAAGCCTCAACTGGACATCCACACCACCGGTGACGCCCTGATCCCGGTGCAGTCCGAGAGCGCCTACCTGCGGGCCGTGACGGCCGCGGGTTCGGCAGGGCTGCTGCGTCAGCGCTTTGTCGACAACGCAGGCCACTGCACCTTCAGTGCGGGCGAGCAGATCGCCGCCCTGCACAGTCTGGAGGACCGGATCAGGACGGGGCACTGGCGGGGAATTGATCCCATCAATCTCAACTCCCGTGCCACCGAAGCCGATCCCACGTCCCCGGCTCGCTACCTCGCCTACACCCCCACCGGTTACCCGCGCCCCTACGACCGGGCGCATCCGTCCGACGGGCACCGGAGGTAGTTTCCGGCGGTCACGGCTGCGAGGTCTCCGCTTCGAGTGAGGCCCGCGTCGCCGCGCCGTAGACGCCGGACTCGTCCTGAAGGATCAGGCGGCTCACCTGGTAGGAGCGGACCGCGCTCTCGACGTCCCGGTCGAAGTCGCCGTCGGCGTCGCCGTCGTAGAAGCCGGTCTGCCGCAGGCGGAGTTGGAGTTCGACGACCTCGGGTCCCCGGTCGCCGAGGCGGAGGACGGGTGGCCGGCTGTCCGACGCGGTCGGACGTGGTGCCGCCGTGGCGGTGGCGGCGACGCTGGACGGGCTGCCGACGGGAGTGGTGGTGCCCGTCGGGGTCGCGCTGTCGCTCGGCTCCGCGCTCGGCGAGGGAGAGGGCGATGCGGACGACTGCGTCGGGGTCGGCGTGGGAGAGGAGGTCATGGCGGACGGCTTGCTCGAGGCAGGCGGCTCCTCCGGCACACCCGCCCGCACGCCGCCGGCCACGGAACCGTCCCGCACCGGGCTGTCATAGGCGAAGAGCCCGCTGACGAATGCACCCGTCATCAGGACGGCGACGGCCGCCCCTGTTCCAGCGACGAGCACTGTCCGCCGCTTTTGACGGTCCGGACCGCCGGAAGCCGGGAGGTCCGCGGGCGGCCCGTCGAGCGGTGGGGCCCCGGCCGGCAGCACGTCGGTTGACATCAGCGCGGTTTCAGTCAACTCCCCTGCCTCGACGGACCGTTCCGGCTCCCCCGCCGACTCCGTCCCTTCCTCGCCGACCTCCACGAACGGCCGTATGCGCACCGGGTCGAAGTCCTCGGCGGCCGCCGCCTCTGCCGTACGGAACTCCAGGTGGGCCTCGGATGCACGGTGCGCGCAGGAGCAGGCAGGAGTGCCGTCCGCCACCCTGGGCGCCCCGCATTCCGGGCAGACGAGGACTGGTGGTTCACTCACGCGCGTTCCCTCTCCATACGATCTTCATATCGTAGGCAGATATGCCGCGCGGAAATTCCACAACTCTTATTGATCTGGAGCCACGGCATCCACAAGGCCCAGATTCAGCCACGGCGTGTGAAGCAGAGGTGAACGGCGGCGAGCGCGGGGCCCCAACGTCGCTCAGCCTTGGGCAAATTGGCGATCCAAATACGCGCGAGACCGCGACAACATGGGATAACCGCCGGTAACTTCTCTCCCGCTCGTACCACTCACCCCGCGCCACTCCAGCAGGAGACACTCCCCATGCGCAGACTTTTCGCCGCTCTGGCGGCGACCACCGCCGTTCTCGGCGGACTCACCGTGGCGGCCCCGTCGGCCTCGGCCGCCGACTCCGGCAGCTTCAGCGTCCTCACGTACAACGTGGCCGGCCTGCCCTCGGCCATCTCCAGCGCGTCGACCCCGCGCGACACCAGCACCACGGCGATCGGCCAGCGCATAGCGCCGTACGACATCGTCCACGTGGAGGAGGACTTCAACTACCACTCCTACCTGTACGCGGGTGACACGAACCACACCTACCGCACCCCCACCAGCGGTGGCGCCGGAATCGGCAGCGGTCTGAACACGCTCTCCAAACTCCCGTACGACGAGGACGACTTCGAGCGTGTGCACTGGAACTCGTGCCAGATCGACTCGGGTGACTGCCTGACCCCCAAGGGCTTCAGCTTCATGCGTGAGCGCCTCGCCGACGGTGTCTACGTCGACTTCTACAACCTGCACACCAACGCGGGCACCAACGACGGCGACGAGGCCTCCCGCGCCGACAACCTCAACCAGCTCACCGCCTTCATCAACAGCCACTCGGCCGGCAACGCCGTCGTGGTCATGGGCGACACCAACACCCGCTACACCCGCAGCGCCGACACCATCGCCGAGTTCGGCGCCGCCAACGGCCTCACCGACGCCTGGGTCAAGCTGATCCGCGGCGGCAGCGCGCCCGCCAAGGGCAGCGACGCGCTCGTCTGCGACCAGACGGGGACCACCGTCCCCAACACCTGCGAGGTCGTGGACAAGGTCCTCTACCGCAGCAGCAGGCTGGTCTCGCTGAACGCGACGTCGTACAACAACGAGCACTCCAAGTTCCTGACCGACGCCGGGCTCATGCTCTCCGACCACGACCCGATCACCGTCGGCTTCACCTGGTCGCGCAACGCCGCCTACCAGCTCAGCGACCAGTACGGCGGCCCGCACGGCGACTACTACAACGACATCAACAGCGTCCCGGCCGGCGCCCGCGCCACCACCATCGGCCTGCGGGCCGGTTCACGCGTCGACCAGATGAGCCTGACCCTGGCGAACGGCACCACGCTCGCCCACGGCGGCACGGGCGGCACCGCGTCCTCCCTGACGCTCGGCAGCGGTGAGTACGTGACGACGGCGAACCTCTGCCAGGCCGACAAGGACGGTCACACGCGGATCTTCTACGCCAAGTTCACGACCAACCTCGGCCGCACGCTGGCCGGCGGCTCCACGACCTCGGACTGCGTGACCCGCACCGCTCCGAGCGGCTGGCAGATCGCCGGGTTCCACGGACGTTCGGGCGAGGAGGTCGACAAGATCGGCTTCATCTACACCCAGCGCTGACCCACCCGCCCCGGGGCACGTCACCGTGCCCCGGGTTCACAGACATCACAAAGTACCGGCAAGACGATTGACGCGCTCAGGGCCAGGGCTCTACTTTCTGACCGATTTACCGAACTCCGTTCGAAATATCGGTCATTGAGGTGCCCCCGCACGCCACCTTGGAGAACAAGATGAGCGCACACCCCCACCTGTCCCGTCGTGGCCTTCTCGGCATGACGGCCGCCCTCCCCCTGGCCCTGACCCTGGGCTCCGGCACGGCCCACGCCGCCGACTCGGCGTACGCGATGGTCTACTTCACCGAGTCGACCAACCTCGGCGACGGCACCGACTACGGCCTGCACCTGGCGGTCAGCCCCGACGGGCTGAACTGGACGCCGCTCAACCAGAACAACCCGCTGGTCACCCCCACCGCCGGCGCGCTGGGCCTGCGCGACCCGTTCCTGATGCGCAAGCAGGACGGCACGTTCGTGGTGCTCGCCACCGACCTCAAGGGCACGGACTGGAGCTACAACAGCCAGTACATCCATGTCTGGGACTCCGCCGACCTGCGCACCTTCACCAGCTACCGGCGTCTGAAGCTGCACGACATGACCACCCACAGCTGGGCCCCCGAGGCGTTCTGGGACGCGGGACGGGGCCAGTACGCGGTCATCTACTCGTCGGTGAACAGCAGCGGCCACAACGTGATCATGGTCAACTACACGAGTGACTTCGTCACCGCCTCCTCCCCGCAGGTCTTCTTCGACCCCGGGTACGACGTCATCGACGGCGACATGGCCGTGGGCGTGAACGGCTACAACTACCTCTACTTCAAGAAGAACCAGACGCTGGTGAGCGCCAGGTCCACCTCCCTGAACCCGGGCAGCTTCACCGAGTACAGCGCCGGAGTGGCGCACGGCGGCACCGAGGCCCCCACGCTGGTCAAGTCCCTGTCCGCCGGCACCTGGTGGCTGTGGGGCGACACCTACACACCCAACGGTGTCTTCTACGCCTGGCAGTCGAGCAGCCTGGCCTCCGGCACCTGGACCGCCCTGGACCAGAGGACCTACACCCAGCCGGTCAACTCCAAGCACTGCGGCATCGCGACGATCACCACGGCCGAGTACAACAACCTGCTCACCAAGTGGGGCGCGCCCGCCTGGAACCGGCTCAAGTCCTACAACTACCCGGCCCGTTACGTCCGCCACTCCGACTACGTGGGCCGCATCGACGAGTACCCCGTCGAGCCCTACAAGGACTCCCTGTGGACCCTCGTCCCGGGCCTCGCCGACAGCTCCGGGGTCTCCTTCCGGTCGGTCAACTACCCCACCCGCTACCTGCGGCACTACAACTACGCGCTCCAACTGGACGTGAACGACGGCACGTCGACGTTCGCGGGTGACGCGACCTTCTACCGCACGGCGGGCCTCGCGGACGCGAGCTGGGCCTCCTTCCGCTCGTACAACAACCCGACCCGCTACATCCGGCACTCCAACTACGTCCTGCGCATCGACCCGGTCTCCACGGCCACGGAACAGCAGGACGCCACATTCCGAGTCGGTTACTGATTCAACCGAAAAGCCCCCTTGGTGCCCCGCGTTGTATACGCTCCAGACCTTCTTCACCAGACCTTCACAGGGGGGCTTTTCCATGCGCAGAGGACACATAGCCGTCGTCGCGGCCGCGGGCGCACTGACGCTGCTGGGCGCGGTCCCGGCCCACGCCGCCGAGTACTCGTCGGCGCTCAAGATCAAGGGCGTCCAGTACGACGCCCCGGGCCGGGACTCCAACAACTGCGCCACCGGCAACACCGACGAGGAGTACCTGACGATCAAGAACTACTCGCGGACCGCGACAGTGAACCTCAAGGGGTACGTCGTCAGGGACTCCACCAGCACCAACAAGTTCACGTTCACGAAGAACCACACGCTCCAGCCCGGCGACTACGTCAAGCTGCGCGGCGGCCGCGGCACCGACTCCGACGCGAACAACGTCGTCTACCGCAACAACTGCAACTTCATCTGGAACAACGACAAGGACACGATCCGCCTCTTCAAGCCCTCGGGCGCGCATGCCGACACCCACGCGTACACCGCGAGCGCCAACGACCGGGACGGCAACGGGTACATCACCTACCACGGCTGAGCAGGTCGCGTCCGCTCACGACGGCCAGCGCGGCGGTCAGCGCGACCAGGGCCGCCGCCTGGGTCAGGACACCCACACGCAGGGGGCCGGGGAGGGCGTCGAGCCACGGGTAGACCGCGGTGATCCGGACTGCCAGCAGGAGCAGGCCCAGGGCCGCGAGGGCGGCGGCCTCTCCGGGGGCGGGAGTGCGGCTCTCGCCCCTGACGCGGTACACCAGCCAGGCGAGGGCCGTAACCAGGTAGCACGTGACGAGCGCCCAGACGGTGTCGACCCCGTCGGGCAGGGCCACCACGGAGCTGCCCATCAGCACGCAGCAGGCGGCGAAGACCAGGCCGGGAGCGCCCGCGGGGAGAGCCGCCGGGGGCGCGTCCCGGTGATGGGCCGCGCAGAGCGCCAGCGCCGACGACCAGGCCAGCAGGGCGGCCGCGACGACATAGGCGGAGTCCGAGGGGGCGAAGTCCAGGGTCCAGAGATCGACCAGCGGCCAGAGCGTCGCCAGGGCCGCGAGCAGCGCGGACGCCCGGGCGAGACGGCGGTGGTCGCGCAGGAGAGCGAAGTAGGCGACCGTCCACAGCAGCGGCAGGAACCACTGGGCGGCCCCGCCGACACCGTCCCACACGCCGTGCCCGGTGAAGCCGTCGATGAACATGTCCCACTGCCGTCCGCCACGGGTCGACGCCCAGGTCAGCCCCAGGACCCGGTCGACCACGGCGGACGCCGCCTGGAGCAGGACGGCGAACAGCGCGAAGAGGCGCAGCGCCGAGCCGAGCACGGCGTACCGGCGGGGTGCGCCGCTCGCACCGAGCCTGCTGCGCACGGCCAGTGCGGCGATGCTCGCCACCTCTGCGAGGGTGGGCCGGCTCTGGTCCTGGACGTCCGGGTCGACGTCCCAGAGATAGGTCTCCACCATCTCCTCCTCACGCTCGCGCCGGTAATAGGCGGGGAGCAGACGCAGGACGGAGCGGTAGCGGGTCTCCAGCAGAGTCGTCATGCCAGACCTCCGGCGAGTCCGCGGCCCGTGGGGGCACTGCCGGGGGTGCGCCGTCCCTGGGCGATCCGCTCCTTGGCGGCGCTCGCTCCGGCGGCCAGCCGCTCCGCCTCGGCGTCCAGGGCCGCGGTCCCCGCGTCGGTGAGACGGTAGTAGCGCCTGAGCCGGCCCTGCTGCACCTCTTCTCGGTCCAGCACGATCAGGGCGTCGGCGGTGAGCCGGTCGAGTACGCCGTAGAGGGTGCCGACGCGCATCTGCACGCTTCCCTCGGAGAGTTCCTCGACCTCGCGCAGGATGCCGTAGCCGTGCCGCGGCTGATCGGCGAGGGCGGTCAGGACGAAGAACGCCGCCTGTGTCATGTTCCTGGGTGCCATGAAACAAGAATATATCGGATGCCGATATATTCAGCGAGCCGAGACACGAGGTCAGCAGGAGAAAGGGAACAGGACCCGCCCCTAAGCGGATGGTGGGCGGGCCCTGTTCGAGAGGTCATTCTGACGGCCGCGCGCCGAACTGGGCACGGGTGAAAGGCGGTTGTCCGGTGCGGAACATGTGCGCCCCGTGTGAGCGGCCGGGACCGGACCGGCCGCGCGCTCCGACACCGGGCGAGTCCCGGCTCCCCCGGGCCGTACGCAGGCATCCTGTCCGGCTGCCGGACCCCGCCTGGTCCGCACGGGCCGGCGGCGACGATACTTGGCCGTGGCAAGCACCGCCCCCTCTCACAGATGGACCCATGTCACGCACTCCTTCGGCAGACTCCACGGCACCTTCCACCGTCTGGCTGGCCCACGGCCGCCATCTCGGATCCGACGCGACCGACGTCCTGCGCCGAAGTCTGGGTCGCCTCAAGGAGAGTGCCGTCCTCGACGACTTCCAGGAACCCTCCGAGACCGCTGACGTCCCGGAGCGGATCTTCGAGGCCCGCTGGCGGGTCGCCGACGAGGTGACCGTCCGGGCCCGGCTCTCGCTGGCTCCGGTGTCGAGCGGCAGCCAGGACTGGGTGCTGGTGGCCGAGGCGGAACAACCGTGGGATCTGCGCTGGCCATCGCCCGCGACGATGTTCTGGCCCGAGGACGAGGACGTCTTCTGGGACCGTGACGCCGCCACCGGACTGCGCCTGCGCGAGCTGAGCGTGCTGCCGGAGGAGGACAAGGACGTACGGCGGCTGCTGCGGCAGGCCGTGCGCGGCAGCTGGGCCGTGCATGTCGTCGTCCACGAGGCCATGACCACCGGCCAGAAGGGCCGCCGTCCACTGGCGGACATGCTGCCGCCCAGCCTGCGCCACCGGATCGTCGAACACCGGGCGCAGCCCCATCAGCTGCGGATCCTGAACTGGGCCGTGAAGGACTTCGGAGTGGAGGTGCCGCGCGGCGGCGCCGTTGTGCTGCCCGGGACACCGGAGCCGCCCGGCTACGACGGCCAGGACTTCTCCGTGCGCAGTGTCTTCCTGGACGGCTCGGAGCCCACCGAGCTGATCGCCACCGTGACGCGTTACGCCGCGATGCCGAAGCCGCTGCCCGACGGCGCCGAGGCGGCTCTCACCGCACTGCGGGAACGGTGGCAGCTGCTCACCCCGGCAGAGGAAGTCGAACGTGCGCGGGCACTGGTGACGATGTACGCCGAGGCTCTGGACGCCATGACGAAGTCCCGGGACCTGTACCGGGAGGCCGCCGAACGGGCGAACGAGGCCCTGGCCATCTACCGCGAGAACGCACCGGCGCCACTGCCCCCGGTGGATCCGCAGGCCACCTCGCCGTTGCAGCAGTTGTCGCGGACGTTCGGGCGGTGGAAGGGCACCTTGCGGCCCCCGGGCCGTGACGACGACCCGGACGGCCAGATCAGCTGAAGAGCGGGAAACGCTCCGCGTCGGCCCCGAGAGCGAGGCGTTCGGGGTCCGTGAGGGGCGCGCGGCCGGTGGCGGCGCGGGCATAGTGCTCGTCGCTCCAGTCGAGCGGCACGGGCCGGCCGAGGAGACCGTCGAGGGTGACCCGGACCGCGTCCAGTCCGGCCGGTGCCGGTCCCGGCGCCTCCGGCAGGTCCGTGGCCAGGTCGAGATGGTGGACGGTGGCCTCGACGGCGAGGGTGAGCATCAGGTCGCCCGCGGTCAGGACATGCCCCTGCGTGGCGACCCGCAGCTCCGGCCGGGTGCCCGTGGCGGCGGACACGGTGGCCGCCGCGGTCTCCAGATACAGGTCGCGCAGCTCGCGGAAGTCGAGGAACATGCTGGCGCTCACCCGGTTCCAGCGCCGCCCGTTCGCCGCCCCGACGGGGTTCGGCGCCCAGTCCCGCCAGTAGGTCACGGAGGTCCGGTCGGGCGGTCCGGCCGCGGGCGTGTGCAGGGCGACCAGGGCGCGCTGGGCGTCCCCGGCACAGTGGAAGACCAGGTCGCGCACCGCCCAGCCCGCGCAGCCGGTGGGCCGCCAGGACTCCTCGTCCCCGAGGGGGCGTACGACGGCCGCGAAGGCCTCGTAGGCGGCTCGCAGGACTTCGGCGGGCTGGGTTCGGCTCATGGCGCCAGCCTAGGCGGGGGCTCAGGGGACCATGTCGGGCATGTCCTCAACTCCCGTACCGGACGCAGCAGTACGCGGACGCGGCCCGCCTAGCGGACCGCCTCGGCCAGCGGCCGCTCCGTCAGCACGATCTCGGGCCGTGCCGGCACCGCGAGACGCACCACGAGTGCGGTCAGGGCGGCCAGGGACGCGCACACAGCAACCGTGCCGGCGAGCCAGGCCGGGGCGAGCGGAAGCTCCAGGGCCCGCGACAGACCCGCCGAGCGGAAACGGCCGTCGAGCAGCTGGCCCGCGGCCACGCCTGCCGGTACCAGCACCGCCAGGGCGAGGAGCGCGACGACCGGCCGGATCGCCAGCAGCAGCGCCAGCAGGGCGCACAGGCCCGACACGCCGACGGCGAAGCCGTACACCCGAAGCGACGCCCCGTCCCGGTGCGCGGGGAAGCAGAGCAGACCGCACACCAGCAGTGCCAGGGCGGCCAGCCGGCCCGGCCAGGCCGGTACTCTCACGGTCCGACGTCGGGCGGGGGGATGCGGCGGCGGGGCCGGGAAGACGTCCGGGCCCGCGCTCTCCTGCTCCGGCCGGCCTGCGAACTCGTAGGACCCGGGCGCCTCGTACGACGGTTGCTCGGGCCTCTCCACCGCCAGTCGGCCGATGAGCTCGACGAGTTCCTCGACGGGGCGGCCGGTCGCGGCCGCCCGCACCGCCTCCTGCCCGCAGTGGGGCTGCAGTTCGGACCGGTTCAGCAGGGCCACCAGCCGGGTCACGTCCTCTATGGGACGCGTCTCGGCGGCGGCCCGGATCGCCTCGTCCGCGCTGTCGACGTCTCTCGGCGGCCGGGTCAGCAGGGCGACGAGCCGGGTGACGTCCTCCACGGACCGGTCCACGCCGACCGCGCGCAGGGCGGCGCCCGTGGCCTGGGCGTACTGGGGCGACTGTTCCAGCAGCGTGATGAGGTGGACGACGTCCTCCAGGGGACGGTCGGACACGGCGGCGCGCACCAGGTCGCCGACGGGATCGCCGTACGGCCGGTCCATCGGTATGGCGGGTTCGTTCGGGTGAGCTGCTGACGGGCCGGTGGTCATGCTGTGCTCCAGGAATTGAGTGCGGTCGCCTCCGTGCGCCCCCCGCGTGCGACCGCGAAACTGAGGTGAACCAATTCGTAAGCGGGTACGCGGCGCAGTGCCACTCGGATGAGCCACGGGTGTGAGTGGCGGACCTCGGCGAGCCTTAGGGGGGCCGGATGCGGGAATCCGTGAGACAGCGCGCCGCACGGCGCCCCGAGGAGGAGGTCGGCCCGTGGATTCGACCACAGCACTGATCGTCGTCGCCGCGGTGCTCGCGGCGCTGGCGCTGGCGGTGGCCGTAGGACTGCTGGTACGGCTCGTCAGAACCCGTCGCGGTCTGCGGCGGGCGGGGCTTCCGACCGGACCCCGCTGGGTCTTCTGGGGCGCCCTGTTGTACTTCGTGCTGCCCACCGATCTGGTGCCGGACCCGGTGTATCTCGATGACATCGGTGTCCTGCTCCTCGCGTTGCGCACCCTGCGCGTCTCTCCCGAGGACCGGGCCGCGCTGCGGCTCGCCGAGCGGGGCCCGGAGACACCGCGCCGACCGTGATTACGCAGTGTGAGGAAACCAATCACTCGTTCGATTCGTATAAGTCTCTGGAAGCCGAACGAAGTCGGCTGACCTGACGGCGTCCTGGGGTGACGTCCGTCGGCGAGAGGCAGTACCGGCGAGGGAGAGACGATGCAACCGTTCGCGCTCAACTACGCACGTCCGGCAGCGGCGTTGGAGGCGACCACTCCGTACGTCTACGACTCCGGGCGGCAGTTGAACGTGCTCATGGACGGCCGGGTCGCGGCCCGCGACCATGCCCTGATGAGGGAACTGGGGACCACCACGTCCACGGCGGGCTCCAAGACTCACTTCGACGACTGAACACAGGCCGACGACTGATGACCGTGTTGATTCTGACCTGCGAAGAGGACGTGACGGCCGACATGGTCGTGGTGCACCTCGACGCCACGGGGGTTCCGGTGGTCCGGCTCGACCCGGCCGATCTCACCGAGGGGGTCGCGCTGTCCGGCGAGTACGTCCACGGCGCCTTCCGAGGCCACCTCTCGGCCGGCGGCCGGCTGGTGGGCATCACCGGGCTGCGCTCGATCTGGGTCCGCCGGCCGGGCACACCCGCCGCGCGGGCGGCGCAGCCCTCCGACTGGCTGACCGAGGAGTCCGCCCAGGCCCTGTACGGCATGCTCCGCGGCAGTGACGCCCGGTGGATGAACCATCCCGACGCGGCCCGGCGGGCCCGGCACAAGCCCTGGCAGCTGCGGCTCGCCCAGCGCTGCGGTCTGCCCGTTCCGGCGACGATCGTGACGACGTTCCCGCAGGCCGCGCGCGAGTTCGCCGAGCGCTACCCCGATCTGGTGGTCAAGCCGGTCTCCGGCGCGCATCCGCAGGATCCGCCGCGGGCGGTGCCGACCAGCCGGGTCGAACCGGACACCGACTTCGCGGCCGTCGCGTTCGGCCCGACCCTGCTGCAGCGGCGGGTCGCCAAACGGGCCGACATACGCCTGACCGTCGTCGGCGGGACGATCCTGGCCGCCCGGAAGGTCACCGGTGCCGACGACGAGGTGGACGTCCGCTTCGCCGCGTCCGACGCGTCCTGGCACCCCACCGACGTTGCCCCGCGGGTCGCCGCGGCCGTTCTCGACTATCTCAAGAGGGCCGAACTGTCCTACGGCGCATTCGACTTCGCGGAGGACGGGGACGGGACCTGGTGGTTCCTGGAGTGCAACCAGTCGGGACAGTTCGGCTTCGTCGAGGTGGAGACGGGCCAGCCGATCGCGCGCAGCATCGCCGAGTGGCTGGCCCTGCCGGGCCCGGAGCAGCGCGCATCCGCCAACGGCGCGAACACCACGGTGTCCTGAAGACGGTTCAGTAGGGCCGCGGGCCGGGGGGAAGGGCGGCGGGCACCCATCCCTGGCCGGGCGAGGCGGGGCGTTCGGGGGCGGGCGGGGGCATGAGGGGCTGAAACGGCCGCATGACGTACTCCAGTTCCCTGCGTACGCGCTCGGCCTCCCTGCGGGCTACAGCGGGGACGTCGCCGCGCTCGGCGACGAGTCGGTCGTAAATGGGGGAATCCTGGAACACCCGTCAACGCGCCTTTCGTTTTCTCGGCCCCACGCGCAGGGGCACGGCTGACGAGTCTAGGCGCCCCCACGCACCGACGTGCGAATTCCGGCGCCGGCCTTGACGGGCCGCGGGCCGTCACGCCCCGGTGGTGGACCCCGGCCGGACGATCATCAGGACGGTCACGGTCGCCCACAGGAGGTTGAAGATGCCCGTGAACATGGCCAGTTGGACCGTGCCCCGGCGCTCGACGGCGCCCTGCCCGGTCAGTTCCTCCAGGAGCTCGCCCTGCCGGGGCAGCACGAAGGCGGCGAGGACTCCGGCGGCCGCGGCGGTCAGGGCGATGGAGGTCGTGAGCCAGCCGTCGCCCAGGACGCCCATCGCGCCCGCGGTGGCGAGGCCCAGGACGGGGACCGCGATGCCGATGCCGGAGTACACCCGGCAGATGCGGTGCAGCAGCCGTGCCGTGCCGGCCCCGGCCTCCTCCGTGTGGGCCCGGCGGACCGCCGGCGGGAACATGCTGGCCGCGACGGTCACCGGCCCCACGGCGACGATGGCGACGAGGACGTGCAGGGTCAGCAGCAACTTGGTCATGGGGTGGCGTGTCCTTCTCCGGTGCGGTCGGCGGTGCCCGCCCACCGTAGGAAGCCGCCCGGTGATCACACAGAGGCTGAAACGACAGGTTCCAACGGATTCTCGCCAATGCGCTTCACAGCGGCTTCCCTCCCCTCCCCGAGGTCATGGCCGTGGCGGGAACCCGCTTATCGTGTCCGTCATGCACTCCGTGGCGATCCTGGTCCTCGACGACGTGGTGCCGTTCGACATGGCGGCCCCCATGCAGGTGTTCGACTGGACGCACCTGCCCGACGGCCGCCCCGCCTACCGGGTCCGACTGTGCGCCGAGTCGCCGGAGGTACGGGCGGACGGGGGTTTCACCCTGCGGGTCGAGCACGGGCTGGAAGCCCTCGCCGAGGCGGACACGGTCATCGTGCCGGGCTGCTCCCCCACCGCCGCACCTCCTTCCCCGCGCGTCCTGACGGCCCTGCGAGAGGCAGCCGGGGCGGGCACCCGGATCGCGTCCGTGTGCGTGGGCGCGTTCGTGCTGGCCGAGGCCGGACTCCTGGACGGGCTGCGCGCCACCACGCACTGGGTGGCCGCGGACGACCTGGCGCGGCGCTTCCCCGCCGTCGACGTCCAGCCGGACGTGCTGTACGTCGACAACGGTCGGATCCTGACCTCCGCGGGCGCGGCCGCGGCCCTCGACATGTGTCTGCACATGATCCGCCGGGATCTGGGGTCGTCGGTCGCCGCGCACGCCGCCCGGATGTCGGTGATGCCCCTCGAACGGGAGGGCGGGCAGGCCCAGTTCATCGTGCACGACCATCCGCCCGTGCCCCGCGGTTCGGCGCTGGAGCCGCTCCTGGAGTGGATCGAGGACCATCTCGCACACGAGATCACCCTCGGGGCGATGGCGGCCCGCTCCGGGATGAGCGAACGTACTTTCAGTCGCCGCTTCCGCGAGCAGACGGGCAGCACACCCCTGCAGTGGCTGTTGCGGGCCCGCGTGCGGCGCGCCCAGTATTTGCTGGAGAACACCGGCCACCCGGTCGAACGGATCGCGCGGCAGGCGGGGTTCGGCTCCCCCACGGCGTTCCGGGAGCGCTTCCGCCGCGTCGTCGGCACCACACCGCAGGCGTACCGCGCGGCCTTCCACGCGAAGGACGCCGTCCCCGCGGCGCACGCCTGACCTGCGCGCCGGGGGACGGCGTCCTGCTCCTGTCGCGTGTCACACGGCCAGTGGCAGGCCGCTCTCACCTTCCGGGTCCGTACGCCCGGCGGCCTGCAGCAGGGCATCCGCCCTGGCGACCGCTTCAGCGACATCGGTGGTGCCCATCATCACGCACAGTGTGTAGCTGACGTCGTCCAGCTCACGAGCCGTCGTCGGCCTCATCCTCTCCGCCTGCGCGATCCTCAGCGACGCGTAGCGGGTCAGCAGCGTTCTGACAGTCTTCGGGTCCGGAACGAGCACGAAAGCCCCTCTCTCGATTTTTCGCTGCGTATGCCCCGTCTCCCCGGGCCCAATCCCATCCGCCGCCGCCCGGCACGCAATTGGCGCAATACCGTGCGACCCGACCCGCTTCCACAAGGGCCGCAAACCGTTGAACAAGGGGCATCCCTCGCACCATGAACGGTATACGCCCATGAACCGCTCTGCAGGTCTCCTCAGCGCCCTCTACCTCGCCACGAGCACCGGACTCGCCTGGACCGGGGTCCTCGCCCTGCGCCACGGCCCGCCGTGGGCCGCGTGCCTGTTCGCCGCGGCGAGCCTGGTCCCGGTGATCGCCGTCGTGCGCGAGTGCGTGATCTGCGACCAGCGGCACGCTCTGGCCGAGATGTGGAGGCGGGCGGCCGGGCCGGGTGCGGGGGGCGCCGACGACATCGTCCGCGCCGAACTCGACACCGCGTGCTGCGAACGCTGGTGGACGAGCTGCGGCACCGACCACGACTCGACGTGCCCCCGGCGGGTGCCCAGGAGCAGCGCGGCCTGACGGCTCCTCGGCGTGCGGTGCGGCGCAGCAGGTCCCCGACCGGCAGCCGTCGCGCCGCCTCCCGGGTCCGTCCGTCGTGCGGCGACCGGGTGTGCCGAGGACTTTCTACTCGTCCAGCGTGCGGGCCAGCTCCGTGGTGGCGTGGGCGATCTCCGTGTCGTCGTCGGCCATCAGCCGGCTGAGCGCGCCGCTCTTGGCCCGGACGGCCTGGCGGGCCTGACGCTCCCACACCACAGGGTTCTCACGGTGGTTGAGCAGCTTGGGGTAGACAGCCGCCGTGCTCTCCCACTGGCGGGCGCCCGCGATGCTCCTGAGCAGCTGGATGATCTCCGCCCGGCAGGTCACCTGGGGCAGTTGGGCGAGCTCCCACAGGAAGGGGACGGTGGCGGCGGTGGCCTGCTCCACGACGAAGCCGTACTGGCAGATGCGCATGCGGAGGTCAGCGAGTGCGGCGCCGGCGGTGTCGGGGTCGCCCCAGGCCACGCTGTTGAGGAGGAGGGGGATGGCCGCCGCGGAGCCGGTGGAGTCCTGGATCTCGGCCCAGGGGACCTGGCTCAGCGCCACCAAGGGCGTGGTCCGTGACACCCCGGTCGTGGACACGGGGCAGGTCGTGCGCTCGTTGCTCGGCTGGTCCGGAGCGGTGCGCATGGCGTGAGGCCTTTCCGCGGCAGTCATGTCAGGAAGGAGGGGAGGTCGACAGCTTGGCCCAGACGGTCTTGCCGGCCGGGGGCCGCGAGGTCCAGCCCCACTCCTCCGCCAGGGCGTCGACGATGTACAGGCCACGGCCGTGCTCGCGCAGGTCACAGACATCGGCGGGCGTGTACGCGGGCGGATCGTCACCGGGGTCCGAGACGGTGACCAGGAGATGGGCCTGGTCCAGGGCCAGCCCCAGCCACACCTCCGCCGCGCCGCCCGCGGAGGGCCGGAGGACCGCGTGGGCCACGGCGTTGGCCGCGAGCTCGGTGATCACGAGGGTGGCGTCGTCGCTGCGGTGGCCGAGGGACCAGCAGCTCAGGGTTTCGCGGGTGAAGGCGCGCGCCCGGGCGAAGCCCTCCCGGCTGCAGCTGACGAGCAGCGCGGCGGAGACGAGGGGAGCGCCCGGCAGCGGTCGCTGTCTCCCGACGGCGGCACTCGGACGCCCCACGGTCTCGCCGAGGGTGTTCGCACCGCCCGCCGTCGGCACAGCTTGGCCCGGCGGCCGGAGCACGTGATTCACAGGTGATGACACGGCATCTCCCTGATGCGACGTCAAGGCGGGGGCGCAACCACGGGGGTTGACGCCGGAGCTATTATCCACGCTGAAGGCGCCCGCGTGCAATTGCACGAGAAATTGCGCGAACGGCGGGTGGGGCCACAGAGATTGTGGAGGTGTGCCCTCTCCCGCCCGGACGGCCGGGCACAGCGCCCGGCACAGCACGTGAACAGCAAGGAGACTGACAGTGCCACCCATGCAGAACGGAGTGCGGGCGAGTTCGCTGGACGCCCGCTGGGTCAAGAGCCGTCACAGCAATGCCGAGGGCAACTGCGTCGAAGTGGCCTCACTCGGCGACGGTGACGTCGCGCTGCGCAACTCCCGTGACCCCGACGGCCCCGCGCTGGTCTACACACCGGCCGAGGTCGCGGCGTTCGTCGCCGGGGCGAAGGACGGTGAGTTCGACCACCTCCTGTGACCTCCGGGTCCGGGTCGGGGGCCGGGCAGCGGGAGCGGCTCCAACTCCCGCGCCGCCCACGGCATCTACGGAATGATGCGGAACGACCACACTGCGTGCGATAGTGTGAGACGTCTCTATGCCGGTTTACTGGGAGTCAGGATGTCTGCCGCGTCCCACCGCATCTCCCGTCTGGAACCGTATCTGGACCGGTCCGAACCGGCTCCCACCCTGCTGAAGATGCTGGTCGGTGTCCAGTTGGCGGGATTCCGCGAGGATGCCGGGCTCGCCCAGGACCAGGCGGCACGGGCCCTCGGGTTCAGCCCCGCCAAGCTCTCCCGCATCGAGTCGGGCAAGGGCCGCAGGCCCCCGTCGGAGAACGACGTCCGGGCCCTCCTCCAGCTGTACGGCACCGAGGACTACGAGGCCTCGGTGCTCGTCAAGCTGCTCCAGCGCGCCGGCGAGCCGGGCTGGTGGCAGCGGTACGACAAGCGCCTGATGCCCGAGTGGTTCGACCGGCTGGTCGGACTCCAGGAGGCGGCCGCGGCGATCCGTACCTTCGAGATCCAGTACGTCCCCGGTCTGCTCCAGACCCCGGACTACACCCGGGCCGTGGTGGAGCGCGGGCTGCCCACCGCGGCCGCCGGCGAGGTCGGCCGCCGCGTGGAACTGCGCACCCGGCGCGCGCAGTTGTTGCACCGCGAGGACCCTCCGCAGCTGTGGGCGGTGATCGACGAGTCGGTGCTGCTGCGGGTGCTGGGCAGCCGGGAGGTCATGCGGGAACAGCTCGCGCACCTCATCGACATGGCCAAGCGCCCCCATGTGACGGTGCAGGTCGTGCCGTTGGACGTGACGAACGCCTCGGCCCCCGCCATCCCGATCACGTATCTGCGCTTCGGCGGCCTGGATCTGCCGGACGTCGTCTACCTGGAGCACATCAAGAGCGCCAACTTCCTGGAGGACCGGGACGAGACGGAGGAGTACCGCCTCGCCCTGGACCGGCTGGCCGACGACGCGCTGGAACCCCGGGACTCGCTTCGGCTGTTGCGCGAGACGATGGAACAGCGTTACGGCGGCTGAGGGTCGCCGCAGTGCGGTCTCGGTGAGGTCGGAGAAGATCCGGTGCAGCGGCTCCGCCGTCGAGCCGGCCCTGCCCGTGGAGCTCCGTGTCCGGCGGACGGGACGCCGTGGGCCCGTCGGCGAAGCACGAGTACGCCCCTGACGCGGGACCTTCGCGGTCGCGTCAGGGGCGTTCGTGTCGGGTCAGACGATTCGGGCCACGCCGCCGAACTCGATCCACTCGTGGGTGAGCTGACGGGGGGCCACCTCGGAGTCGGGCCGCCAGGTGGAGACCTCCACGAGACCCGGTTCGAGGATCTCCAGGCCCTCGAACCACGCGGCGACGTCCTTCTCCTCGCGCACCCGGCCCCAGTTCCCGTGGGTCGCCTGGTCCATGAAGTTGGTGACGAAGTCACGGACTTCGGGGTCCCCGCTGACCAGCTGGCACATCAGCATGAAGCTGCCGGGCGCGAGCTTCTCGCGCACGCGGCGGGCCAGAGCGGCCGGCCCGTCCGTGTCGCTGTCTTGGATGCAGTGCATGACCGAGTTGAAGAGGACGGCGACGGGCTGGTCGAAGTCGATCAGCCGCCGGGTGTCCTCGTGGGCGAAGATCGCCTCGGTCTCCCGCATGTCCGCGTGGATGACGGTGGTGCGCTCGTCCTCCTCCAGCAGTGCCCGGCCGTGGACGAGGACCATGGGGTCGTTGTCGACGTAGACCACATGTGTGGTGGGGTCGATGCTCTGGGCGACCTGGTGGACGTTGTCCTGGGTGGGCAGGCCGGAGCCGTGGTCCAGGTACTGCCGGATTCCGTACTCCGCCGTGAGGGTCCTGACGACCCGCTGGAGGAAGCGCCGGTTGTTCACGGCGAGCCTGCGGGTGCTGGGGACGACCTTGTCGAGCTCTTCGCAGGCGGCCCGGTCGGCCGCGTAGTTGTCCTTGCCGCCGAGATAGTGGTCGTACATGCGTGCGGCTGTGGGTACGGAGGCGTCGATCGCCGTGGACAGCTTCTTACCGGTGCTCATCTTTCCCCCAGCTCATACTGCCAACTGGCCTGGCAGGACAGGGAGTCCATCCTAGAGACACCACGATCGCCGGTGCCAGTCCGCACACGGTTGCGACCACGGAAGAGCTACGCGGCGGGCGCGGCGGACGGCACCTGCGAGGGCCCGTAGGGCGAGGGGTCAGGCGGCGTCCAGTTCCGCGAGTTCGTCCGCGCCGAGCACGAGGTCGGCGGCGGCGAGGGAGTCGCGGATCGTCTCCGGGCGGCTCGCGCCCGGGATCGGCACGACGACCGGCGACTTGGCGAGCATCCAGGCCAGGCAGACGCGCTGCGGGCTGACCGCGTACTTCTCGGCGATCCGGGCGAACGGGGCGTGCGCCGAGCCGAGTTCGCCCGCGCGGGAGATGCCGCCGAGGGGGCTCCACGGCAGGAACGCGATGCCGAGTTCGTCGCACAGCCGCAATTCCGGCTCGCTGGAGCGGAAGGCCGGGGAGAACTGGTTCTGCACGGAGACCAGCCGGCCGCCGAGGATCTCGTTGGCCAGCCTGATCTGGCCGGGGTCGGCGTTGGAGATGCCCGCGGCGAGGATCTTGCCCTCGTCGAGCAGGTCGCGCACCGCGCCGACGGACTCCTCGTAGGGGACCCGGGGGTCGGGGCGGTGGAACTGGTACAGCCCGATGGCCTCGACACCCAGTCGGCTCAGGGACGCCTCGCAGGCCTCCTTGAGATGCCGGGGGCTGCCGTCGAGGGTCCAGCTGCCGTCCCCGGGGCGGAGGTGGCCGCCCTTGGTGGCGACGAGGACGTCACCGCCGCGCTCGTGCGAGGCGAGTGCCTTGGCGATCAGGGTCTCGTTGTGGCCGACCTCGTCGGCGCCCCGGTGGTAGGCGTCGGCGGTGTCGATCAGGGTCACTCCCGCGTCGAGCGCGGCGTGGACGGTGGCGATGGAGCGTTCCTCGTCCGGCCGTCCCTCGATGGACATGGGCATCGCGCCCAGACCGATCGAGCTGACGTCGACATCACCGATGCGGCGGGTGTGCATGGCCTTGGACCTCTTTCGGCTGTCGGGCGGCGGAGCAGGGCTCCCACCAGGGTGGCCGCCTCCCGCTCCCGGGGTCCAATAGAAGAATGAGAACGGATTCAGCGACGGAGCAACTGAATCGCCGCTCATGGCGCTCATGGGTGTCCGAGGCGCGGAACCGGGGTTGCGGGGCAGCTGTGCGCGTGTGACACCCTCACCTCGACCGGCCGGTGATCCGGGGCCGGTCCCGTGAGGTTCGGCAAGGTGAAAGAGGCGGCGGCATGCGTATCGGACTGCTCGGCACCGGTCCCTGGGCCCGGATGGCCCACGCCCCCGCGCTCGGCGCACATCCGGAGCTGGACTTCGTCGGGGTGTGGGGCCGTCGCCCGGACGCCGCGAAGGAGTTGGCCGACGAGTACGGCACACGTGCGTACGACGACGTCGACGCGCTGCTCGCCGACGTGGACGCCGTCGCCATCGCCCTGCCGCCTGCCGTCCAGGCCGATCTCGCGGCGCGGGCGGCCCGGGCAGGGTGCCATCTGCTGCTGGACAAGCCCCTTGCCACGACGGTCGAGCAGGGGCGGGCGGTGGTCGAGGCGATCCGGGAGAGCGGGGTCGCCTCGGTGGTGTTCTTCACCTCCCGCTTCCTCGCCGAGACCGAGGCGTGGATCGGGGAACAGGCGGGCGTGGAGGGCTGGTTCACGGCGCGCGCCGAGTGGCTCGGGTCGGTGTTCACCAGCGAGAGCCCGTTCGCCGACTCGCCCTGGCGCCAGGAGAAGGGCGCCCTGTGGGACGTCGGACCGCATGCCCTTTCGGTGCTGCTGCCGATCCTCGGCGAGGTCCGGGAGGTGGCGGCGGCCGCGCACGGCCCCGGGGACACGGTTCATCTGGTCCTGCGGCACACCGGCGGTGCGTCGAGCACCCTGACGCTGAGCCTCACGGCTCCGCCCGCGGCCGCGGGAGCGGGTGTGGAGCTGCGGGGCGCGGGCGGCGTCGCCCTGCTCCCCGAGCCGTCGGAGGGTGTCGTACCCGCCGTGCTGCGGGCCGTCGACGGACTGCTCGCCGCCGCGCGCACCGGGCAGGCCCACCCGTGCGACGCCACGTTCGGTCTGCGGGTCACCGAGATCCTGACGGAGGCGGAGGCTCTGCTGGACGGCGGAAGCGCGGCCTGAGGCATCGGTTCATTCTCCGGAACCCCCGTCGAACCCGTCTCCGCCACCCGCCGGTCGTCCTGTCGGCCGGCGTGGCACCCGGTGCCGACAGCCGGTCAGGACCGACCGCCGGCACCGGGGCCGCGCTTCAGGTCATCCGCTGTGTGGCGGCCGGTAGTTCAGGCGTTCCCGTACGACGGGATGGCCGGCCTTGGCGAAGTTCGCGGCCATGGGGAAGTTCCCCTGGTCCGTCGCAGCGGAGACGAACTCGGCGCCCTGCTCGACCAGATAGTGGGTGCACTCGGCCAGCAGGTCGTAGGCGTAGCCGTGCCCCCGCTGTTCCGGTACGACCCCGATGAACCCCACGCAGGGACCCGACGGATTGTGCAGCGGAATGTGGATCCCGGCGACATCCCCCTCCGGTGTGCGGGCGATCTGCCACCACTCGCGGGGCGAGGGGCACCAGTGGAAGAAGTCCAGTTCCTCCTGGGCCGCCTTGTCGAGGCCGCCCTCCTCGATGGCCTTGAGGGCGTGCGCGTCGAGGGTGGCGGAGTGGATGCGGCGCAGCAGGTCGAAGAAGACCGCGTCGTCCGGTTCGGCCCGGAAGGTGAGGCGTCCGGGCCGCTCGGGTAGCCCGCACTCCGGTGTCCACCGGTACAGGAACCGCTCCACGAGGAGTTCGTATCCGGCCGCTTCCAGGGCGGCGGACCGGGTTGCGGCGGCGGCGCGCAGCTCCGGGTTCTCGCGCCAACCCGCGGGCAGGTTCATCTCCAGTTCGACCTGCCAGGGCGCGGTGCGCAGGAGTTCGGCGCCGGCCTCCTCCTCGCCCTCGGCCACGTCGAACCAGTTGACGTTGAGGGGTTCGGCGTCGTCGGGGCCGCCCCACCAGGCGCCGCGGGCCACGACCCTGCCGTCGCGCAGGGCGACTCGTTTCCAGTCGGGGCGGTGACGGGTGAGCCGGTGGGACTCGCGATTGCCGAAGGGGTCGGCAAGGGTGTCGAAAAGGTGCGCGTCGCGCTCGTCGAGCGCGCGGATGACCAGATCGGTCATGGGGTGGATTCCTCCGGGTGCGTACTGCTGGGAGCGCTCCCGGTCAGCCGAGGCACGCCGGGGTCGCGGAGAGGGAGCGCTGGACGGTGGTGGACTGCACGGCACTCGCCTCCTTTCGCCGACTCGGGGCGTGGCGGCTCACGCTACGGGATCTTCGGGAGCGGCGTCCATCGGTTTCACGGCACGCGCGCCCGGTCCTCGCAGCCGCTTAAACGGTCCTTAAGGCCGGATTAAACGCCGTCCGCTCTGTATGCCGGAACCTCCTCCGTCCGTAGCATCGGGGCCCGTCCACGACGTGAGAGCGCTCTCAAGAACCCGAGGAGACCCCCCACATGACACCTCGTCACCAGCGCGGTCCCGGCCGGCGCACAGTCCTCCTCGGCCTCGGCGGGACCTTGGTGGCCGTCCCGGCCGCGGCCGCGCTCGCCCCGTACGCCCTCGCGGCCGGCAACCGCGCCGCGGCGGCCGGAGCACTGCCGCTGACGGTCGTCAACAACACCGGCGCCTACGACAACGCGAACGTCCACGTCTACATCGTCGGCAACCTGGACGGCAGGCAGGTCCGCGTCACCCCGGACGGCGCCCTCGCTCCGGTTGCCCTCTCCGACAACGGCCCCGACGGCTACACCGACTACGCGATAAGCCTGGCCGGCAGCGGCGGGACCAGTCTGTCCCTCCCCTACCTGTCCGGCCGGATCTACGTCTCCCTGGGCGCGAAGCTGAAGTTCAGGGTCGTCACGGACGGCAACGGGAACCCGGCCCTCCAGTACCCGGCCGGCTGGGTGGCCTCGGATCCCAACTACCCGGTGCTGCACGACTGCGTCGAGTTCACGCACAACGCGGCGGGCATGTTCTGCAACACCACCATGGTGGACATGTTCAGCGTGCCGATGAGCATCCGGCTCACCGGAGCGCGGGACCGGACGACGGGCACGCTGCGCGCCTCGGGGCGGGCGACCGCCTTCGCCGCCGTACGGCAGGCCGAGAAGTTCGCGCCGCTGGTCGTGGCCGACACGCGGGTCATCGCGCCCGGTCACGGCCTGGATGCCGGGCTGTTCCCGGCGGACTACTTCGCGCCGTACCTCGACGAGGTGTGGAGCACGTACACCGGCAGGGACCTGACCGTCACCACGAACGCGGGCACCTTCACCGGCCGGGTGCGCGGCGGACGGCTCGTGTTCGACGGGCCCGCGCAGGTCTCCTTCGCCCGCCCGTCGACCCGGGACGTGCTCTTCTGCGACGGCGCGCTCGCCGCTCCCAACGACGGCACGACGGGGCCGGTCGCCGCCGTGCTCGGTGCCGGGTTCAACCGGTCGACGCTGCTGAGCTCCGCCGCCCAGCCGGCCACCGACCCCGCGGCCTTCTACCGGACCACGCTCACCAACCACTACGCCAAGGCCATGCACGCGGCCACCGAGGACGGCAAGGCGTACGGCTTCGCCTTCGACGACGTGGCCGACTTCGCCTCCTACGTCCAGGACACCGCGCCCACGGGAATCCGGCTGACGCTCACGCCGTTCTAGCGGCTCGGCGTGCGGGGCCGGACGGGTCGTAGCAGCGTAGTGGTGTGAGCGGAGCGCACGACGGGGACCGGCGGAGCTGGCTGACGGGTGCGCCGCCGCCCGGCTGGGTGCGGGTGCTGCCGGCCGCGATGCTGACCGGGGTGTGCGTGGCGACTCTCGCGAGCCCCGGTCCGCTCGACATCGGGTTCCTGCTGGGCGCGATCCCGCCGCTGGCGGTGCTGTCGTACGGGCCGGCGGCGACCGCGGTGCTCGGGACGCTCGTTCTGGCCGTGCTGAACGTTCCGGCCTTCCGGCTGAACGATCCCGGCAGCACCGATGTGCTGACCGTGGGTTTCGTCGCGGCGCTCAGCGTCCTCGTGTCGTTCGTCCGGAGTCGGCGTGACGCGCAGCTGGTGACCGAGCGCGCGGTCGCCGAGGCCGCGCAGCGGGCCGTCGTGCCGTTGCTGCCGAAGCGGGTGGGGCCGGTGCGGTGCGCGGGTCTGTACCGGGCGGCGCAGCGCGGGACGCTGGTCGGCGGTGACTTCTTCGACGTGCGGGAGGGACCCTGCGGGGTGCGGGCGGTGATGGGCGACGTGCAGGGGCACGGGCTGTCGGCCGTCGCCACCGTCGCCTCGCTGCTGGGGGCCTTCCGGGAGGCGGTGCTGGACCGGCCGGACCCCGAGTCGGTGGCCGCCCGGCTCGATCGCAGGCTGATGGTGGACTCCGCGGCCGTACGGCACTCGGAGCTGTTCGCGACGGCCGTGGTGCTGGAGTTCGGGCTCGACGCGACAGTGGTGCGCATCGTGGCGTGCGGCCAGGCCGGCCCGGTGCTGCTGCGCGACGGGCGGGCGGTGGAGCTCGATGTCCCCGTGGGCGGCCCGCTCGGTCTGGGCCTGTCCGACGCGGCGCCGCCGACCGGGGTCACGGTCCCGCTGCACCCCGGCGACCTGCTCTTCCTGGCCTCGGACGGCGTGTGGGAGGCACGGAACGCCGCCGGTGCCTTCTATCCGCTGCTCGAACGGATCACCGGGCTCGCGGACGACCTCCCCGGGCTCGCCGAGCGGGTGTGGGCCGATCTCGTGCGCTGGGCCCCGGTACTCCAGGACGACGTCACGATGCTCGTTCTCGCGCCCGGCGCCCCGGAGCCCCGCTGACCGTCCCGGCCGCCTCGCCGTCCCCCTCGGCGTCGATGTGCGGGAGGATCCGGTCGAGCCACCGGGGTGTCCACCAGGCGCGCGCTCCCAGCAGGGTCATGACGGCCGGGACCATGAGCAGCCGTACGACGGTCGCGTCGATCAGCACGCTCACGGCGAGGCCGAGTCCGAGCATCTTGACCACGATGTTGTCGCTGACCACGAACGCGGCGAAGACGCTCACCATGATCAGTGCCGCGCAGGTGATCACCCGCGCGGTGATCTCCAGGGCGTGGGCGACGGAGGCCTTGGCGTCCCCGGTGCGCAGCCAGGCCTCGTGGACCCGGGAGAGCAGGAAGATCTCGTAGTCCATGCTCAGTCCGAAGATGATGGCGAACATCATCATCGGCACATAGCTCTCGATGGGCACCTTGCCGGAGACACCGAGCGCGGGTCCGCCCCAGCCCCACTGGAAGACGGCGACGACGACACCGTAGGAGGCGGCGATGGACAGGACGTTGAGGACGGCCGCCTTGAGGGCGACGAGCAGTCCGCGGAACACGGCCAGGATGATCAGGAAGGCGAGGGCGACGACCACGCCGATGATCAGCGGCAGCCGGCTGGAGACGATGTCCCGGAAGTCGACCTGGGCGGCGGTGGTGCCGGTGACGTATCCCTTGGCTTCCGTGCCGGAGACCGCGGCGGGCAGGGTGGTGTCGACCAGGCGGTTGGTGAGGTCGGTGGTGCCGGAGCTCTGCGGGGACTGCTTCGAGTAGACGGTGGCGAGCAGGACGTCGCCGTCCTTGGTGGGGGTCAGCTGGGTGACGGTGGCGGCGCCGGGCACACCGGCGAGGCTCTTCTGTGCCTGCGTGGTGAGAGCGGAGCGCTGGGAGGACGGTACGGAGGTCTGGTCGATGACGACGGTGAGGGGGCCGTTGGAGCCGGGCCCGAAGGCGTCGGTCATCCGGTCGTAGGCCCGCCGGTCGGTGAAGGACGTGGGGTCCGCGCCGTCACCGATGTGGCCGAGCTGGAGGGAGAGCACGGGGATGGCGAGGACGACGACGGCCGTGACGCCCGCGGCGAGGTAGCGCCAGGGGCGCCGCTCGACCCGCTGGGCGTAGCGGTGCCATGTTCCCTGCGGAGTTTCGCCCTCGGCGGCGTCGGTCTCGGCGACCGGGCGGCGCACCCGGTAGCGGTCGATGCGGGTGCCGATCAGGCCCAGCAGGGCCGGGACCAGGGTCAGGGCGCCGAGGACCGCGGAGACGACGGTGACGGCGGCGGCGAGTCCGAGTTTCCCGATGAACGCGACTCCGGAGGCGGACAGCCCGGCCAGGGCGATGATCACCGTGCAGCCGGAGACGAGTACGGCACGGCCGCTGGTGGCGGTGGCCCCGCCCGCCGCGCGCACCGGGTCCTTTCCGTCCATGAGGCTCTGCCGGTGGCGGGTGATCTGGAAGAGCGCGTAGTCGATACCGACGCCGAGCCCGATCATCGTGGCCAGGGTGGGCGAGACGGTCGCGAAGGTGAACGCCGAGGCCAGCAGGCCGAGGCAGGCGAGTCCGCCGATCACGCTGATCAGGGCGGTCACCAGGGGGATTCCGGCGGCGATGACACTGCCGAACCCGAGGAGCAGGACGACGATCGCGACGGCGAAGCCGATCAGCTCACTCACCCGGTCGTCGGCGGCGGGCCGGGCCAGTTCGCCGAGCGGACCGCCGTACTCGACGTCCGCGCCGGCCGCCCTGAGGGGCTGTACGGCGTGGTCGACGCCGCTCAGGTAGCCGTCACCCAGGGTCGAGGGCTGAACGTCGAAGCGGATCGTGATGTACGCCGTCTTCCCGTCCGACGACAGCGGACCGACCTTCGAGGCGGGCACGGAGAGCGGGTTCTGCGCCGACAGCACGTGGGGCAGCTTCTGGAGGTCGGCGACGGTCGTGGAGATCTGTGAGCCGAGCGAGGTGAGCTGCTTGTCACCGTCGTGCAGGACGATCTGGCCGCTGTAGCCGCCGGCTGCCGGGTCGTGCCGCTTCAGGACGTCCAGGCCCTCCTGGGACTGCACGCCGGGCAGGGAGAAGTTGTCGGAGTACTCCCCGCCGAAGGACCGGTTCAGGGTCTGCAGGGCGACCAGGGCCACGAGCCAGGCCACCAGCACGATCACGAAGTGCCGGGCGCACCACTCGCCCAGTCTGCGCAAGGCGCCCTTCGGGCTGTTCCGGGTGGTGGTCATGGCGTCGTCTCCCTGCCGGCCCCCCGAGAGATCGCTCCCGTCCATTACACGCCCGTCCGGTTGACGGGGCATCCCGGGCGCCCTCGCCGGCGCTTCCGGATGCAGGGTCGGCCCGGGCGTTGAATGGTGATATCGGACCCGTTGACAGCACCGGGACCGCACAGTGATCCGGATCCGAGGAGCAGAGATCATGCCGACGTCACAGCCCGACGCGTCCGGGCCGCCCGAGGACCGTGCCACCCCGGACGCCTTGCTCCACACCCGTACCGGCACCGAGGTGTCGCCCGAGGACATCGTCCTCGCCTCGGGCAAGGACATCACCCCGCACAGTCTCGAATGGGCCCGGCGCAAGCTGGAGGCGGAGGGCCCGGCAGCGCTCGACAAGCTGCTGCCCTAGCCATGGCCGGACGCCCGGCTGTCCGCGGGGACAGCCGGGCGCGGCCGTGCCTCAGCCGCCGGTCTCCTCCGGCTCCTCGTCCAGGCACAGCACGTCGACCCGCTGGACGAGGTTGTTGACGAAGCCGCCCCGGTTCCACGGCTGTTCCAGCGGCTGGGTGTGCCCCTCGGCGTCGGTGGCCCGCGCGCTGAGGACGTACTCCCCCGGCTCCGCGGTCCAGGGCATGCTCCAGCGCCGCCACGCCCAACGGTGACCGGTGTCCGGTTCGAGTTCGGCCCGGTGCCAGGTGTGTCCGGCGTCCGTGCTCACCTCGGTGCTGGTCACCGGCGCCCGCCCCGACCAGGCGCGCCCCTCCAGCATTACCGTGCCGGGCCGCACGACCCGGGCCCGGGACATGAAGTCCGGGAACCCGGGCGGGACCAGCAGGGCGCGCGGTGCGATCCGGGTGACCGGTTCGCCCTCGTCCCCGGGGTGCTGCCTGAGCCGGTAGGCGACGGTCTGCTGGAACCCCGTGAACGGGGTGTCGGTGACGGTGATCTCGCGCAGCCACTTCACATGGGCCATGCCGTACCAGCCGGGTACGACGAGCCGGAGCGGATGGCCGTGCTGCGGGGGCAGGGGCGCGCCGTTCATCTCGTAGGCCACGAGCACTTCGGGGTCGGTCCCGGTGGCCACGTCCACGGGCAGGGACCGCTGGTAGTCCTGTTCGACGCCGCGTTCCACTCCGTGGTCGGCGCCGGTGCACACGACGTCGACGGCGTCCCTCTCCACTCCGCCGGCTTCGGCGAGCAGCAACCTGAGGGGGACGCCCGTCCATTCGGCGGTTCCCACGGCCTCCACCAGCCAGGGCTGGCTGACCGGGCGGGGCGTGAGCAGGGCGCGGCCGTTGCCCGCACACTCCAGCGTGACCCGGGTGGTGACCTGCGGGAGGGCCCGCAGGTCGGCCGGGGCCAGGGTGAGCGCGCGGCGGACCCGTCCTTTGAGGGTGAGTTGCCAGGGAGCGCCGTCGGGGACGTACGGAATGTCGTAGTGCGTGAGGACGTAGTGCAGGCCTGGCGGGGTGAGGTCGTGGCGCATCGCTTCGAGCGGCAGGCCGTGGTTGCGGGTGGCGAGCGCCAGTTCGTCCCGGCTGATGCCCTCGTCGGGGGCGGCCAACCGGGCCGGGGTGCTCGCGTCGGCGAGTCGGTGACCCATGGGCGTATTGTCCCGCGGTCCGCGCGAGCTGTCGCGGTCTGCGGGACATCTCCGGCGGCCTCCGGGCAACTTCCCCGCGGCCCACGCCGGTTCGGCGGGCGGCCGGTTTACTGCTCACCCTTTCGAAAGAGGCCTCCCGGCTGCCAGACTTCCGAGGGTGCCCGACTTCGACATGCTCGTCATCGGATCCGGTCCGGGTGGCCAGAAGGCCGCCATCGCCGCGGCCAAGCTGGGCCGCCGGGTGGCCGTCATCGACCGCCCCGACATGGTCGGCGGGGTCTCCATCCACACCGGCACCATTCCCTCCAAGACCCTGCGCGAGGCGGTGCTGTACCTGACCGGCCTCACCCAGCGCGACCTGTACGGACAGAGCTACCGGCTCAAGGAGGACATCACCGTCTCCGACCTGACCGCGCGCACCCAGCACGTGGTCGGCCGTGAGGTCGACGTGATCCGCAGTCAGCTCTCCCGCAACCACATCGCCCTCTACGCCGGCACCGGCCGCTTCGTCGACGACCACACGATCGCCCTGCGCGAGGTCACCGGCCATGAGCGTCTGCTCAGCGCCGAGCACATCGTGATCGCCACCGGAACCCGGCCCGCGCGGCCCGACAGCGTCGAGTTCGACGGTCAGACCATCATGGACTCGGACAACGTCCTTGATCTGCAACGGGTTCCGCGCTCCATGGTCATCGTCGGCGCGGGCGTCATCGGCATGGAGTACGCGTCGATGTTCGGCGCTCTGGGCAGCAAGGTCACGGTGGTCGAGAAGCGTGCCGGGATGCTCGACATGTGCGACGTCGAGGTGATCGAGGCGCTCAAGTACCACCTGCGGGACCTCGCCGTGACGTTCCGCTTCGGGGAGACCGTGGCCGCGGTGGAGAGCCATCCGCGGGGCACGCTGACCGTTCTGGAGAGCGGGAAGAAGATCCCGGCCGACGCGGTGATGTACTCGGCGGGCCGCCAGGGGCTCACCGACGACCTCGACCTCGACAAGGCGGGCCTGTCCGCGGACCGGCGCGGGCGGATCACCGTCGACGAGCACTACCGCACCGAGGTGCCGCACATCTACGCCGTGGGCGACGTCATCGGCTTCCCCGCGCTGGCGGCGACCTCGATGGAGCAGGGCCGGTCGGCGGCCTACCACGCCTGCGGGGAGCCGGTCGGGCAGATGCACAACCTCCAGCCGATCGGCATCTACACCATCCCGGAGATCAGCTTCGTGGGGCAGACGGAGGACCAACTGACCGAGAACCGCGTGCCGTTCGAGGTCGGCATCTCCCGCTACCGGGAACTCGCCCGCGGCCAGATCATCGGCGACTCGCACGGCATGCTGAAGCTGCTGGTGTCCTCCAAGGACCGCACCCTGCTCGGCGTGCACTGCTTCGGCTCCGGCGCCACCGAACTGATCCACATCGGACAGTCCGTGATGGGCTGCGGCGGCACCGTCGACTACCTGGTCGACGCGGTCTTCAACTACCCGACGCTCGCGGAGTCCTACAAGGTCGCGGCCCTGGACGCCACGAACAAGCTCCGGCAGATCGACCGGATCGGGGACTGAGCGGGCGAGGGGAGCGGACGTCAGGACTCGTCGAAGGGGTCCTCGACGATGTGCATGGCGGCCTCCTCGGCTCCGGCCGCGCCCGCGTCGATGCCCACGTCGGTGGCGATCTCCTCCTTGGTCGTGGCGGAGTGGGCGCCCTCGTCGGGGGCCACGAGGCGTCCCGCGCGGTCGGTTCCGGCCTGCGGGTCGACCGGCTCGCCCTCGCCGCCGGGCAGGTCGCCGACCTCGTCACCGACGGGCCCGGCCACCTCGGGGACCTCCTGGGCGAGACGTTCGTCCAGGCTCTCACCGTCATGCTGCTCGGCGGCGGTGGTGCCGTGCCGGGTGACGCCGAGCGGCTTCTCCGGTGGGGAGTACCCCTCGTCGAGGATGTCGTCGTAGGTCCGTTCGTCGAGGGCGTCCTGGAGGTCGAGCGGGCTCGCGTCCTCCTGCTCCTCGTTGGTGCCGGTGGGCTGGTAGGCGTCGTCGGCCATCGGCTCGGCGGGTGTCTGTTCGGCGCCCATGGGCTGCCTCCCTCGCGCGTCGGGTGTGCTGTGCGGTGTCCTGATCCGCGTTTCCCGGTACGCGCGCTCCAACCTCAAAAGACCGCCGGAGTAAGGCATTCCACGGGGCGGAAGGTTACCCCCCAGTTAATCTTGAAGGGTCAAGGAATACGGCTATCATCACTCGCACACACGGAGTGACCGTTCCTCGACGCAGCGGCCGTACGGTCGCCCGCACCCCTCGCTGTCCCGCTTCACCGCACCTGGCCGAGGCCATCCCTCTCCGGACCCGGGCGGAGCCACCCCCCACCCCCTTGCGCCGTACGGGCCCCTCCGTCCGCGCGTCGTGCCCTACGGAAAGCAGCGCAACCATGAGCATCAACAGGGGCAGAGGGCTGCAGGCCAATGCCCTCGGTACGTTCGACACGGTGGTGATGGCCGTCGCCGGCAGCGCACCGGCGTACTCGATCGCCGCGACCACCGCGGTCCTGGTCGGCTCGGTGGGTCTGGCCAGTCCGGCGGCTCTGCTGTACTGCGCGATACCCATGCTGGGCATCGCGCTGGCGTTCAGCTATCTCAGCCGGATCGACGTGAACGCGGGCGCCAGTTACTCCTGGGTGGGGCGCACCCTCCATCCCTTTCTGGGCTTCGTCAGCGGCTGGGCGCTGGTGATCTCGGCGACCATCTTCATGGTGGCCGGCTCACTGCCCGCCGGTTCGATGACGCTCGCCCTCTTCGACCAGGACCTCGCGGACAACACCGCGCTGTCGACCGTGGTGGGCGCCGCCTGGTTCGTGCTGATGCTGCTGGTGGTGCTCGGCGGCGCCCGGCTCACGGTGCGCGCGCAGCTCGTCATGTCCGGCGTGGAGCTGGCGATACTGGCCGTGTTCGCGGTACTGGCGCTCTTCCACACCGGCAACGCGCGGGCCTTCGACTGGTCCTGGCTGGGCTTCGGCCACTTCGACGGCATGGCCGGTTTCGCGTCGGGCGCGCTGATCGCCGCGTTCTACTACTGGGGCTGGGACGTCACCAGCAACCTCAGCGAGGAGACTCGCAACAGCCGCCGCACGACCGGGCTCGCGGGGCTCATCGGCGTCGGCATCGTCTTCCTGCTCTTCGAGGTGTTCACCATCGCGGTGAACGTCATCCTCACCTCGAAGCAGATCGAGGACAACGACGCCAACGTACTGGCCGTGCTGGGTGAGGAGATCTGGCCGGGCTGGGGCGGCAAGCTGCTGATCGTCGCGGTGATGCTGTCGACCATCGCCACGCTGGAGACCACGCTGATCCAGGTCACACGTTCCCTGTTCGCGATGGGCCGGGACCGTACGATGCCCTCCGCGCTGGGCCGGGTGCACCGGCGCTGGAACACGCCGTGGGTGGCGATCGTGGTGGTCGGTGGCGTTGCGCTGATGATGTTCATCGCCTCCAACGCCCTGGGCTCGGTGGGCGACATCCTCTCCGACGCGATCTCGGCGATCGGGCTCCAGATCGCCGTCTACTACGGCCTCACCGGCCTCGCGGTGGTCGTCGCGTACCGCAAGATGCTGCTCAAGTCGCCGACCGACTTCCTCCTCGGCGGGCTGTGGCCGCTGCTGGGCGCCCTGTTCATGTTCTGGATCTTCGTCGAGTCGCTGAGCGAGCTGAGCACCGCCGCGATCTCGATCGGCGTGGGCGGGCTGGCGGTGGGGCTGGTCCCGATGCTCTGGTACTGGAAGCAGGGCAGCGACTACTACCGGCCGGCGCGACTTGACGCGAGCCGTACCGTCGAGGCGGACTACGTGCCCGACGGCCAGGAGGCCGGGCCCTCGCTCGTCCACGAGGGTCTCCCGACCGACTTCTGAGGGGTTCTGCGATGGCGCGCGACCGTTTCGCCCCGGAGTTCGACCCCGACTTCGGGGACCTCCCCCTCACCACCGCCCGGCAGGACATCGTCATCGGCCGCTGGCAGGGTCTGCGCGAGCTGCTGCGCGCGACCGGGCCCGACTGGCTGGCACGAGGCCACCGCGTGCGGGTGCTCGCCCAGGCCTGTGCGGGCAGTTCGACGGTGGAGTCGTGGCTGGCGGCCGAGCCGAACAGCGGGGACGCGCTGGTGCTGCGGGCGGCCACGGAGACGGCCCGGGCGTTCAATCTGGCCATCTCCGCGGGCCGGGGTGTGCCGATCGACCAGCGCCGCATCGACGCGGCGGTGATGTCCTGCCTCAACGCTGCGGAGGCGTTCGTCGACGACCCCACGCCGTGGATCTCCCTGATCTCGGTGGCGCGGCTGTACCCGGCCGGGGTGCGGCGGCAGGAACTGGGGCGCTGGTGGGACGAGTTGCACGGCCGGGACCCGTACAGCGTCGAGGGGCACCTCCAGGTGCTGCACTACTACTCGTCGCGGTGGCACGGCTCGCACGGTCTGATGTACGACTTCGCCCGTGACGCCGCCGGAGTGGCACCGCCGGGCTGCGCACTGCCGGTGCTGGTGCAGTACGCGCGCGTGGAGGAGTTCCGCGCCGCGGTGGACGCGGCCGAGGGGGACCGGTCGGCCTCCGCGGCGCTCGGCCAGCACTGGAAGCACGACGGTGCCGTCAGCGACGTGCGGCGCACCTGGCAGCGCTGGATCATGGGCCGGACCGACCACACCGTCGTCCCCGGCGAGTTGCGCGACCTCAACTACCTGACCCACGCGGCCTGTCACGCCGGTCTCCCCGAGGTCGCCGTCCCCCTGCTGCGCATGCTGGACCGCCGGGGCACCCGCGCCCCGTGGTCGTACACCGGGGATCCGGAGCAGCAGTTCGCCAAGTCACGCAAGGAGTTCAAGGTGCGGGCCTGAGCGGCGGGGACGGGGTGTGCCCCTTCCCGGCGAGCCGGACAGGGCGACCTGGGTGGAGCACCGGGCCGAGCAGGCGGGGGGCGCACGACGTCGAACGCGTCGCCGTCCGGGGGGCGGGCCGGGAGAGGCGGCTCCCGCCGCGAGGGAGCGGGTGGGTATCCGGTGTGGTGGGTATCCGGTGTGGCGGATCGACGGGTCCGCGTCACCGGGCCGGTCGCCGCGGTCGGCTTCCGTCTGGGGCCCCGAGCCGTGGCACCGGTCGGAGAGCTCCCGCCGGCTGGTCTGCGTATTTCCGGCCGGGGCACGGCGTCGCCACGTCCGGTGCGGGGAGGAGGGCGGTGCGCGATCGGGCCTCGCGCTCCTCTTCCGGGATCACCCGTGGGGAGATCCGGTGGCCCGCCGGACATGGGATCAGGCGGCCGCGGTCAACTGTGACTTGCCCGGCCCCGGAGGTCGGCCGCGGATCGGCAGCCGTCTCCACACCGCATCCGGCGTTCCTGCATGCGGTCAGTCACCCGCCCGCTCCCCCGCCAGCCCCGCCGTCCACTTCTCCTCGATCCGGCCGACCTTCCACACCACCAGGGCGACGGCCCACGTGGCGAAGAACAGGCCCACGATGACGAAGCCCAGGAGGTTGAGGTCGAGGCCGCCGATCCAGTTCCAGAAGGGGCCCTGGAGGTCGAGTTTCTCGGCGAGGAGGCCCAGGAGTTCGGCCGTGCCGATGAGGAGGGCCACGGCCACGGAAAGGCCGGTGATCGTGAGGTTGTAGTAGACCTTGCGGACCGGCTTGGAGAAGGCCCAGCCGTAGGCGAAGTTCATGAAGGAGCCGTCGATGGTGTCGAGGAGGGACATGCCGGCGGCGAAGAGGACGGGCAGGGTGAGGATCGCGTACCAGGGCAGACCGGAGGCGGCGCCCGAGCCGGCCAGGACCAGCAGGGCGATCTCCGTCGCGGTGTCGAAGCCGAGGCCGAAGAGGAGTCCGAGGGGGTACATCTGCCACGGCTTGGTGATCGACTTCATGACGCGGCCGAGCAGACGGTTCATGAAGCCGCGGTTGTTGAGCTGCTCCTCCAGCGCGGCCTCGTCGTAGCGGCCGGAGCGCATCCGCCGGAACACCTTCCAGATGCCCACCAGGACGACCAGGTTGACCGCGGCGATCAGATAGAGGAACGCGCCCGAGACGGTCGTACCGATCAGCGCGGTCACGTCGTGGAGGCGGGAGTTGTCGTTCTGCACCGGTCCCGCGAGGGCCTTCACGCCGAGTGAGAGCAGCAGCGCGAGGACGAAGACGACGCTGGAGTGGCCGAGCGAGAACCAGAAGCCGACCGACAGCGGCCGCTGCCCCTCCCCCATCAGCTTGCGCGTGGTGTTGTCGATGGCCGCGATGTGGTCGGCGTCGAAGGCGTGCCGCATCCCCAGGGTGTAGGCGGTCACGCCGATGCCGATGCCGAAGGACTTCTCGCCGACGCCGTAGTGGTGCGGGGCGACGATCGCGACGAGGGTGAACCAGCCGATGACGTGCAGCGCCAGCACGACCGCGGTCATGCCGCCCGCCCTGATCCACTCCTGGCGCGTCATGGAGCCACGGACGCGGTGCCAGACCGAGCCCCTCGCGGGGGCGGTGGCGGGGAGGAGGGGCGGAGCGGAGTCAGGGGCGGCCGTCATCGAGCGGAGGAATCCTTTTCGGAGGGGTACGGCCGCGGTCAGCAGCCTTGTGCCATCCTCCGGTACCTGCAAGTCATGTGCAGTAAAGCCCGTGGCAGGTCTTTTCCACGACTGGGGAAAGTCCCCGGTCAGGGCGCCGCGGTCGGTCCGTCCGGCCTGGTGCGGCGCTGCTCGACGATCTCGCGGCTGAGTTCCTCGGTCTCCGGCTCGGACAGGCGCTCGAAGCCGTCCTCGGTGATGACGGAGACGACGGGGAAGATCCGGCGGTTGATGTCGGGGCCGCCGGTCGCGGAGTCGTCGTCGGCCGCGTCGTAGAGCGCCTGGAGCGCGGCGAGGGCGGCCTCGTGGCGGTCGAGTCCCTTGCGGAACAGCTTTTTCAGCGCACCCCTGGCGTATCCGGAGTCCTACCAGAACCACAGGACCCGGAAACGCCGGTCGTCGTTCACAGCGCCTTGCGGCGGACGAGCAGGGCGAGCACCAGCAGGCCGGGGAGCAGGGGCAGCCACACGGTCAGCAGCCGGTAGCCGAGCACGGCGGAGGCGGCGGTCACGGCCGGTGCGCCACCGGCGGTGAGGGCGAAGGTGAGCGCCGCGTCGAGGGAGCCGAGGCCGCCCGGGGTGGGGAGCAGGGCGGCGGCGCTGCTCGCGGCGAGGTAGAGCAGGGCCACCAGGGACGGGGCCAGCGGCAGGGCGACAGCTCGGGTGACGGCGATCAGCACGAGCGCGTGCAGGACGGCGAATGCCAGGGAGCCGCCCCACAGGGCCGCCGCCCTGCGCGGTCGCGCGTGGATCGCCCTGATGTCGGCCAGGACGAGGACCAGGGCGGTACGGCACCGCGCCCACAGTGCGGCCGTCAGGAGCACCGCCAGGACTGAGCTCGCCCCGGCCACGGCCAGCCATCCCGCGGAGAGACGCGGGAGCCCGAGGACGCCGGGGCAGGCCGTCGCGAGTACGGCGATGAGGGCCGCCCGCACCAGGCCGCCCACCGTGGCCTTCACCGCGAGCGCGGTCGCCGAGCGGGAGGCCGACATTCCGCAGCGCATGAGGAAGCGCAGGTTGACCGCGCCGGAGCCGAGACCGGCGGGCAGCAGCTGGCCCGCGGCGGAGGCCGCGAACTGGGCCGCCACCAGGCGCCCCCAGGGCAGGGCCCTGCGCACCGCGCCCTGTTGGGCGAGGGCCGCACAGGCCCAGGTCGCGGCGGTGGCCGCGGCGGCGACGAGCAGCCAGCCCTGGTCGGCGACGGCGAGCCGCAGGGCCCCGTTCTCCAGTACGGGCCAGTGGCGCCGGGCCAGACAGCCGGCGGCCGTCAGGACGGCGAGCGTGAGGGCGAGCTGCCAGTAGCCGCTTCTGCGGGAGGCGGCGACGGCGATCCGCTCGGACGTCATGCCCGTCCGTCCGCGCTGTCACCGTCGGCCATCGTCCACCCCTCAGCCCCGCACACCGCGGGAACCTGGTCCAGTCATGAAAAGCATGGACATGGACAAAGTAACCCGAGAGGGGAGGGGCCGCGGGGTGGAGTTCGGCCAAGCGGCCGCCGGACCACCTGTCCGCCCGTCCGACCTGACCACCCGTCCGACCGGACCGCCGGTCAGGAATCAGCGGGCGCGGGGGACCCGGTGCGGGGGCTGCCGTGGGGCCGGACGGTCCTCGGGAGGCGGGACGGGGCGGACGACGGGGCCGTCGCCGTTCAGGGTCAGGGGGGCGCCGTGATGGCGGATCGTCAGAGGGGAGCCCGACATCAGGGTGTACGTCGCCTTGTCCGGGCCTATCTCCACCCGCAGGCAGCGGTCCAGGAGCCGCAGGTTGAACGCGAGACGACTGAACCGCTCGGGCAGGCGGGGCGCGAAGCGGAGGGAGTCGCCGTCTCGGCGCAGACCCCCGAATCCGGCGACGAGAGCGGTCCAGGTACCGGCGAGGGAGGCGATGTGGAGTCCGTCGCGGGTGTTGTTCGCCAGGTCGGCGAGGTCCATCAGCGCCGCCTCGGCCGTGTAGGCGTAGGCCAGGGACAGGTGTCCGGCACGGGCTGCGACCACGGCCTGGACGCAGGCCGACAGCGAGGAGTCCCGTACGGTCAGGGGCTCGTAGTAGGCGAAGTTGCGGGCTATCTGCTCCTCGTCGTGGAACTCCTCGAACCAGCTGCTGCACAGGTACATCGCCAGGACCAGGTCCGCCTGTTTGACGACCTGCTTGCGGTAGATGTCGAAGTAGGGGAAGTGCAGCATCAGCGGGTACTGGTCGGCATCGGTGCCGGCGAAGTCCCACTGCTGGTAGCGAGTGAAGCCCGCGTGCTGCTCGTGGACGCCGAGTTCGTCGTTGTAGGGGATGTGCACGGCCTCGGCGGCGTCCCGCCAGGCGGCGCTCTCCTCGTCGTCGACACCGAGCGCGGCGGACTGTTCCGGGTAGCGGGCGCAGGCGTCGGCGGCTGCGAGGAGGTTCGCGCGGGCCATGAGGTTGGTGTACGTGTTGTCGTCGGCGACCGCGCTGTACTCGTCCGGTCCTGTGACGCCGTCGATGTGGAAGACGCCGTGGTGGTCGTGGTGGCCGAGCGAGCGCCACAGCCGGGCCGTCTCCACGAGGAGTTCGACACCGGTGTCGCGTTCGAACTCCGTGTCTCCGGTGGCCGCCGTGTAGCGGACCACGGCGTCCGCGACGGCCGCGTTGATGTGGAAGGCGGCGGTACCGGCGGGCCAGTAGGCGGATCCTTCCGAGCCGTCGATGGTCCGCCAGGGGAACGCGGCCCCCTTCAGGCCGAGTTGCGCGGCGCGCTCGCGGGCGGCGGGCAGGGTGTTCTGCCGCCAGCGCAACACCTCGGACACGGCGCCGGGTTCGGTGTAGGTGAGCAGGGGCAGGACGAAGGTCTCGGTGTCCCAGAAGGCGTGCCCGTCGTAGCCGGAGCCGGTAAGGCCCTTGGCGGGGATGGCCCTTTGTTCCGCGCGGGCGCCCGCCTGGAGCACGTGGAAGAGCGCGAAGCGGACCGCCTGCTGGATCTCCTCGTCGCCGTCGACCTCGACGTCGGCACGGGCCCAGAAGTCGTCGAGGTAGCCGCGCTGTTCGTCCAGGAGTCCGTCCCAGCCGCTGTGGGCCGCGGCCGCGAGGGCCGCGTCGACCTGGTCGCTCATCGCGGGCCGGGATCGGGCGCCGGACCAGCCGTGGGCGACCAGCTTCTCCAGCCGTAGCCGCTGGCCCGGCTCCAGGACCGAGGTGACGGTGAGCCGGGCCAGGTCCACCATCTCCTCACTGGCCGTGGTGGTGCGTTCGGGCCCGTCGATGACATGGTCGGCGGCCACCGCGACCCGCAGGCCGCTGCGGCGGGTGCGGTGCACGAGGCGCAGGCGGGTGCCGTCCGCGAAGCCCTCCTCGTGTTCCAGCGGAGACTTGAGGGCCTTGGAGGCGCGCGGGTCGCCGTTCTTCGGCTCGGGCAGGCTCTCGTTGGTGACGAGCTCGGACTGGATCACCACCCGGGTGCGGCTGTCGACGGGCTCCACCTCGTAGGCCACGGCGGCGATCGCCCGCTGGGTGAGCGAGACGAGCCGGGTCGAGCGCACCCGGATCCGGGAGCCCGCCGGTGAGATCCACTCGCAGGACCGCTCCAGCACGCCCCGGCGCAGGTCGAGGCAGCGTTCGTGGGAGACGAGACGGCCGTAGCGCAGGTCGAAGGGCTCGTCGTCGACGAGGAGACGCACGATCTTGCCGTTGGTGACGTCGATGGCGGTCTGGCCGGACTCCGGATAGCCGTAGCCCGCCTCGGCGTACGGCAGCGGGTGCAGTTCGTGGACGCCGTTGAGGTAGGAGCCGGGCAGGCCGTGCGGTTCGCCCTCGTCGAGGTTGCCGCGCCAGCCGACGTGGCCGTTGGACAGGGCGAACACGGACTCGCTCTGGGCCAGGACGTCGAGGTTGAGGGCGGTCTCGCGTACGGCCCAGGGCTCGACGGTGTAGTTCCGGTGGGTGATCATGCGCGGTCCCCCAGTTCGGCGAGGCCCTTCACGACCACGTCGGCGCCGTGCGCGTACAGGGCGTCGGTCTGTCCGACACGGTCGAGTCCGACGACGTATCCGAAGTCGCCTGCGCGGCCCGCGTCCATGCCGGCGAGGGCGTCCTCGAAGACGGCGGACCTGGGTGCGTCCAGCCCGAGGTCGGCTGCGGCGGCGAGAAAGGTGTCGGGGTGCGGCTTGCCGGGCAGCCCGCGTTCGGCCGCGACCACGCCGTCGACGCGTACGTCGAAGAGGTCCTCGGCGTCGATCGCGCGCAGTACGTCACGGCAGTTGGCGCTGGAGGAGACGATCGCGGTGCGCAGCCCCTGTGCGCGGGCCGCCCGGATGTAGGCCAGGGTGTCGTCGTAGGCCTCGACGCCGTCCGTGCGGATCTTCTCCAGGACGAGGTCGTTCTTGCGGTTGCCGAGGCCGTGGACCGTCTCGGCGCCGGGCGGGTCGTCCGGCGCCCCTTCGGGCAGCTCGATGCCGCGGGAGGCGAGGAAGGTGCGCACGCCCTCGGCGCGAGGGAGGCCGTCGACGAACTCGTCGTAGTCGTTGTCGTCGAAAGGCCGGAAGTGTTCGCCCTCGCGTTCGCGCAGGAAGGCGTCGAACATCGCCTTCCAGGCGGCCGCGTGCACGACGGCCGTCCTGGTGACGACCCCGTCGAGGTCGAAGAGGCAGGCCTTGATGTCTTCGGGTAGACCGAGCTTCGTCATACAGGACCCGGTTCCCTGCGAGACGGCTTGCCAACAGGTGGATTCATTCGTGCGGGAACGAGTGGTGCTCGTGTGCCACCAGCCAGCGGCCGCGCTCCTTGCGCAGGCCGAAGGTGAGCCGGAGCCGGAAGCCCGGTTGGGCGGCGAGCTCTTCCGGGGTCGCGCAGCGCACCAGGGCGTGGGCGAAGGCGACGTCGGTGCCGGCCGTGATGTCGAGGGACTCGATGTCGAAGCGGGCGCCCTGGGCCTGCCACTCGAAGAAGGGCGGCCACGCCGCACGGTAGGCGGCGAGACCCCGGATGCCGTGGTGGGGCGGCGGCACGTTGAACATCACCAGGTCCTGGGCGTGGTCGGCGATCACACCCGCGAGGTCACCGCGGTGGACGGCGGCGGCCCACCCGGTGATCAGAGCGCGGATCCGCGCCTCGTCGTCAGAGGCGGCGGAGCCACGGGAGCCGTAGGAGTCGTGGGACACGACCGGCCCTCCTTTCTCCCCCTTCCGCATCAAGGGTGCCTGGCCGACCTGAAGTCCTCGAATGACACACTCGACGTGTGCCGCTGACCTTCGACGACCTCCTGGCCCGCGCCCGTTCCCTCGCCGAGCACGGGGGCCGTGCCGTCCTCGGGCTCGCCGGCTCCCCCGGTGCGGGCAAGACGACCCTCGCCGAGCACCTGGTGCGGGCGCTCAACGGCACCGGTGAGCCGTGGGTGGCGCACGTTCCGATGGACGGTTTCCATCTGGCCGACGTGGAACTGGACCGGCTCGGTCTGCGCGACCGCAAGGGGGCGCCCGAGACCTTCGACGCGGCCGGGTACGCGGCCCTGCTGCGGCGGCTGCGCGAGGATCCGGACGGCGACATCGTGTACGCGCCGGGCTTCGAGCGCGTGCTGGAACAGCCGGTCGCCGGGGCGATTTCGGTGCTCCCGGCCGTCCGCCTGACCGTGACCGAGGGGAACTACCTGCTCCTGGGCACGGACGCGTGGGCCCGGGTCCGGCCGCAGCTGGACGAGGTGTGGTTCTGCGAACTCGACGAGGGTGAGCGGGTCCGCCGACTGGTCGCCCGGCACGAGGAGTTCGGCAAGAGCCACGAGGAGGCGGTCGCGTGGGTCCTGCGCTCGGACCAGCGCAACGCGGATCTGGTGGCGGCGACCCGGGACCGGGCCGACCTCGTGGTGCCGGTGGCGACAATGGCGCGCGTCGACACCGCGTGAAGGCCGGCCCGAGTCCCTCGTCTCAGCAGGCGGACAAGGTGAGTTCCGGTTCGCCGTGGGCGTCGCCCGCCGGGTCTCCGATCCTTGCCGTGAACGCCTCGGTGCGGACCGTCAGTGCGGCGCCGTCACGTGCGAAGGCCGCCGTGAGAGGGGCGCCCGCAGGGCCGTAGCGGACGGCGAAGGCGTGCAGGTCGTCCGGGGCGTCCTGGGCGGGGTCGGCCTCCAGCGCGGTGGAGCTGACGAGGTGGCGCCAGCCCTCGTCCGGGTTGCCGTAGCCGCGCGGGTCCGCGGCCAGCGCGAAGGCGGCCTGCTCCTGGGTCGTCTCCGAGCGGGCGTCGAAGTGGTCGACGCCCGTCGCCTCGGGGTGCGTCAGCCGCAGCGCGCCCACGGAGGCCACTTCGCCCTCGGCCGTCCGGCGCACCCGGTCGCCGTCGTCCTCGGCGTACGGCATTCCGGCCAGCAGGTAGGGCGTGCCGGGGAGCCGTTCCACGGTCACCGTGGTCCACAGGCGTGTGCCGTCGGTGACGTACAGGGACTGGATGTGGCGCAGGACGTGGTCGCGGCCGACGACGGGCTTGGTGACCAGCTTGGCGGTGAGGCCGTCGGCGCGGACGTCGCGGACGCGGACCTCGCCCATCGGGCGGCACAACAGGAAGCCGTCGACGACGGGACCGAAGCCGTGCTGGCGGTTGACGGCCGCGGGCAGGTAGTAGGTTCCCGCCGCCTCGACCACCGCCGGAGTCCCCTTGGAGTCGAAGGCCACCGACACCGTCCCCGCGCGCAGTTGGTACCGTGCGGCCGCCGTGGACGGTTCCCGGTGCCAGCGCGCGGTGTCCTGGATCTGCCAGACCAGCATCCAGGCGAAGTGGCCGTCCACTCCCCCGTCCTCCTTGACCGCGTGCCGGCCCCAGCGGGAGTCGCCCCGGTAGCGGCCCAGGTCGGCGCCGATACGGGCACCGAAGTAGCGCAGGCCGAGGACCGACTCGAAGGCGGAGTGCTGCTCGCTGTAGCGCGCGCCGCCGTTGTCGAAGCCACCGCCCGTCAGGCGGGCGTCGATGTAGCGGGCCAGGGTGTCGCCGTCCTCGGCGAAGACCTCCTCGCCGCTGATCCGGTGGGCCTGGGCGAGGAAGGACAGGGAGATCGGGCCGTAGTTGTTGTCGTAGGCGCCGCCGTGTTCGGGGGGCAGCAGGGCGCCCCGGTCGCCGACCCGGTGGGCGCGGATCTCGTCGGTGTACAGCTGGAGCGCCCGCGCGCGGACCGACTCCGACTCCGAGTTCGGGAGATGGGCCGCCAGCATCAGGCCGCCGACCACGCAGCCGATCGCCTGGTTGCCGGCCTCCTGCGGGTTGAAGAAGGTCGCTTCGGTCAGCCAGCGCCAGTATCCGCGCGCCAGGTCGAGAAGTTCGGCGCGCTGCCCGTCCTCGACCAGCCCCTCCGCCGCGTCGAGGATGTTCACCGCCTGGAGCAGCGCCCACACCGTGCTCGGCCAGTCACCGATGGGGTGCGCACCCGCCGCCAGGGTGTAACGGGCGTACGGCAGACCGGAGTTGCGCACCCTCAGGTTCGGGTAGCCGGGGTTGTCCTCGGTATAGACCCGCTCGCGCAGATGGAACGCGAGGCTGCGGCTCACCGCCTCCGGCAGCCGTGGGTCCTTGCCGCGCTGCCAGGCGAACGCGAGCAGCGAGGTGATGCCGAGCGAGGTGTCACCGATGTCGTCCACGCAGTCGGGGTGTTCGAGGTTGCCCTCGGGCGTGAGCCGGGCGAGGGCCTGCTCGGTGACGTCGGCGAGGACGGCGTCGTACGCCTCGGGGCTGTCCGGCAGGTCGTGCAAGGGGCCGAGCTGGCGCGGGAGATGCACGGGAGGAGGCGTGAGGTGCACGGAGTTCAGTCCTTCATGCCGGGGGTGGCCATGGCGGGGTTCGTCTGGGTCACACGACAAGGGCGGGCCGGTGGGCGCGCAGTGCGACGGTGAGTGTGTGCGGGCCGAGTCCGCCGATGTAGACGCGGTTCCCGGCCGTGGCATCGGTGCCGCCGACCACGGTGTGGTCCTGGCCCGGGTCGTACCGCAGGACCTCGCTCCGGTCAGGACCGGCGAGCGGCTCGCCCGCTTCGACGCCGACCTCGACCCGGATCTCGTCGCCGCCCGCGCGATAGGTCATCGGGCTGCTCGTCAGGCACCAGCGTCCGTCGTCGATCGGTACGGCGCCCTCGGGCACGCCGCCCGGCCGGAAGGTCAGTTCGAGGGACCAGGGCACCCGTGGTCCGCTGAGGTCGATCCGCAGGTCGGCGCCGTCCTCCCGCAGGTCCACCTCTACGCGGGTCGTGTGTGAGACCTCGTCGCGAGGCCGGTCGGGGAAGGCCATCGAGGCCGAGAAGCGCCCGTCGTCCACCAGTCGGTAGCCGCCGTCGTCGCGCCTCAGGTCCCTCGGGAGCGGCTGGTAGTAGGCGGCGGTGAGGGTTTCGGTGAGCCGGTACCGGTTGTCGGCGAGCTGGTGCATGTCGGCGGCGCGGAACGGGCCCAGGTCGAAGAAGCCCCGCGAGAGGCGGACCGCGTCGAGGACGGCATCACCGGCGAACAGCCGCAGGAAGGTGGGATTGCAGGCCAGGCCCGAGCGGATGCGCCGGTGCTCCGGCACGTCGGAGCCGCCGTACACCACCGTGTGCGCGGTGGCCGAGGCGCGGTCGGCGAGGCGGGCGGTGGTGAGGTACCGGTCGCGGGGCAGGGCCTCCGCGGCCGGTGCGGGCAGTGCACGGGTGAGGTCCGGGGTGAGGAAGGTCTCGGCGAGCAGGTCGGGGTCGTCGACACAGCCGTCGGCCGCCAGCCGCGCCGCCCGGCTGAAGTCGCCCCGGCCGGTGCGGACCGCGAACAGCCGGTAGTGCCGCAGGTAGGGCGCCAGCGGGAACGGGTGGTTCTGGTCCTGGCGTCGCGAGTGGACGGTCTCCACCGTGCCGTCCGGCCTGATGAGGTCCAGGGTGGTGGCGAGATTGTGCTCCACGGCGTCCCGCAGGTCGGCGCGGCCGAGGACATCGGCCAGCAGGAGCAGCGAGGGGTTGGAGACGTGGGACGCGTAGATGGCGCTCCGCTCCGAGTACAGGCCCTCCGCGTCGATGTCGACGCCCTCGGAGAGCCACTCCTCCACGCGGGCGAGCAGCCGGTCGTCCGGGAAGGACCGGTGCAGCCGGGCCAGTGCCGCGCACAGCTCCCAGCGGTGGTTCGGGGTGTGCACCCCGCCCGTCAGGAGACTGCCGGTGGCGGCGCGGGCGATTTCGGCGAGCGCGGCCGTGACGTCGTGCAGTTCCGGACCCGCGCCCGCAGCGAGGACGTGCGCGTCGCACACGTCGTTGACGGTGAAGGCGGAGTCCGGCGGGGACTGCACGTTGTCGCCGCCGGCGAAGAGGCCGGTCGTGGTCTGCGCGGCCCGCAGGGCACGCAGGTGGGTGATCGCGGCGGCGACGGCCTGTCCGCTGCCGTGCAGTGCCGAGTCCGGAGAACGATATGCCGCGACCAGGGTCTTCACCCGCCGCGCCAGACCACGGTGTGGCACACCGGCGGGTTCCTCGTCGGGACCGGCCGCGAGCGGAGTGGCCAGCCGGTCGGCGGCGCGCGCCGCCGACCGGACGAACTCGTGGTCGAGCGGGGTGGGCAAGGTCAGTCCTTCAGTCCGGCGTTGATGTCGGCGCCCATGACGTAGCGCTGGAAGACCAGGAAGATGAGGATCAGCGGGATCATCGAGATGACCGATGCGCCGAGCAGCACGGACCAGTTGATGTTCTGCGCGCCGACGATGCTCTGGATGCCGATCTGCACGGTGAACTTGTTGGGGTCGTTGAGCATCAGCAGCGGCCAGATGTAGTCGTTCCACCGCCACTGGAAGGACAGGATGGCCAGCGTCAGCATGATGGGCCGGGAGAGCGGCACCATGATCCGCAGGAAGATCGACAGCTCCTTGGCCCCGTCGATGCGTGCGGCCTCGACGAGTTCGTCGGGAACCGTCAGGAAGAACTGACGGAACATGAAGCAGCCGGTCGCGGTGAGCACGGCCGGGAGGATGATGCCGGCGAAGGAGTTGTAGAGGCCGAGGTTGCGGACCACCAGGAACTCGGGGGCGAGCATGACCTCGCCCGGCAGCATCGTGGTGGCCAGGATGCAGATGAAGAACGCCTTGAGCCACTTGTTGTCGTACTTGGCCAGCGCGTACCCGGTGCAGCAGCTGATTCCCACCGTGAGGATCGTCGTGATCACGCACACGAGGGCCGTGTTGATGAAGTACTGGGAGAAGTTCGCGCTGTCCCACGCCGCCTTGAACCCCGTCAGGGTGGGGTTGTGCGGAACCAGCGTCAGCGGATACGAGAACAGGTCGCTGGACGGCTTGAAGGAGCTGAGGACGAACCACAGCACCGGAAACCCGTACAGGCACGCCATGATCCACAGCAGTGTCGTCGCGGACACCGCCTGCCTGAGTCCACCGGTGGCCGTCTTGCGGGGCCGCCTCTTGGAGACGGATCGGCGCGGAGCGGCGTCGGCCGGGCGCGGGACGTCTGTGGTTGTCATCGGTTCTCCACCCGCCGGTTGACGATCAGCTGGATGACCGCGACGGCCATCAGGATGAGCATGAGCACGAACGACGCGGCGCTCGCGTAGCCGATCTGTCCCCGTTTGAAGCCGGTCTCGTAGATGTACTGGACGAGCAGGTTGTTCGACGATCCGGGGCCGCCGTTGTTGAGGGCGACGAACACCGGGTACTCCTTCATCGCGTTGATCGTGTTGAGCAGGATGACGATGAACGAGGTGGGCGCGATGCTCGGCAGCGTGATGCTGAAGAACTGGCGCCAGGGGCCGGCGCCGTCGAGCGAGGCGGCCTCGTAGTACGACACGGGTACGTTCTTGATCGCCGCGATGAACAGCAGCATCGTGAAACCCGTCCAGGCCCAGGATGCCGCCATCACCACCACGAGCAACGAGAGGTCCGCGTTCGACTGCCACGGAACGGCGTCTCCGCCGAACTTCTCGATGACGTAGTTGACCAGACCGAAGTTCTCACCGAACATCCACCGCCACAGGACACCCACGACGATGGGCGACAGCAGCCACGGAATGAAGAAGATGACGCGGGCGACCGACCCGCCCTTCGCGTGCTTGCTCACCACCAGGTTGGCGGCGAGCAGCGAGACCACGAAGTTCAGCGGGACGAAGAGCACGGCGTACAGCAGCGTCCGGGTCAGCGCGTCGTAGAAGGTGGAGTCCCCGAACAGGTTGTGGTAGTTGTCCAGCCCGATGAACTGGAACGCCCCCACGCCTGTGTAGTTCGTGAACGAGTAGACGAGCCCGATCACCGCCGGCCAGACGAAGAACAGCGCGAAGAGCACGACATTGGCCGAGATGAGGACGAGCGGCGCAAGGGTGTACTTGCTGCGTCTCCTGGACCGGCTCGGCGGGCTCGCGGTCACGGCCGAGGCGCGTTTTGTCATCTTCCTGACTCCGTGCTGGTGGAAGGGATTCCTGTGGGCTCACGCCATGAGCCCGGCATCGCGTGGGCGCCCGGTCCGGGCGGCGGCGTGAAGACACCGCCGCCCGGACACCGGCCCACGATCAGCCGCCGACCTGCTGGTTGTAGCCGTCCACGATGTTCTGCAGGGCCTTGTCGGCCGACTGCTGGCCGTTGATCGCCTTGCCGAGTTCCGTCTTGGTCGGGTCCTCGGTGAGGCTCTTGCCCTTCAGCACCCAGTTGGTCTGCGCGCCGTTGAAGTAGCCGGAGATCGGGGCGTACAGCGGGATCGACTCGTTGTAGAGCTTGAACGCCGCCTGCGCCGCCTCGGACTTGAAGGGGTACTTCGGGTTCAGACCGCTCTCGACCGGCAGGAAACCGGACGCCTCGCACAGCGCCTGGTAGTGGGCCGGCTCGTACAGCCAGGACAGGAACTTCTTCGCGGCGGCGGACGCGTCGGCGTTGTTGTTGAAGCCCACGACGTTGCCGCCGCTGTTCACGTCACTGGCCTGCACCGGCTGGGCCGGAGTCGGGACGCTCGCCCACTCGAACTTCTTGATGCTGTCCGCGAAGGCGGGCACCTGCCACACACCGGACCAGTAGGCGACGACGTCACCGCTCTGGAACATGGCGGACGGGTCGGCGCCGCTGGTCCACACCGACTTCGGCATGGTCTTGTCGTCGTTCCATCCGACGAAGGTGTTCACGGCCTTCTTGGTCGCCGCGTCCACCGAGAACTTGCCGGAGTCGTCCGCGTGGACGTACTGCCCGCCCATCTCGTACACCATGGCGCGCAGTCGCGACGGCGACTGGTCGAAGGTCAGGGAGTACTTGGCCTTGGTCTTCTCGCGGACCTTGTTCGCCGCTGCGATGAAGTCGGTCCAGGTCCAGGTCTTGTCGGGCGAGGTCGGGAAGGAGACGCCGGCCTTCTCGAACAGGCTCTTGTTGATGTACAGGCCGGACGCGGTGACGTCCGAGGGGATGGCCAGCACCTTCCCGGACGAGTCCTTCGCCAGGAAGTTGGGGTTGATCTTGTTGGTCTTGTTGTTGGCGATGGAGGCGAGGTCGATCAGCTTGCTCGACCAGATCGGGTCCAGCGCCGGCACGGCCGCGACGTCGGGCAGGGAGTTGGCCTGCGCGGCGTTGTGCAGCTTCGTCGTGTAGCCGTCGTAGGGGATGTTGACGAGCTTGACCTTGACGCCGGTTTCCTTCTGGTACGCCGCCACCGACTTCTTCCAGCCCGCGTCCTGTCCCGGAACCGTGGAGATCCAGAACGTCAGGGACTTGGACGTGCCGCCCGAGCCCGAGTCCCCGCCGCAGGCGGTGAGCGTCAGAGCACCTGCCGTGACAGCGGCAGCGAGGGAGACCAGGCGGCCCATGCCGCCGCGGCCGAGTCGGCGAGAGCGCCGCACACCTACAGTGGTCATCTTCGATCCCTTTTTTTCGTCGTAGGGGACGGAGCACGGCGCCGACCGATGCGGCACAGGTGCAGTTTGCAGGAAGGTTTGCTTTCCGAGGGCGCGGCCTCGCCCGGCCGCGTCATCCTGACGGGCGAGGATCCCCGGCCTTCGTGGCCGTCACCGCACGAGCACGCCCTGGTGCGGTTGCCGTACGTCGAGTACGGGCGGGACGCTCGCTCCAAGCCGACGTCCCGGCCGACCTAGAAAGCGCTTGTCCGGACATTGGCAGACCGAGTCCGAAACCGTCAATCCTTCGTCCGCGCCACCTGGGTCACGGTTTGGACTCCTCGGGCGACCGCGAGGCGGGCGGCGCCCACGACGGTGCCGAGATCACCGACCTGACTGCTGACCACCTCGGTGGGCCAGCTCAGCCGTTCCAGCTCGGCCCGCACACCGGCCAGGAGCTGCGGATACGCGCCCGTGCTGCCGCCCAGCACCAGCAGTCCGGGATCGAGTACGGCGGTCACGGCGGCGGCCAGCCGGCCCACGTCCACGGCGTGCCGGTCGACGATCGCGCGGGCTGTGGCGTTGCCCTGTCCGGCGAGGGCGAAGAGCCGCTCGGCCGTGTGGGGGCGGGCACCGTCGGCTTCCGGCCAGGCCTGCGCGGCCCGGCGCAGCAGGGAGCGGGACCCGATGTACTCCTCCAGGGCCTCGTGGCGCGGCTCCAGGGCGTCGTCCCAGGGGTAGGGCAGCCGGGCGACCTCTCCGGCGGCGCCGTTGGCCCCGGCCAGCACCTGCCCTCCGACGACGATGCCGAGACCGATACCGACACCGATCCGCAGGTAGCCGAAGGTGTGACGGCCGCGCGCCGCACCCTCGTGGAGTTCGGCGAGCGCGGCGCAGTTGACGTTGTTCTCGAGGTGGACGGGCACTCCGGCCGGCAGGGCGACGGTCACCGCGTCGAAGACAGGGCCCGCCTTGGCCGTGGCGGGGCGCATCCGCTGCGGTGCGGTGACGTCACCGACGGCCACGACGATGGTGCGCAGCGGGGCGTCGGCGGGCAGCGCCATGAGTGCGTCGCGGACCACGTCGGCGGCCTCGGCGCGGGGTCCGGTGGCCTCGGCGAGGAGGGTGCCGTCCAGGGCGCAGGCGCGGACCCTGGTCAGGGCGGGGCCGAGGTCGACGGCGAGGACGGCACCCGCGGCCGGGCCCAGGCGGTACACGGCGGCGCTGCGGCCCGTGCCGCTGGAGGAGGTCCCGGAGTGGGCGGCGAGGTGGACGCCCTCCAGTTCGGCGACGGCGGCGGAGACCGTCGGCTTGGACAGCCGCGCGAGGCTGGCGAGCTGCGGGCGGGTCGCGGTGCCCGCCTGGGCCAGCACGGTGAACACAGCGTTCGCGCTTTCGGTCAGACGGGGGGCTCTTGCCACGTCGTGTTCCACAGTTCCCCCAGGTCAAGGGCCATGCTCCGGGGCCGAGCGGCTCGGCGGGAGGTGGCGGTGGGTTGCCCTGGCGGCACGCGTCCCGACCCGCGGCGAGATGCCTGGCAAGTCGAGTGCGTGACGCCTATTGACACGCACTGTACTTCGTTAGTTAACTTCCTAACGAACGTCACGGTACTCGCCTGCCGTGGTCCGTCAGAGGCCCGTCCCGGGGCTTCCCTAGTGCTCAACTACCCTGCCTCCAGGCACGGTTCGCCCACCGTCGCAGCACACAGCGCATCGACGAAAGAGGTTCCGTGCAGGACACCGCACCCCTGGTGGTCGGCATCGACGTGGGCGGCACCAAGACGCAGCTCCGCGCGTTCGCGGGCGACACTCTCGTGGCCGACCACGTCCGTTCCAGCAGCGGCTGGCGGCCGCACGACCCCGTGACCGCCGCTGCCTGGCTCGCCGCACTGGCCGCAGACGCACTTCCCGCCGGCACCCGCCCGTCCGCCCTCGCCGTCGGCGGGCACGCCTGCGAGACCCCGCGCCAGTGCGCGCAGATCCGCACCGCTCTCCAACTGCACTTCGACGCGCCCGCGCTGGTCGTGGGCGACGCCGAACTGCTGGTCCCGGCAGCGGGACTGGACAAGGGTGTCGGCCTGGTCGCCGGTACCGGTTCGGTCGCGGTGGGCCGCTTCGCCGACGGCACCGCCGTCCAGGTCGGAGGCTGGGGCGCGCTGCTCGGCGACGAGGGCGGGGCCGCCGGTCTCGTCCGCGAGGCCGTGCGTGCCGTATGGGCGGCGCACGACCGCGGCGAGGAGCCCGACGCGCTGGCGCTCGGTCTGCTGGCCGGGTTCGACGTCCTTGAGGTACCCGCACTCGGCGCCGCGCTGGAGCATGTCACGGCCGCCTCCGCCGAGTGGGGCCGGCATGCCCCGGCCGTCTTCGCCGCCGCCGAGGCGGGCTCCCCGCTGGCCCACACCGTGATCGCGGAGGCGGGCCGCGCCCTGGCCGGGCTCGTCGAACGTCTCGCCGCGCGCGGGGTGGTGGTCGACGACGTCGTGGTGGCGGGCAGCACCGTTCTCGCCCAACCCCCGCTCTACGACGCCTTCGTGACGGCTCTGGCGGCCGCTGTGCCCTCGGCCCGGCCGACGCCTCTGCGCGCCCCGCCGGTCGACGGAGCCGTGGCGATGGCCCGTTCACTTGCGTGACATGTCCTGGTCGCTGAGTCTCCTCCACTCCGACATGACTCGCCCGTAGATGTTCGCTCGTACGAATTAAGAAAGCGCATTCGACACGCGCGTCGTCCGGCGCATCATGAGTCGCATCCGCACCAGCTTCCCCGGCCGCAGGGCCGCAGAACTCAAGAGAGGCCACACCCATGCCGTCTTCCGCCGGGCAGCACTCCCCCGCGCCGGTCACCGAACGAGCCATGCGACGAAGGGGATTCCTCAAGGCGTCCCTGGGCGCCTCGGCCGGCGTCCTGGCCGCGCCGACCCTCGTCAGCTGGCTGGCCGCCGCTGACGCGAAGGCCGCCACCGCGACCCTCGCGTTCGTCGACGACTACAAGACCAACGTCTCGGCGAACCGCTCGCCCGAGACCAACGCGGTCGTGCGTGCCCTGGGAGGCTTCGCCCAGGTGTGGAAGACCGGCGACGCCTGGAACACCGGCACGCCGTTGCGGCCCGACATCCTGCGCGCCAACGTGCGCTACTGCATCGACGTCACGACCCGGCGCACCCCGGCCGAGTCGAAGCTGGCGTTCCTCTACGACCGCCAGCACCAGAGCTACTCGACGATAGCCGGACTCGGCCCGCTCACCGGCCTGTACAAGGCCGGCGCCAAGGCGGTCACGTCCATCACCGGCGCGCCCGACGGCACTCCCGCCACCACCATCGACGACGCCGTGCCCGCCGACGCTCCCGCCGGCTCCGCGCTCGGCGCGGGCTCGCACGACTCGGCGCTCGGCAAGGTGGCCGAACTGGTCGACACCGTGCGCGGCAACTGGGCATCCGGCAACCCGTCCAAGTACACCTACCTGTATCCCCGTCCGTGGCGCATGAACGAGGACAGCCAGGTCGTCGACACCGGGCAGAAGGACGCGCTTGGCTACCCGGTGTACGACTCGAAGGTGGTCGTCGCGCCCCAGCTGCTGCGCCAGCGCAGCACCTCCCCGGCGGACGACGGCGGCTTCCCCAGCGGTCACACCAACGCCTTCCACCTGGCCTCGCTGGCCTACGCCTACGCCGTCCCCGAGCGGTTCCAGGAGCTGGTCACCCGGGCACTGGAGCTCAGCCACACCCGGATCCTGGCCGGCATGCACTCCCCCGTGGACGTGCTCGGCGGCCGCGTCATGGCCACCGCGCTGACCGCCGCCACCCTGGCCGACCCCGCGAACGCCGACCTCAAGGCCGCCGCCCGCGCCCAGGCACTGGCGTACTTCACCCAGCAGACCGGCACCACCGCCGACACCCTGTTCGCCTACGCCCACTCGGACGCCTCCGACCCCTACGCGGACCGCGAGGCCAACGAGCGCGCCGTCACGCCCCGGCTGACCTACGTGCTCAAGCGGGAGGGCCGCAGCAAGCCGTTCACCGTGCCGAAGGGCGCGGAGGTCCTCCTGGAGACGCGCCAGCCGTACCTCAGCGCCGAACAGCGCCGTGAGGTGCTGCGGACCACCGCGCTGCCCTCGGGGTACGTCCTCCTCGACGGCTTCGAGCAGTGGGGCCGCCTGAACCTCTTCGCGGCGGCGGACGCCTACGCCTCCTTCGACTCCGACGTCTCGGTCACACTCGACGCGAAGTCCGGCGGCTTCAACGCAGCCGACAGCTGGCGCAACGACATCGACGGCTGCGGCGGCCTGACCAAGCGGGGCAGCGGCACGCTCACCCTGACCGGCCACAACACCTACACCGGCGGGACGGTGCTCAAGGACGGTGGCCTGGTCGCCGGTTCGGCCCACGCGCTCGGGCACGGCGACGTGCGCGTGCAGGGCGGAAAGCTGACGGTGGGCCACAAGTCCCTGCAGATCCACGGCTCCTACAGCCAGGAGGCCGGCACGCTGGAGCTGACCCTGCGCTCCGGCCAGGAGCCGGTCCTGGAGGTGACGCGGCGCGCGGCGCTCGGCGCGGGCAGCGTGCTGTCGCTGCAGCTCGACGCGCACAAGCCGCCGAAGGCCGGGCACACGGTCCGGGTCCTCGGCTCCCAGGGACTGCGCGGCCGGTTCGACCGTGTCGAACTGAACTCCGACACGCTGCGGGCCGTACCCGTCTACACGGCGGAAGGTCTGTCGGTACGGCTCCTGAAGCGGTGACGCCCACGGGGCGGGAGCCGGTGCGAGAGTGGCCCTCATGAGGTGGCTCCGCATCGCTCCCGCCACCGCCCGGCCGGTGTCACCGCGGGGCGGATGATGGCGAGCGAACAGCAGACGGTCCCGGACACGGCCCCCGGGTCCGGGACACGCGACGAGGAACAGCGGCCCCGACCATCGCGACGATGGCTGGTGCCGCTCCTCGTCGTCGTGCTGCTCGCCCAGATGGCCGCCGCCATGGTGACCACCGCCGTACAGCAGACCCCGACGATCGACGAGCCCGTCTACGTGGCCACGGCCGCCGGGTACCTGCGCGGTCAGGGCATCCGCTACAACCCCGAGCACCCGCCGCTCGGCAAGCTCGTCATCGCCGCCGGGGTGGCGATCGCCGACCCGCACGTCGACACGTCGTACCGCGGTCCCCAGATCGGGCTCGGGCCGCATCTGCTCTACGAGTCGGGCAACGACCCCTGGAAGCTGATGTTCTGGGGCCGGCTGCCGGTGATCGTGCTGACGCTGCTGTTCGGGCTGGTCGTGTTCGCCTTCGCCCGGGAGCTCGCCGGAAGGGCCGCCGGCCTGGCCGCACTCGCCCTGTACGCCTTCTCCCCCGACGTCGTCGCCCACGGGTCGCTGGCCACCCTCGACGTGCCGACGGCCGGCTTCCTGCTCACCTCGGTGTGGCTGTCGTGGCGAGCCCGCCGACGGCCACGGCTGTACGTGCCGCTCGCCGGTCTGGCCCTCGGGGCGGCGCTGGCGACGAAGATGAGCGCGCTGCCGGCGGTGCCGGTACTGCTGGGGCTGGCCGCCGTCTCGGTGTGGAGCGCGTGCCGGGGCGCCGAAACCCGCCGGAGGCTGCTGCGGGCGCTCGCCGCAGCAGCCGTCGTGGCGGTGGCCGCGACCGCCGTCGTGTGGGCGTCGTACCTGGTGGTGGATCCGCGGCTGCGGTGGACGTCCCAGGATCCGGTGCCGGTCGTGCACGGGCTGCGGGGGGTCCTCGTCGACCTGCTGCCGTTCCCGCAGGCCTACGCGGACGGGATGCGCCTGCAGTTCCACTTCGAGAACTACCCGTGGGAGGGCTTCCTGTTCGGGCGGGTGTACACGGGGCACCTCTGGTACTACCTGCCGGCCGCACTGCTGGTGAAGACCCCGCTGGGCCTGCTCGCGCTGTGGGCCGTCGGTGCCGTCGTGCTGGTCGCGGTACGGCGGCTGCGGCCCGCCGCCCCGTATCTGCTCGTGCCCGCAGGCGTGTTGCTGGCCTCGGCGATGACGGGGTCACGGGACTTCGGGACCCGGTACGCGCTCTTCCTGCCCATGTTCCTGACGGTGGCGGCCGGCTGTGTCCTGACGGTGCGCCGACGCCGGGCGACGGTCGTGACCGGTGTCATGGTGCTGTTCGTCGCGGTCAGTTCACTGCTGGCCTTTCCCTACTATCTGCCGTACTCCAACGAGGCGTTCGGCGGTCCGTCCCGCACTCATCTGCGGCTGCACGACTCCAACGTCGACTGGGGCCAGGACCTCGGCCGGCTCGCCGACCGGCTGCGCGGGCGCTATCCGGACGAGCGGATCTGGCTCGTCTACAAGGGCAGCGGGGTGCCGTCCGCCTACGGCATCGAGGCATCCGATCCGCGTGAGGCACCGGTCGACGACGTGCACGGGCTGTTGGTGGTCTCGGACTCGTCGGTTGCCAAAGCGAAGGGCCGGCTGGCCGAGTTGATCGACAGCAGCCGTCCGATCGACGAGGTCGGCCACTCGATCACGATCTACCGCCGATGACCACCCCGTCGGATGCGGCGCGCGCGTGTTCAGCGGGTCGCGCGCTGGAACGCCTCGGCGCTCACGTGCGGCATCGCCCTGCTCGCCACGCGATAGCGGCCGTTGGGCACCCGGTCGGACCTGGTGAGGTGCACGGTCAGCGGGCCCGCCCACTCGTAGCCGTGCCGCTCGCCGTGCCGGACCAGGGTGTCCGTGAGTTCCTGGCCCACGTCGCTGCCCCGGCGGGCGAGTTCGTCGTAGGCGAAGTCCGCGAGCTCGACGTCGTACGCGTTCGGGACCACCACCCGGTTCTCGCTGCACACGACCACGTTGCTGTCGCACTCACGCCGCAGCGCTTCGAGGAGTTCGACGGGCTCCCGGTCGACAACGCGCGACCACAGCGCCTCCCACCCGTGCTCCATTGCCTGTTCCAGCGTGCTCAGCGCGCCCATTACCTCTCACCTGCCGATAGATCCGGTGTCGTGTACGGCGTCGTCGCCCGGCGAAGTCGTCGGGCCGCACCCGCGCCTCCTCGGACGCCCAGGGGCGGGTGCCCCTGTGGCGGCCGGGTATCCGCCCTTTCCGGCGGTCGCCGGATGCCTTCGGACAAGCGCTGGTCACCGGGGCGTGTGAGCTATGTTGACTCACCGTGGGAGACAAAGGAGGCGCCTCGGTGCCATCGCCGCAACAGGCACGCGCACAGGCATCCGCGATCACCTCGGGCAGGACCGCACCGGAAACGGAGGCCGCCCCGGCCTCCCAGCTCAGGACGCTCTTCGACAGGCCCCGGCTCTCCCCGGGGCAGCGGCGCATCGCGCAGTACCTGATCGAGCACATCACCGAAGCGGCGTTCCTCTCCATCACCGACCTCGCCGAGCGCGTCGGTGTGAGCCAGCCCTCGGTGACCCGGTTCGCCGCGGCCGTGGGCTTCAGCGGCTACCCCGCCCTGCGGGAGAAACTCCAGGCCATCGCGCTCGGCACCCTCGCCGGCGGCCCGGTGGCGGACGAGGAGTCGCGCGGCAACGAACTCCAGGCCGCGGTCGACGCGGAGATCGAGAACCTGGAGAACCTGCGCCGTGACTTCGCCGACCCCGACCAGATGATCGACCTCGGCCGCAAGCTGTCGGAGTCGACCCCGCTGACCATCCTGGGCCTGCGCATCTCCGCGTCGCTGGCCGAGTACTTCGCCTACGCGGCCCGCCGTATCCATCCCGACGTACGGCTGGTCACCCGCGGTGGCAGCGTCGCCTACGACTCCCTCCTGCAGTCCCGCGAGGCGGGCGGCACCTGGGTGCTGGCGTTCTCGATGCCGCGGCACGCCCAGGAGACCCTCACCGCCCTGCGGGTCGCCCGCAGCGCCGGCCTCAAGGTCGCCCTGGTCACGGACCTGGCGCTCGGGCACGTGGCCGACGAGGCGGACGTCCTGTTCACCACCGGCACGGGCTCCCGCCTGGTCTTCGACTCCTACGCGGCCCCCGGTGTGATCGCCGCCGCCCTGCTCCAGGCGATGACCGACGCCGATCCCGAGCGCACCCAGGCGCGGCTTGAGGAGTACGAACAGATCTCCGACCTGCACCAGTTCTTCCTCAGGGACTGACCCCCTCACCCTCGCCGTCCTGCGTGACAACGGGACCATCCACAACAAATCGAGCATGAATGTTTTCATACCGCTTGCAAAGCGGACGGCATATATAAATACTGCTCACGGATCACCCCGGGAACCCCACCGGGACCCCGTTCCGCACCCTCGTCCCCTCCCCCACATCCGCCCGAGAAAGCCGACGGACCGCCCATGCGCACGCTGCCCCATCCGCCGCGCAGGCCCCGTTCCGCCTTCCAGGGCTCCTGTACGAACATCCCGAGCCGTCGTCTCCTACCCGCGTCGGCGCCCGGGGTGTTCGGTAGGGCCTCGCCTGCACGCGAGCCCATGGCGGCCCCGGTCATCCCCTAGACCGGGGCCGCCCAAACCGTCGGACCACCCGCACGACGCCGCACACCCGGAAGCGATGACCATGCCCCTGACGACCACGCGGACCACCACCCGCCTCGGCCCGGACTGGCCGTGCCAGGTCAAGACCCCCGGCAGCTACGACTGGGAGCGCTCCGCGGCCAAGTGGCTGCGCGAACTGGTGCCCGCGCGGTACGCCGGCTACCCGGCGCTGATGCGGCACACCGTGCTCCTCGCCCGGCACGCGCAGATCCAGGTCCAGCACGAGATCAGGGTCGCCCGCACCGCGCTCCAGACCGCCCGGGCCGACCTGCCCGCACTCGGACTGCCGGAATCGGTCATCGAGCACACCATCAAGCTGTACGCGGCGGAACTCCTCCAGCTCCAGCACATCGCCCGCAGCGTCCGCGAGGTCACCCAGGCCCTCGTCGGGCACCATCACGGCCGCTGACGTCCGCGCGGGCATGATCCCCGCCGTACGTGGGACCCGCGGTGAGCATGAGCACCACCGACGTACGGCGCGGCGACCCGGTCACCACGGTTCTCACCTGGGAGGTGCGGCCCGGCCGGGAGCGCGAGTTCGAACGCTGGACGCGCGGCATCACCCGCTGCGCACGACGCTTCCCCGGCAACGAGGGGGTGTCCTGGCTGCGCCCCGAGGGCGGCCACCGCTTCCACGCGGTACTGCGCTGGTCCGACGCGCACCGGCTCACCGCCTGGCTGGAGTCCGGGGAACGGGCGGCCTGGCACGCGCGGATCGAGGACATCGCCGTGGAACTCGGCAGCGAACGCCAGTCGACCACGGGCCTTGAGACCTGGTTCAGCCTGCCCGGCACCACGGTGCGGCCCCCGGTCCGCTGGAAGATGGTGCTCACCACGTTCCTCGGCGCCTTCCCGTGCACGCTGCTGATCCAGTGGCTGGCGGCGCCCCGTACGGCCGCCTGGCCGCTGCCGCTGCGGGCCGCGGTGTTCCCGGTGGTACTGCTGCCGACGCTGACATATCTGGTGATGCCGTTGCTGAGCCGGCTGCTGCGGAGGTGGCTGTACCCACCGCCGGACCACTGAGTCACAATGGTCCGGTGGCGGTTCCGGTTCCGTGAACGGGCAGTGTCACCGGTGTGTGGGATGTGTGTTCGCAAGGGTGTGATCGACGTGCGTCCTATGTGCGATGCTCAACGCGTGACGAGCGAGCCCGCCGGCCCTTCGCCCGCCGGTACCACTCCTGACATGGCCGCGCTTGCCAAGGTCGTGGCCAGGCAACGTGCCGAAATGGACCGGCTGCGGGACCAGGCCGCCACCGAGGCGGTACTGGAGCGGGCCAAGGGTGTCCTCATGGCCCTCAGCGGCTGCACTCCGGACGCGGCGGGCGAGGACCTGCAGCAGCGCGCCAAGGCCGCCAATCGCACACTGCTCGAGGAGTGCTGGATCGTCCTCGGCTCCCTCGTGCCTGCGCTGCCCGGCACCGCTCCCGAGCCCGGCCGCGACGTCGTTCCAACCGCCGCGCCTCTGTCCGCCATTCCCGGACCTGCCGGTCCGCGGGCCGTCCCGCCGGTCACCGCCGGCCGGGACACCTCCGACATGGACGACGGCTTCGCCGTGCTCGCCCGTCTCGGCAAGTCCCTCGTGCACGTCGTCTCACCCCACGACCTGGCCGGGTGCCTCCTGGAGGAGCTCGCGGCGGACGTCGACGCCGACGCACTCCTCATCTTCCGGTCCCTGCCCACGGGCGGACTCGCGCTGATCGGTCACGCCGGCATCGACGAGACGCTGGCCACCCAGTGGGCCCAGGTCCCTCCGCTGAGCGGCATCGCCGCGCTCGAGGCCCTGCGCGCGCGCAAGCCCTACTGGCTGGAGGACTTCCCGACCGACCGCGAGAGGTTCCTGCTCATCGGCGACCCGCCCGAGCGCTGGCTGTCCCGCGCCTGGCTGCCGGTGCCGATCGGCGACAGGGCCGAAGTCTGCATCGGATTCCTGCGCAGCCGGAGCGGACCGTTCTCGCCGCGGGTCCGACAGCTCCTGCCGGCCGTCGTGCGGCTGTGCGCCGGCTGGCTGCGGTCCTTCGGCGCCCGCCCGGAACGCAGCACCGGTGCCGCGGCCTCCGCGACACAGCCTGTATTCGACTCGCTGCCCGGCTCCGCGATGCTGCTCACGCCCCTGCGCGGCCCGACCGGTGAGGTCGAGGACTACCGCATCGACGCCGCCACCAGGGAAGCGGTCGACGTCGTCGGCCGCACCGGCAGGCAACTGCTCGGCCGACGCATCCTGGAGTGCTTCCCGAGCATGGCGGACGATGCGCTGTGGCACGGCTGCCTGCGTACGCTCACCACGGGCGAACCTTTCGAGGGCGAGCCGTTCGCCCACCAGGAGGTCGTGGACGGCACCGCCGAACTGTCCACGTACACGGTGCACTCGGCCCGGCTGGACGGCGCCCTGGTCGTCAGCTGGGTCCGGCAGGACTCCTCCGACCGGCAGGAGCAGCGTCTGGCGGACGTGCAGCGGCTGGGGAACCTGGGCTGGGCGAACTGGAACCTGGTCACCGGCGAGGGCAGCTGGTCCTCCCAGGCCTTCCTGGTGATGAACCGGGACCCCGCGCTGGGGCCGGTCCGCCTCGCCGAGCTGCCGCAGCTCGCACTGCCCGAGGACGCCCCGTCCCTGGCCCGGGCCGTGCGTGAACTCGTGCAGACGGGGCGGCAGTTCGATGTCCCGTTCCGCATCAGTTCCGGAGCCGGGATCCGCCATCTGCGGATGGTCGCCGAGGTCGTGACGGACACCGAGGACAGGCCCGTCGAGGTGCACGGCTTCGTCCAGGACCTCACCGCGCAGCGCAGCGCCGAACTCGCCCTCGTCGAGAGCGAGGCGGCGATCGTGACCCAGCACGGCGTGCTGCGGGCGGAGCGCACCCTGGCAACGCGGCTCCAGCACGCGCTGCTGCCCCTGCCGACCCGCCCGGTGGACCTCGCCGGGCTGCGGGTCGAAGTGGCCTATCTGCCGGCCCAGTCGGGTATCCACGTCGGCGGCGACTGGTTCAGCGCCATCGAACTGCCCAACGGTGACGCCCTGTTCGTGGTCGGGGATGTCGCCGGACACGGCATGGACGCCGTGGCGACGATGGCCCAACTGCGCTTCACCGCCAAGGGCATGGTCATCACCGGCTCGTCCCTGACGGGGGCGCTGGCCCGGCTCAACACCCTGCTGCTGCACTCACGCGACTCGCACGGCACCGCGACCATGGTGCTGGCCCGGTACGAACCCGACGAACGCTGTCTGGTGTGGGCCCAGGCCGGTCATCCGCCACCGCTGCTGGTGCGCGGCGGACAGGTGCGCTTTCTCGACCGCCCGGTCGGCATGCTGCTGGGGGCGTGCTCCGATCCGAACTTCGAGGAGGCACGCTGCGTCCTGGAACCGGGCGATCGCGTCCTGCTCTACACGGACGGCCTGGTCGAGCGGCCCGCGGAGGGCATCGACCACGGTCTGGACCGGCTCGCCGCGGCCGTCGCGGCGCACCACACGGACGAGCCCGGCTCCCTGGCCCCGCTGCTGGCCTCGGTGCTGGACGGCGACCGGCGGGACGACGTCTGCGTCCTGGACATCCGGGTACCGGCCGGCCCGGACGGAACCGCCTGAGCCCTTCCCGTCCTTCCGGCCGGGCACTGGGAGGCGAATCCGACCAGGCCCCCCGCACGCTCGCCGTTCGCGGCCACGGTCACGACGCCGCTTTCATCGTGCTCCCTCAGCCGCCCGTACGGGACTCCAGGTCGCGCCGCGTGTCGTCCCCGTACACACCGTTCTCGTCGCCGCGGATGCCGTACCAGAGCTGGAAGCGGGCCACGGCGGCCGTCAGGGTCGCATCGTAGGTGCCGGCTGTCGATCCGTCGGGGTAGACGTCCGGGATGCGCAGCAGGCGTTCCTGGAGGTCGGTCACCTCGGGGCCGCTCGCCCCCTCCCGGAGGGTGCCGGGGCCGTCGGGGTCGGTGGCGCCGGACACGGTCGGCGACGGGGTGGGCGGCACGGAGGCGGGGGCGGTGGCGGAGGGCTGGGGAGCGGCCTCGGCGGCGCTCTCCCCGCGCCCGACCAGCAGCAGCGCACAGCCGAACCCGATCACCGCGGCAGCGGTCACGGCCGTCGCGATCGCAGTTCGGCGCAGCCCCGGCACCCGTCCGCGGGGAACGTCACGGGTGCCGGTGCGGCCGCGCTCCCTGACGGGCGGCAGTTCCTCGGTCGCGTCCTCCGCTCCCGGCTGCGGGCCGGGCAGGGCGATGGACTCGTAGCCGACGGCGCCTCGGGGCGGCAGGTCCTTGAGCAGTTCCGCGAGGGCGTCGGTGCGGCGCGGGCGCAGCACCACGATGGGTTCGATGGGCTCTCTGTCCGGCGGCACCCCTCGGTCGGACGGTGTGGGCATCCCGGTCTCCTTCCGTCCCGTGCACAGAGGTCTGCGCGCCGTTCCCCGGAGAGAGATACGGGGCCGCGGGGCCGGGAGTTCAGCGCTGTGCGGGCGTGGGGGCCGGGCCACCGGTGTTCCCGGAGGCGAGGAACCTGTGCAGCGAGGTCGTCATCGCGCTGACGAAGGCGTCCCTGCCCCGGTCGTCCAGGGCGTCCAGGGACAGGTACGGGTTCAGGTCCTCCAGTTCGACCAGCAGGAGTGCGCCGTCCGGGGCCCGGCAGGCGTCCACGCGCTGGATGCCGTGGCCAAGGGCGTTCCAGTCGATGAAGCGCCGGGCGAACTCCAGGTCGTCCGGGGTGGGTTCGTACGGCTCCAGATCCCAGCGCCGGTCGGCGTGCGGGGCGTACAGGGCGTACTGGAAGTCGTGGTCGACGAAGTAGAAGGACACCTCGTAGGCGAAGTCGACCCAGGGCTGGACGAGGACGTGCCCGTCGATGTGGTCGCGCACCTCGTGCTCGGGGACCACCCGCAGGCCTATGGAGTCGGCGCCGAGCCTGGGCTTGACGACGTACCGGTCAGCCCTGGGCAGCCGGTGCAGGTCCTCGGCGCGGTCGACGGTGGGGATGACGGGGTGGCCCATGGCCGTGAGGTCGAGCAGGTACTGCTTGCCGGCCATGTCACCCTTGCCGGAGAGCGGGTTGTACACGCGCGTGCCGACCCGGAGCGCACGCTCGCGGAACGCGTCGTACGCCTCCTGGTGCCCCAGGACGGGCCCGCTGTTGCGGACGACGACGGCGTCGAAGCCGTCCGCCAGCGCGGCGGCATCCAGGGGATGGCACAGGGCGAGGTCGAACTCCTCCCTGAGCCGCGAGGTGAGGAAGATGTCCTCGTCGCAGTACCGGCGCCCGCGGGCCGGGTAGGCCAGGTCGGTCACGTACAGGAGGGCGGGACGGCGGGGCATGCGGGGCTCCTCGGTGGGCGGAAGCCGATCGTATGCGGCCAAACCCCACCGGGCAACGCAAACAGCACTCAGTTCCCTCTCGCACTGCACCCAGTGCCATACGAGTGGTCCAGGTGCTACGTTCGCGACCATGAGCTCCACTAAGCCCCCCATGCGGGACGCGCTGGTCGCGGCCGCCTTCCAGCTGTTCCTGGAACGGGGGTACGAGCAGACCACCGTCGACGACATCGTCGCGCTCGCCGAAGTCGGACGCCGTTCGTTCTTCCGGTACTTCCCCTCCAAGGAGGACGTGGTCTTCCCCGACCACGAGCGCTGCCTGACCGACATGACGGCCTTCCTGGCCGCGAGCGACCCCGCGTGCGACCCCCTCGAACGGGTCTGCGAGGCGGTGCGGCTGGTCCTGCGGATGTACACCGAGAACCCGACCTTCTCCGTGCAGCGCTACCGCCTCACCAAGCAGGTGCCCGGCCTGCGCGCCTACGAGCTGTCCGTGGTGTGGCGCTACGAGCGGTCCTTCGCCGAGTACCTGCGCGGGCGCCTGAAGGGCCTGCACGACGGGACGCTCCGGGCCGATGTGATCGCCGCCGCCGTGGCCGCGGCGCACAACAACGCCCTGCGTTCCTGGCTGCGCTCGGACGGCCAGGGGGACGCCGAACAGGCGGTGGAGCACGCACTCGGCTATGTGCAGACGGCCTTCGGGGAGCCCGCCGCGCCGGCCGCCGTCGAACGGCCCGAGGACGTGGTGGTGATCGTCTCCCGCCGCGGTGCCCCGCTGTGGCGGGTGGTCCAGGAGATCGAGTCCACGCTCGACGACGTGTGAGTCGCGCCCCGGCCGGACTCCCGGGTGAGCCACTGCATCCGTCCAAAATGGAGGGTACCCAGTACCTTTACTCCCGGCACTGAGTGCCATACGCTGACGCCGTGCACGGTGGCACGGAGAGCCGCGCGCACGTCCGTGCCCGGTGACCCGCGCACGGGGGATTCCGGTCGAGCGCAGGGAGTTGACCAGCGTGTACCACCACTCAGCAAGCATTGCTCGTCCGGCAGTCGGCTCCGCGACGGGCGTGCTCGATCCCGTCGCCCCGGCCACGAACGCGATCCTCTTCCAGCGCTGCACCTGGTGCGCCACAGCGATGTACCACCGCCTGCTGTGTCCGGTCTGCCAGGGCGGCGATCTGCGCACGGAACGCAGCGAGGGCGTGGGCACGGTCCGCCACTCCACGGTGGTGAACCGCAACACCCCCGCCGCGCGCAACGTGTCACTGATCGAGCTGGCCGAGGGCTTCGTCGTCCGGGGGCGGGTCATGGGTCCGCCCGCGGCGATCCACAGCGGTGACCGGGTGCGGATGTCGACGGCCAAGGACCCGGTGCGTGCCGAGCCGGTCTTCCAGCTGCTCGACGAGCCCTACCGCGCCTGGAGCTGACGAACGTCAACTCCGCTGCGGGTTGCGGGACTTCACCGCTCGCCATGCCCCGGGAATCAGGTCCCGCACCCTGACCGGCTGCCCGGTCTCGAAGCACCGGTTGGCGGCGAGACCCACGCCGAGCGCCAGGGCGCCGTCCCGTCACCCGGCAGCCCGCCTTCAGGGCCGGGACGATGCAGCGGTCGTGCTCGGCGTCGACGGTGGTGACGACGACCTCGTCCACGCCCTCCTTGGCGAGCAGGTCGGCGAAGTGCTCGGGCTCCCACTGGGCGGCGGTGGGTTCGCCCACCTCGGTGAGCAGCCGGTTGTGGAAGGCCATGCGGGTGGGGCTGGGATCGCACAGGGCGACGACGCGGTGTCCGGGGCGGACGGCAAGAGCCCGGGTGAACAGCTGGACGCGGTGGCCGGTGCCGACGACGGCCGCGCGGAGGTGGGGAGTTCGGCTGATGGACAGCGCTTCCCCTGTCCGGTGACGCGCCAGTCCCCATGAACGCCCTGGCTTGATCACGCCGTTGTGGCGCAACCAAGCCCCACGCACAGACAACCCACAGACGCCCCGCTCCCGTCCTACGTGACGCGAGAGACGCCCGGGACCGACGGGACGTCTGCGCACGGGGTCTTGAGGAGAGAACCATTGATCCGTGCCCGGCGAATATGTGTGACCGCCGTGGCGGTGGTGGCGGCCCTGGCGGGCTCGCCCGGACTGGCACAGGCGCAACAGCCGGCCCACGCGGGACTGTTGAGCGCGACGGACGACAGCGGACTTCCGCCGGGGTGGCGGATCGACGGGAAGAGCGGGGCGCGTCAGCTGGTCTGGCGTGCGCCGACGGCGGTGCCCATGGGGGACGCGCGTGTCGAGTTCCGTACCGGGGACCGGCTGCTCGGGGTGCCGAAACCCGCGAAGGACGGGCGGACCTTCCGGCTCGCCCTCGACACGGCACGTCCGGCCCGGTTGGCCGACCTGCAGGTGACGGCCGCGGGACGCCGGTTGGACGCGGCCGACGACACGGCCGAGCGCGGCCCGCGCGGGGCGCATGTCCCCGCTCAAGCGCCCGCGAACAGCGTTGATCCGGGCAAGCCCGGCTCGTACCGCACGGTCACCGGGGAGTACGAACTCGCCCCGGTGCGCCTGCCCGGGTTCGCCACCCCCGTCGAGATGCGCGCCGAGGTGGTGGCGCCGAAGGGAGCGACCGGCAGCCGGCCGCTGGCGCTGTTCCTGCACGGCCGCCACTCCACCTGCTACAAGCCGGGCTCCGAGGACGACGTGACAGGCGACTGGCCCTGCGCGGACGGCTACAAGCCGATCCCGAGCTACCTGGGCTACCTGCGCGACCAGCAACTGCTGGCCTCCCAGGGCTATGTGACGGTGTCGATCTCGGCGAACGGCATCAACGCCCAGGACTGGGAGCCCGAGGACGCCGGCGCGCAGGCGCGCTCCTCGCTGGTACGGCAGCACCTCGCCCACTGGGCCGACTGGGCCGCCCACCCCTCCACCGCCCCGGCCGTCGTCCGCCAGGCACCGAAGGCGGACCTCTCCAAGGTCCTGCTCGTCGGCCACTCCCGCGGCGGTGAGGGCGTCAACCGGGCCGCCATGGACAGCCTCTACCCGCCCCCGGCCGCCGAGGACGGCTATCGCGGCCCGGTGCGCTGGAAGGTGCGCGGGACCGTGCTCATCGGACCGACGATCTTCGGCCAGAATCCGGTCGCCGACGTGCCGTCCGTGACGCTGCTGCCGGGCTGCGACGGAGACGTGTCCGACCTCCAGGGCGAGACGTTCGTCGACGGGACGCGCGGGATCAGCAGGGGCGCCGCGCTGCACAGCGCGGTCTACGTGGTCGGCGCCAACCACAACTTCTTCAACAGTGAGTGGACCCCGGGCGAGGCGAAGGCTCCGGCCGAGGACGACTTCTGGACCGACCCGGATCAGCAGCCGGACCCGGTGTGCTCGCCGGGCGCCGCGACCCGGCTGACCGCCGCCCAGCAGCACAAGGCGGGCGCCACGTACATCGCGACCGCGGCCCGGCTCTTCCTCGCCGGTGACGACCGGGCGCGTCCGCTGCTCGACGGTTCCGGCAAGCGGGCCCCGTCCGCCGACCCGGCCCGGGTGCTGACCCACGCCGTCGGCGGTCGCCGCAGCGGCGGCTTCCTGCCGGACGGCGGGGTGAAGGTGACCGGTGCCCGGCTGTGTTCCGCGATCGACCCCGACCCGGCCGTGGCCTGTCTGAACCCGGAGACCCCCGGATCGTCACCGCACTTCGCGCAATGGGAGACAGGTCAGGAGACGGGCCGCAGCGCGGTGGCCCTGAAGTGGTCCGCGCCGGGGACGGCCGCACGCGTCACCGCGGCCCGGCCGCTCTCGCTGCAAGGCGCCCAGAAGCTCGCCCTGCGGGTCTTCGTCCCGCCGAACACCACCGGCACGAAGTTCGACGTGTCCGTCACCGACTCCTCGGGGCGCCGGGCCACGCTGGGCCGGGCCGAGGTGGCGGGACTGCCGGGCTCCGCCGGCACCGCCTCCTACTGGGCGCAGGAACTGCGTGTCCCGCTGGCGCCGGCCACCCGTGCCGGGCTCGACCTCAGGCACGTCAAGTCCCTTGTGCTGACGCCCCGTTCGCAGTCGGGACAGGCCTGGCTGATGGACGCCTGGGGCTGGGCTCCCGGCACTCCCGCAGTGCAGGCGGCAGCGCTGCCGCGGGTCGACGTGGGCCGCGCGACCGTCAAGGAAGGCGACTCGGGCACCCGCACCTACCGGATCCCGGTCAAGATCTCCGGGCACGGCAGCGGCCAGGTCCGCGTGTACGTCTTCGACCCGGACAGCGGCCGGACCCGCAACAGCGTCGTGACGGTACGGCCCGGAAGCGACGCGATCGACGTACCGGTCGTCGTGAAGGGCGACACGGTCTACGGCGACGACGCGGACCACGACATCGCCGTCAAGGCAGTTCACAACGCGGTCGTCGGCAAGGTCCGGGGCGGGGTCACCGTCGAGAACGACGATCCGGAGCCGGTGGTCACCATGACGCCGGTCGCGGACCGGGTGACCGAGGGCGAGTCGCTGACCTGGCGGCTGACCCTCGACAAGGCCGCGTCCGTGGCCGTCACGCAGCCCGTCCGGGTGCTCCCGGTCACCGGGGGAACCGAACTGTCGACCAAGGACGTGGACCCGCAGTGGCTGGCGGATGCCTCCGGTGAGGCGCCCGACCCCGAGCGGCCGCTGTCCGGCGCGAACCTGTGGGTATGGCTGGAGATCCCGGCCGGCACCACCAGCGCCGACTTCGTCGTGCCGACCGTCCGCGACCAGGTGGCCGAGCCGGCCGAGTCGACGCGTCTCGCGCTGACCGACTACTACGACAACCCGCTGCCCGGCAGGCCGGTGCTGACGGGGACGGTGCTCGACCGGCCGTGAGTCCGGTGTCGTACGTCCGGCGGTAGAGGCCGTCCCGTACGACGGTTCATGATCACCCTCTTGAGCGGGGCCCGGTCCGACCGGGCCCCGTTTCTCACAGCGTGACGCGGATCCCGACCGTTCCGTCCAGGCCCCGGCGCAGCCTGCTGCCGAAAAGGGTGAGCCGGCCGAGGATGCCGTACTTGCGGGACAGGAGCTGCCGGTAACGGGCCGTGGTCCCCGCGTCGCAGATCTCCGCGGTGGCCGGGATCTGGTCACCGGTCGGGTTGCCCCGTACATCGCAGGGGCCGACGAGGACGTCCGCGCGGGCCCGGATCCGCTTCACCTTCCAGGCGTCGGCCGCCGACCAGACGCCGAGCGCCTCCCCGTCGCGGACCACCCAGACGGGGGTGGCAACCGCGGTGCCGTTCCTGCGGAAGCTGGTGAGCAGCAGGTATTTGCCTGCGCCGAGCCGGTCCAGCGGGGTGTTGTCCATGGCGGGAAGTCTATGCAGACGCGCCCGGCCGGCACAGGTGAGGTGCGCGACGCCCGTCACGGGAGCGGCGGCGTGACCTGGAGTCCGACAGCGGAACCCGGCACCGCGGCCACGCATGTGCCCGTACCGGGTGACGCGCCCTGCTGAGCCCGGATGCGCCGGCATGTGCCCGGATCAGGCCAACACGGGCCCGCACATGGCTGGTTGGGACACCTCGGCAAGATCTTCCGGCACAGGATCACCGCGATGCCGTGAACGCGCCCGGCCCGGGCCACGTATGCAAGGAGGGCACTCAACGATCAGAGGGCCCTGCGGTGCAGTCACCGCTTGTTCGGGTTCGGGAGCCATGCATGAGGCACGCACGACGACGGGTCGTCCGGCGAGTGGCACGGCTGGCGGCCGTCGGCGGACTCCTCCTGGGAGGGACGATGGTCACGCGGGCCGTCGCGAGCGAGACTCCCGCCACCACCGTCCCGCCGCGCACGTACGCCATGGAGGCGGGGCAGACCGGGGCCGATCTCGTGGCGCGGCTCGGCAGCTCCCGTACGGCCGGCACCTGGATCGGCTCCGACGGCAAGCCGGTGGTGGCGGTCACGGACGAGAAGGCGGCCGCCGAGGTGCGCACCGCGGGCGCGGTGGCGAAGGTCGTCGAACACAGCATGGACGATCTCAAGTCGGCTGCGAAGACGCTGCGTTCGGCGCCCCGGGTCGCCGGTACCGCCTGGTCCATGGACTACCGGACCAATCAGGTGGTGGTGCAGGGCGACAGCACCGTCTCCGCCTCCGACTGGTCCGCGATGACGAAGGTCGCGGACGGCATCGGCGGCTTCGTGAAGACGGAGCGCGCCGAAGGCACGTTCACGCCCCGGCTGAACGGGGCGCAGCCGATCCTGTCGACCGGTGGGCGCTGTTCGGCGGGCTTCAACGTGACGAACGGTCAGAGCGACTTCATCCTCACCGCCGGGCACTGCGGCCCCACCGGTTCCATCTGGTTCTCGGACACCGGGGGCACCAACCAGCTGGGCAAGACGGTCACGCAGAACTTCCCGGGCAACGACTTCTCCCTGGTGCAGTACGCCAATGGGAAGGCGGGCGACGGCGCGGGCGTCGTGTTCATCGGCAACGGCAAGGGCGTGCAGATCACCGGCGCGGGCGATCCGACCATCGGCCAGCGGGTGTTCCGCAGCGGCAGCACCAGCGGACTGCGCGACGGCCAGGTGACCTCGCTCAACGCGACGGTGAACTACCCGGAGGGCACGGTCACCGGGCTGATCGAGACGAACGTGTGCGCCGAGCCCGGGGACAGCGGTGGCCCGATGTTCTCCGAGGGGATCGCGCTCGGCATCACCTCGGGCGGCAGCGGTGACTGCAAGCAGGGCGGTACGACGTTCTTCGAGCCGGTGTCCACGGCGTTGACGGCGCTCAACGTGAAGCTGCTCGTGTCGAACCCGGCCGCGGCCGGCGCACCGTCTCCCGCGCCGTCGGCCACCTCTGCGCAGGGCTCGGCTGCTCCGGGCGCCGCTTCTCCCGGTTCCTCGGCGGCGGTCGAGGGGGCGCCGGGCACACCTCTGTTGAGCCGGCTCACGGACACCCGGAACATCGGGCCCGGTCTGCTGGTCGTGGGGGGAAGCCTGATCGCCCTGGTGGCGACGCGGTACATCCGCTCGGAACAGGACCGCAGGGCCTATCAGCGGTACTACTCGGCGACTTGGGGCTGAGGACGCCTGGGGCGGAGACGTCTGGCGCGGGGGGTATCCGAGCTGGGGACGCCCCGAGGCCTGGGGTGTCCCCGCTGTCATCCCAGGCTGAGCAGCACCGTGGCGAGGGCCGCCCCCACAAGTCCGGCCGGCTGTTTCCCCTTGAGCCTCTCGTGCTGAGCCTCTCGTGCAGCAGCGCCAGTCCGAGGATCACGGGAAGGGCCGGATAGAGCGAGGCCCGCACGACGGCGACCGCCGCCCAACTGCCGTTGGGCGGCGAGGAGATAAAGGATGAGCCCGAGGGCTGCGCCTGCTCCGACCAGCAGCGCCTGAAGCGCTCGAAGGGGCGGAAGGCGCAGCCGCCCGGGGTGGCAGACCGCTGAGGCCAGCGCGAGAAGAGTGCCCCTTCCCTGGAGGATGCCCAGGGAAGGCGGCGGAGTCCCGCCGAACGGGACTGTCAGACCGCCTGGGCCGGATGAGGAGCGGCGAGGGCCCACTCCAGGACGAGACGCTGGTATTCCTCGCGCTGCTCGCCGCTCAGTGTCCCGCCCGCCCGGCGCCACAGGGCCCGGATCTCCTCGTTGACCTCGTCGGCCGATCGATCGGTAACGGGTTCAACAGTGGTGCACATGGTGTGAAGCATACGGTTCAGGAAGTGAAGGCACCGTGAGCGATCACGGAAGAAACGGGCATATCGGACCGTGTTACTGATCACGTCGTTCTGTCAAGGAGCACGGCTGCTTCACACCTCGGCCACACCCAGGACCAGCACCTGGATCGCCAGCACGGCCGCTCCCCGGGCCCAGTCGTGGAAGTCGGACACCTTGGTCTCCACGTCGATCGGGGCGGCCAGCGGGTGCCGGTGGGCGCGGATCGTGTCCTCGACGGTCTTGCCGGCGACGTCCATGAGCCCGACACCCTCACCGGCGAGCAGGATCTTCTGCGGCATGGCGAAGTTGGCGATCTGGGCGACCAGGACGCCGAGAGCACGCCCCGCCTCGTCGATGACGCGGGCGGGCATGGACTCGCCCGCCGCGGCGAGGGCGAGGATCTCCTCGTAGGTGTGGTCGCGGCCGGTGGCGGCCCGGACCTGGTAGCGGATGCTGGGGATGGCCAGGAGGGACACGGCGCTGCCGCGGGCGCCGTCGGGGGTGAGCGGGCCGTTGGGGTCGATGATCCAGTGCCGCCCGAAGCCGCGGTCCTCCTCGGCGTTGGGGACGCGCCGGCCGCCCAGGACGAGGCCGTAGCCGATGCCCGCGCCGATGGTGAGGACGACGAAGCGGTCGAGCCCGCGCCCGGCGCCGAACCAGGTCTCGGCCTCGACGAGGGCGCAGACGTCGTTCTCGACGACGACCGGCACCCCCGTGCGCTCCTCGACGAGTTCGCCCAGGGGGACGTCCCGCCAGTGCAGGAACGGGGACTCGCCGACCACGGCACGTTCCTGGACCAGTCCGCCGACCCCAATGCCGATGCCGGCGAGTCGCGGAGAGGTGCGGGCCAGTTCGGCGGTCATCTCCGCGAGCAGGTCGGCGACCCGAGCGGGGTCGTGGTCGGCGAGGGGGCGGTCGTGACGGGCGACGATCTCGCTCCTGAGGGTGGTGACGACGCCGTAGACCATGTCCTCGGTGATCTTGAAGCCGATGAAGGACCGGGACTCGGCGACGACGTCGAGGGGCTGCGAGGGCCGCCCCTGGCGCACCTCGGCCGGGGTGCCCGCCTCGGGGACCTCGATCAACAGGCCCGACTCGATGAGCGGCTTGGTCAGCCGGGTGAGGCTGCCCGCGGAGAGGTCGAGGCGGCGGGCGAGTTCGGTGCGTGACAGGGGCCCGTGGACGAGCACCTCGATCGCCACCGAGCGTTCACCGGTGCTCAGGGGTAGCCAGCTGGCGGCAACTGCGGTCATGAAGGTCAGACTCCCACACGATTTCTTTTCATCGCGAAAGCAACACCGTCACGCTAGGGCTGCAGCTTCGGCCTGAAAAGATATCTGCGCACCTCTTGACGCCTGGATTCTTCCGCCACAAAAGTAAGTGGTCGAGGATGAGCCGCCGCAGACAAGGGAGTCTCCCGATGACGATCGCCTCCAGCAGTCCCCCGTCGCGCCTGCCGACAGGCAGCGCGGAGGGGGCACGGGCCCCATCGAGGACCGATCGGAGCGGGGGCGGTCACAGCCGGGGGGACGGGCGGCTCGCCGCGGTGTTCATCGCGCCGGCCCTGGTGGGGTTCGTAGTCTTCCTGCTCTGGCCGACGCTGCGGGGCATCTATCTGAGCTTCACCCGCTTCAACCTGCTGACCCCGGCACAGTGGGTGGGCCTCGCCAACTACGACCGGATGGTCCACGACCCGATCTTCTGGGACTCGCTGAAGGTCACCGTCGAGTACGTGGTCATCAACATCGGCGTCCAGACCATGTCCGCCCTCGCCATCGCGGTTCTGCTGCAGCGCCTGACGCAGTCGGCGGTGCTGCGCGGAATCGTGCTCACCCCGTATCTGATGTCGAACGTCGTCGCGGGCCTGGTCTGGCTGTGGATCCTCGACAACCAGCTCGGCATCGGCAACGAGATCATCGCCGGGCTCGGCTTCGACCGGATCCCCTTCCTCGCCGACGAGACCTGGGCGATCCCGACGATCGCGCTGATCAACGTGTGGCGGCATGTCGGCTACACCGCGCTGCTGCTGTTCGCGGGGCTCATGGCCATTCCGGGTGACATGTACGAGGCGGCGAAGGTGGACGGCGCGAGCGAGTGGCGGATGTTCTGGCGGATCACCATGCCGCTGCTGCGGCCGGTCCTCGCGGTCGTGCTGATCATGACGGTGATCGGTTCGTTCCAGGTGTTCGACACGGTCGCCGTGACGACCGCGGGCGGCCCGGCGAACGCCACCAACGTGCTCCAGTTCTACATCTACCAATCGGCCTTCGGGCGCTTCCAGTTCGGCTACGCCTCCGCGATGTCCGTGGCCCTGCTGGTCGTGCTGAGCGCGATCACTTTCCTCCAGTACCGGCTCACCCGAGCCGGTCAGACCGACCTCGGCTGACCGGGAAGGAGTCGACATGGCTGCCGTTGCCACCACCACGACGACACGCGTACGGTCCACCGGGCGCCGTCCCCTCACTCCCGGCCGGGTCCTGGCCTGGGCGGCGCTGGGCGCGATCATGCTCGTGACCCTGCTGCCGTTCTACTGGATCCTGCGCACCGCGCTGTCCACCAACTCAGGGCTCGCCGCCCACGCCTCCGACCCCCTGCCGGTGGGCCTGACCGGCACCGGGTTCGCCCGCGCCCTGGGCCTGGAGTCCACCAAGGACGCGATCGCGCAGGGCGGTGCGGGCGGCGGACTGAAGTTCTGGCGCTACCTGCTCAACTCGGTGATCGTCTCCACCCTGGTGACCGCCTGCCAGATCTTCTTCTCCGCGATGGCCGCCTACGCGTTCGCCCGGCTGCGCTGGCGGGGCCGCGACCAGATGTTCGCGCTGTTCCTGGCCGGACTGATGGTGCCGACCATCTTCACCCTGCTGCCGAACTTCGTGCTCATCAAGGAACTCGGCCTGATCGACAACCTGTTGGGCATCGCGCTGCCGACGATGTTCATGACGCCGTTCGCGGTGTTCTTCCTGAGGCAGTTCTTCATGAACGTGCCCCGCGAGGTCGAGGAGGCGGCCCTGCTCGACGGTGCCGGGAAGGTGCGGATCTTCTTCCGGGTGCTGCTGCCGATGGCGTCCACGCCGGTCCTCACGCTGGCCGTGCTGACGTACATCACGTCCTGGAACGACTACTTCTGGCCGCTGATGGTGTCCTACAGCGACAGCTCACGCGTGCTGACCGTGGCGCTGGCCATCTTCCGGGCACAGACCCCGCAGACCGGCGTCGACTGGTCGGGCCTCATGGCGGCGACGCTCATCGCCGCGCTGCCGATGCTGGCGCTGTTCGGGTTCTTCGCGCGCCGCATCGTGTCCACCATCAGCTTCACCGGCATCAAGTAGAGGACCACGCATGCGACTTGGGACACGACGGATGCGACCGCACACCCGGCTGGCCGGCGTCCTCGCGCTGGGCCTGGTGGCGCTGACCGGCTGCGCGCAGGGCGGTACGACGGGCTCGGGGTCGGACACGGTCACCTACTGGCTGTGGGACTCCAACCAGCAGCCCGCCTACCAGGCCTGCGCCAAGGACTTCGAGAAGCAGAACCCCGGACTCCACGTGAAGATCACCCAGTTGGGCTGGGACGACTACTGGACCAAGCTCACCGCGAGCTTCATCGCGGGCACCGAGCCGGACGTGTTCACCGACCACATCCAGAAGTTCGGCCAGTTCGCCGACCTGAAGGTCCTCGAACCGCTCGACGACCTGGGCGTCGACGACTCCGCGTACCAGCCGGGCCTGGCGGCCAACTGGATGGGCCAGGACGGCCACCGCTACGGCGCCCCGAAGGACTGGGACACCGTCGCCCTCTTCTACAACAAGAAGCTGGCCGACGCCGCCGGGCTCACGGCCGCGCAGCTGAACGACCTGTCGTGGAACCCGAAGGACGGCGGCACCTTCGAGAAGGCCATCGCCCACCTCAGTGTCGACAGGAACGGCAAGCGGGGCGACGAACCCGGCTTCGACAAGAACAGCGTCAAGGTGTACGGCCTGGCCACCAACGGCGGCGGGGACGGCGACGGCCAGACCCAGTGGAGCACCTTCGCGGCCTCCGCGGGCTGGAACTACACCGACGAGAAGCGGTGGGGCACGAAGTACCGGTACGACAGCACGAAGTTCCAGTCCGTCATCAAGTGGTACTTCGGCCTGGCCAAGAAGGGCTACATGGCACCCTTCACGGACTACAACTCCCAGTCCAACCAGGCCAACACCCAGATCGCGGCCGGCAAGGCGGCAACCGCCTTCGACGGGGCCTGGATGATCTCGACGTACGCCGGCTTCAAGGGCCTCGACATGCGTACGGCCGTCACGCCCGTGGGCCCCACGGGCAAGCGCGCCACCATGATGAACGGCCTCGCCGACTCCATCACCAAGAACGCCCGTAACAAGGAAGGCGCCCGCAAGTGGGTGAAGTACCTGTCGTCGAACGAGTGCCAGAAGACGGTGGGCGGTTACGGCATCGTCTTCCCGGCCACCCCTGACGGCACCGCCGCCGCCGTGGCCGCCTACAAGAAGAAGGGCATCGACGTCACGGCCTTCACCGAGCCGATCGCCGACAAGAAGGACTTCACCACCTTCTCCTACCCCATCACCAACTACGCGGCGGACGTGTACGCGTTGATGCATCCCGCCATGCAGGACATCTTCGGCAACGGCAGGTCGGTGACCAGCCTCGACCGGACCAACGACCAGATCAACCTGATCCTCTCCCAGTGATCTCTCCTCCGAAGGGCACGCACGTCATGACGTTCTCGATCGGCATCGTCGGCGCCGGCCAGTTCTCCGGCCAGTTCGCCACGCTGTTCCAGGCCCACCCCGGTGTCGGTGACGTCTACGTCACCGATCTGCTGCCCGAACGGGCCGAGCGGCTCGCCGTCGCGCAGGGACTGGCCGGCACCTTCCCCACGTACGAGGCCATGCTGGAGGCGCAGGAGGTCGACGCGGTCGCGATCTTCACCCAGCGCTGGACGCACGGCCCGCTGGTGCTCCAGGGCCTGAACGCCGGCAAGCACGTGTACTCCGCGGTCCCCATGGCGATCACCACGGAGGAGATCGCGGCGATCATCGACGCGGTCCGGGCGACCGGGCTGACGTACATGATGGGCGAGACCAGCCAGTACAACCCGGCAACCGTGCACGCCCGCAACCAGATCGCCGAGGGCGCCTTCGGGCGGCTCTTCTACGCCGAGGGCGACTACGTCCACGACATGGACCTCGGGTTCTACGAGGCGTACCAGTACAGCGGCGGCGAGAAGTGGAAGGAGACCGCCAGCTATCCCCCGCTGCTCTACCCCACGCACTCGGTGGGCGGGGTGCTGGGCGCCTGGCAGACGCACGCGGTGAGCGTGTCGGCGATCGGTGTCGTCGACGACCGCGGGGACGGGGTGTTCGACAAGGACGTCAGCCGGTTCGGCAACGACATCTCGAACGCGACCGCGCTGTTCGAGGTGGCGGGCGGCGGGTCGTTCCGCACCAACGAGTTCCGGCGGGTCGGCTATCCGTCCCACATCCGGGAGTCGCGTTTCCGGTTCTTCGGGACGGAGGCGAGCATGGAGCAGCTCGCCACGGTCGCCTTCTGGCAGGACAAGAAGGGCGTCAAGGACATCAGCGAGCTCCTTGAGCCCAAGCCCACCATGTCTCCTGACGACCCGTCACTTCAGCACATCGCGCCGGAACTCCGGGCCGCGTTCACCTCGGGCTCGGCCCCGGTGCACGACCGGGCACGGCTGCCGCGGGCGTTCGACAACCTGCACAACGGTCACGAGGGCAGCCACCACTTCCTGGTGGACGACTTCGTGACCGCGGTGAACACCAGGTCGCTGCCCTCGGTCAACGCCTGGGTGGCGGCCCGCTACACCCTGCCGGGCATCATCGCGCACGATTCGGCGCGGCAGGGTGGAGCCAGGCTGGAGATCCCGGACTTCGGAGACGCGCCTGACGCGTGACGCCGGCGTCACGCCGGGCGCCTGCTGTCTCAGGTGCCCGGCTTGCGGCCGTACACGAAGACGTCGTCGCCCGTCTTGAGGAGGGACCAGTACTTCTTGGCGTCCTTGGGCGTCATGTTGGTGCAGCCGTGCGAGCCGGGCGGGTTCCACATGCTGAGATTCACCGAGTGGAAGGCCTGGCCGCCGTCGAAGAACTGGCTGTAGGGCATCGGCACGTTGTAGATGTTCGACACGTGATCGATGTCACGCCAGTAGATCTTCTTCAGGCCGGTGCGGGTCTCGTAGCCGTCACGGCCCGTGCGGACCGGGACCGGGCCGTAGACGAGCCGGCTGCCGTCCTGGATCCAGCTCAGCTGGAGGGTGAGGTTCACGCAGGCGATGCGGCCCTTGTTGGTCGGGCACTTGCCGTCCCTGTTGGGGTTGCTGCCGACGGCCTTCTGCTTGTTCATGAGATCCATCACGCCCCAGGTGACGGATCCCGCGTAGCCGATGTTCGGTGTGATGCCGTGCTTGGTCTGGAAGGCCTTGATCGCCTTGCAGTCGGCGGTGGACTGCCTGCCGTCGACCGGTCGGCCGAGGAACTTCTCCACCTGCTTCTGGTACGGCCCCGCCTGCGTGGTGCAGCTCGCCGCCTGTGCGGGCGCGGCGCCCAGCGCGAGCGTCAGCGGTGCGACGAGTCCGGTGATCCCGAGTGCGATGGCACCCCGTCTGCGTATGTCCCCCATGGCCTGTCTCCTCAGTACGGTTCTGCGATCTCTGCCCTTTAGACCGGTGTCCGCACGTGTTCGTTGTACCGCCGGGCACGCTGCGACGAAACGGTGACAAACCTCGACGTTCACCCGGGTCGCGAGGCGAGGCTACCCGCCGGGTGCCGGCTGAGACGCAGCGCGGTCCACGGTTGTGGCTGATCACACAGGTCCGCGCCGGGGGTGATCGGCGCGATCAATTCGGTGCCGGTGCCTGCTCGGGCATCACGGCCCGCTGGGCCGGGAGGTGGCGCCGTGAGCGGACGGGCGACAGGAACACCGGCAGGAAGGCCACGGCGATCAGGGCGCCGCCCAGCCACAACGTCGCGCGTACTCCCGCCAGTTCACCGACAAGGCCGGACAGTGCGGCGCCGATCGCGAGGGATCCGGTCAGCACGAACCGGAAAGTGGCGTTCATACGGCCCAGCAGGTCGTCCGGGGTCATGCGCTGGCGCAGGCTCACGCCCAGGACGTTGTCCGTGCCGGTCTTGAAGAGGGCCAGCACCCAGCCCGCGCCCGCGAGCCACAGCCAGGGGCCCCGGCCGATCAGCGGCACGAGCAGTGCTGCGGGTGCCAGTACCGCACCGGCCAGGCCGAGCGTACGGCCGTATCCCAGTCGCCCGGCGAGCGGGCGGGCGCAGCGGGCGCCGATGAGCAGGCCGACCCCGCCGGCCGCCCAGAAGGCGCCCAACGCCGCTGCGGGAAGGCGTAGTTCGCGCACGAACAGGATCGGGAGCATGGTGTTGACGGTCTGCATGCCCAGGTTGGTGAGGGCGGCGGTCAGCGCGAGGGCGCGCAGCTCCGGGTTGCCGAAGACGTGGCGCAGCCCTTCGGCGATCTGGGCCCGCAGGGGCGTGCCGCGCACGGGGACGGGTGCGGCGGCCTCGCGGCGGAGGAAGGCGAGCTGGACGGCCGAGGCGAAGTAGGTGAGCGAGGCGCAGAGGACGGCGACGGGTGCGGTGAGCAGTTGCACCAGGGCGCCGCCCACGCTGCGTCCGGCGATGGTGCCGGCCGCCTGGAGTCCGACCATGGCGGTGTTCGCGGGTACGAGGGCCGCACGGTCCACGAGCCGGGGCAGGAAGCTCTGCGAGCCGACGTCGAAGAACACGGTGGCGCAGCCGCTCAGGAGGACGACCGCGTACAGCTGGCCGAGGGTGAGCGCGTCCGTCCACCAGGCGATCGGGACGGAGGCGAACAGGGCCCCGCGGGCCAGGTCCGCCCCGACGAGCACCGTGCGCTGCCGCATCCGGTCCACCCAGGCTCCGGCGGGCAGCCCGATGAGCAGGAACGCCAGGGTGCTGAGCGTGGCCAGGGCGCCGACCTGACCCGGGTCGGCGTCCAGGGCCACGACGGCGGTCAGGGGTATCGCGACATAGCTGACGTTCGCCCCGAGCTGGCTGAGCGTGCTGGCGGCGAACAAGGTGCGGAAGTCGGCGGTGCGCCAGGGGGACGCGGGAGGGGGTATCGGCACACGAGAACGCTGCCCGAGAGATCCACGAAGGACAAGTGAAAAGATCTACCGCAACCTTTAAGCGCCTCTAAATGGATGGACCGTCGCGTGGAACCCGGTGTTGACCGCGGTGAGGCCACCGTCGACCACCAGGGTCGTGCCGGTGATCCAGGCGGCGTCGCGGGAGGCGAGGAAGGCGACGGCGGCGGCGATGTCCTCGGGTTCGCCGACCCGGCCGAGCGGGTACAGCCGTCGCATCGCGGTGAGTTCGTCCTCCCGCCCCTCCCAGGCCGAGGTGCGGACCGTGCCCGGGACGACCATGTTGACGCGTACCCCGCGGGCGGCCGCGTGTCCGGCGAGGGTGCGGGTCAGAGAGCCGAGGCCCGCCTTGGCCGCACTGTAGGCGTGGTTGCCGAAGTCCTGGAGGGCGTTGACGGAACCGATGGTGACGATCGCACCGCGTCCGGAGGCGGCCAGGTGCGGGAGCGCGGCGCGCGAGCAGCGGTACGGTCCGCCGAGGGTGACGTCGAGGTCCCGGTCCCACTCGTCGTCGGCGTCGTCCTCGAAGCGGGGGGTCTCGGGAGTGCACCGGGCGGCGCAGTTGACCAGCACGTCGAGCGAGCCGAACGCGTCGACGGCGTGGGCGATGGCCGCCTCGATGGCCGAACGGTCCGCCACGTCGCACGCCAACGCCCGCGCGGACAGGCCCTGTTCACGCAGACCAGCGGCGGTCTCCTCGACGACGGTGCCGTCCCGGTCGGTGAGCAGAACCGCCGCCCCCTCCTCGGCGAGGCGACGGGCCGCGGCGGCGCCGATGCCGCGCGCCGCGCCCGTGAGGAGAACTCCGTGTCCCTCGAAGCGGTTGGTGTGTGTCATGCGACCGAACGTAGTCCCTGAGCCGGCAGGCGTGGATGGAGCGCCGGCGCACCGGCGCGAGACGTGCCGGATCAGCGGTAGCCCGACACGTCCGCCGGTTTGCCCGCGTCCTGGACCTCCACCAGATAGCGCCAGGCGTCGGGGCGGCTGCCGTCGAGGTCGGTGAAGCCGTACGTCCGGGCCAGCGAGCCGCTGTCGAGGGACGCGCCGTTCCAGCGGGCCACGTCCGGGTCGGCGGCCAGCGCGGCCACTGCGCGGCCCACGTAGCGCGGGGTCTCCGAGATGGCGAAGTGGGGGACGCGGTCCAGGGCGTCGTACCAGTTGTCCTCGCCTACTCCGAAGGCATCGAGCATCATCTCCGAGCGCAGCCAGCCGGGGGTGAGCGCGACGGCGGTGGCGCCGCGCGGGCCGAGTTCGTGGCCGAGGGAGAAGGCCATGCGCAGGACGGATGTCTTGGCGAGGTCGTAGAAGAAGGAGTTGCGGTAGTTCCCGCGGTTGTAGGCGTCGGTTCCGTCGGTCATCTCGACGACCAGGCCGCCGGGGCGGCGCAGCAGCAGGGGCAGGGCGTGGTGGCTGGTGATCGCGTGGGTCTCCACCGCGAGCCTGAGCAGCCTGAGTCCGTTGTCGAGGTCGTGCTCCCACACCGGGCTGTCCCACTCGAAGAGGTGCTCGCCGCCCCAGATGTCGTTGACGAGGACGTCGAGGCGGTCCTGCTCGTCGGCGACGCGGGCGACGAGCGCGCGGACCTGTGCCGGGTCCAGGTGGTCGGTGGGGACCGCGATGCCCTGGCCGCCGGCCGCGGTGACGAGGTCGGCGGTGTCCTCGACGGTCTCGGGGCGGTCGCACTCGGAGCGGCGGGCCCGGGTGCTGCGTCCGGTGACGTACACGGTGGCACCGGCCGCCCCCAGCTCCACGGCGATCCCGCGTCCGGCTCCCCTTGTCGCTCCGGCGACCAGCGCGACCCTGCCCTCCAGCGGCTGTGACATGTCCGACCTCCCGTTGTGCCCGATGTCGCCTGTGGCTTGTCGGTTCGAGCATGACGGGGAAGTCGGACAACCTCTGTCGTGTTTTGTACGGCGTCACCCACCTGTCGGCGTCAGTGGCCGCGGGCGATCCACTCCTGCAGGTTCGGAGCCTCCGCACCGATGGTGGTGGGGTCTCCGTGACCGGTGAGGACCTTCGTCTCGGGCGGCAGGGCCAGCAGCCGGTCGCGGATCGAGTCGATGATCGTCGGGAAGTGCGACCAGGAGCGGCCGGTGGCGCCGGGCCCGCCCTTGAACAGGGTGTCGCCGGTGAAGACGGTGGCGAGGCCCGGGTCGTAGAGGCAGACGGCACCCGGCGCGTGGCCGGGGGTGTGCAGCACCCTGAGGTCGGCGCCCGCGGCCTCGATGACCTGCCCGTCCCGCAGGTGGGCGTCGGGGTCACGGTCGGGGTGGGTCTGCTTCCACAGCGGCAGGTCGTCGGGGTGCAGCCAGATCGTCGCGCCGGTGCGGTCGGCGAGGGCGGGCGCCGCGTCGATGTGGTCGTTGTGGGCGTGGGTGCAGACGATCGCGGTGAGCCTGCGGTCGCCCACGGCCTCGGCGATGGCGTCGGCGTCGTGGGCGGCGTCGATGACGATCACCTCATGGTCGTCGCCGACGATCCAGACGTTGTTGTCGACGTCCCAGGTGCCGCCGTCGAGGCTGAACTGCCCCGAGGTGACGAGGCGTTCGATGCGGGCGGCCATCAGAGCACCACCACCGAACGCAGGACGTCGCCGTCGTGCATGCGCTCGAACGCCTTCTCCACCTCGTCGAGTTGGATGGTCTCGGTCACGAACGCCTCCAGGTCCAGGCGGCCCTGCAGGTGCAGGTCGATCAGCATCGGGAAGTCACGGGAGGGCAGACAGTCGCCGTACCAGGACGACTTGAGCGAGCCGCCGCGGCCGAAGACGTCCAGCAGGGGAAGCTCCAGCTTCATCTCGGGGGTCGGCACGCCGACCAGGACGACGGTGCCGGCGAGGTCGCGGGCGTAGAAGGCCTGCTTGTACGTCTCGGGGCGCCCGACCGCCTCGATGACGACGTCGGCACCGAAGCCGCCGGTCAGTTCGCGGATCGCCTCCACGGGGTCGTTCTCGCGCGAGTTGACGGTGTGCGTGGCGCCCATGGTGCGGGCCTTCTCCAGCTTGCGGTCGTCGATGTCCACGGCGATGATCCTCGCCGCGCCCGCGAGGTTCGATCCGGCGATCGCCGCGTCGCCGACACCACCGCAGCCGATGACGGCGACGGTGTCGCCCCGGCCGACGTTCCCGGTGTTGATCGCGGCACCGATTCCGGCCATCACCCCGCAGCCCAGCAGCCCCGCGACGGCAGCCGAGACCGACGGGTCGACCTTGGTGCACTGTCCGGCGGCGACCAGCGTCTTCTCGGCGAAGGCGCCGATACCCAGGGCGGGCGAGAGCTCCTGGCCGGTCGAGGCGAGGGTCATCCGCTGCTCGGCGTTGTGGGTGTCGAAGCAGTACCAGGGCCGCCCGCGCAGACAGGCCCGGCAGTTCCCGCACACCGCGCGCCAGTTGAGGATCACGAAGTCGCCGGGCGCGACATCGGTGACCCCCGCGCCGACGGACTCCACGACACCGGCGGCCTCGTGGCCGAGCAGGAACGGGAACTCGTCGTTGATGCCGCCCTGCTTGTAGTGCAGATCGGTGTGACAGACCCCGCAGGCCTGCACCTGTACGACGGCCTCTCCCGGTCCCGGGTCCGGCACCAGGATCGTCTCCACCCGCACCGGCTCGTCCTTGCCGGGTGCGATCACTCCGCGTACCTCCTGCGCCATGGCCTGACCCCTTCTGTCGCCCGGTGCACGTCCCTGCCGACCCTACGCGTGACTGATCGGTAACGGCACTCGGACCAGGCCGGAGGAGCAGGCCGGGCGACCGGGACGGAGGGGGCTGGGCGACCGCACGTCGCCAGAGCGCCGACGTAGCCTGAAGGCTCAGCACGTCACCGGGCACGAGGGAGCACCGTGAGCACTGCCGAGACGGAGAGCGGCCCGCCCACCTGGCGGCTGCTCCTCGGATACGTGAGGCCGCACCGGTGGACCCTGCTCGCGGGTGCCGTGCTCTCGCTCCTGACCGGGGCCACCGGCCTGCTGCTGCCCCTGGTGGCACGGGAGTTGATCGACGACCTGTCCCACGACCGCACGATCACCGGCGCGTTGTTCATCATGTCGGCGCTCGTGATCACCAACGCGGCGATGGGCGGACTGGGTTCGTATGTGCTGCGGCGCACCGCGGAGTCGGTGGTGCTGGGCGCGCGGCGCGCCCTGTCGTCGTATCTGCTGCGGCTGCGCATCCCGGCCGTGGACCGTACCGAACCCGGCGATCTGATGGCCCGGATCACCTCGGACACCACCCTGCTGCGCGAGGTCACCACCGACTCGCTGGTGGGCCTTGGCACCGGCGGCCTCACGCTGGTGGCGACCGTGGTGATGATGGGCCTGGTCGACCCGGTGCTGCTGGGCGTCACGCTGGCGGTGATCCTGGCCGCGGGCACGGTGCTCGGGGTGATCGTGCCGCGCATCAACCGGGCGAGCCGGCAGGCGCAGGACGCGGTCGGTGTGATGGGCGCGTCGCTGGAGCGGATCCTCGGGGCGCTGCGCACGGTGAAGGCGTCCGGGGCCGAGCACCGGGAGGAGCTGACGCTGCACGCGGCGGCCGAGGAGTCGTGGCGGCAGAGCGTGCGGGCCGCCAAGTGGTCGGCCGCAGCGGGCAACACGGCGGGCCTCGCGATGCAGATCGCGTTCATCACGGTGCTCGCGGTGGGCGGGGCGCGGGTCGCGACCGGGGCGATCGACGTCGGCACGCTGGTGGCGTTCCTGCTGTACGTCTTCTATCTCATGTCGCCGATCCAGCAGGTCGTGGGGGCGATCACGCAGTACCAGACGGGTGCGGCGGCGCTCGCCCGCATCCAGGAGGCACTGAGCCTGCCGGCCGAACCGGCGGCTCTGCCCGCGCCGTTGCCCGCGGACGGCGCGGCACCGGCGGCCGTCGCCTTCGCGGACGTCCGGTTCCGGTATGCCGACGATCTGCCGTACGTCCATCACGGCGTGACCTTCGATGTGCCGGCGCGGGGCATGACGGCGTTCGTCGGGCCTTCGGGGGCGGGCAAGACGACGGTGTTCTCGCTGATCGAGCGGTTCTACGATCCCGAGTCCGGGGCGGTGACGCTGGACGGGCGGGATCTCGCCGAGTGGGATCTGCCCCAACTCCGCTCCGCCATCGGGTATGTGGAGCAGGACGCGCCGGTGCTGTCGGGGTCGCTGCGGGAGAACCTGCTGCTGGGGAACCCGACGGCGGACGAGGACGCGGTGGCGCGGGTGCTGAAGACGACGCGTCTGGACGGGCTGGTGGCCAAGCTGCCCGGCGGCCTTGAGACGCTGGTCGGGCATCGGGGGACCAAGCTGTCGGGCGGTGAGCGGCAACGGGTGGCGATCGCCCGTGCGTTGCTGCGGCGGCCCCGGCTGTTGCTCCTTGACGAGGCCACGTCCCAGCTGGACGCGGTGAACGAGGCGGCGCTGCGGGACACGGTGGCCGATGTGGCGCGTACGACCACGGTGTTGGTCGTGGCGCATCGGTTGTCCACGGTGACGATGGCCGACCGGATCGTGGTGATGGATGCGGGGCGGGTGCGGGCCGTGGGAACGCACCAGGAGCTGGTCGCCGGGGATCCGCTGTACGCGGAGCTGGCGGCGACGCAGTTCCTCGCCACCGCAGGGTGAGTTCGCGCCGTCGGCTTCCCGGCCGTCTGAGCCGCACGGCATCTCCTGCTCGCGGGCGCGTGGATCGTGTGGAACACGCGGCAGCCCGTCCGGGTGCGGCTGACGTGCCGGCCGACGCCCTCGTCCACCGGTCGACGGAAGTCCGTTCCACCCGAGCACGGGCGCACCCCCAGCGGCGGGCGTCGGTGGCCGCCGCACTGCCGCGGCCTCCTGGCCCGGCATCCGGTCCGGGTACCGGAGGCCGCAGACCGGGGGTTTGTGGGCGGCCGCAGGTGACGGGGCCGGGCGCGGTCTTAAGCGGTCGCATGCGATCGGCGACGGCCATCCGCAACGGCGCGCACGAGTACCGCTCCTGAGGCAGCGTCAGCACCTCGGGCAGCCCTCCTGACAAGGGTCCCGGCGCCCGGTGGTCGTCCTGCCTGAGGCATCCCCGGCCCTGATGCCACTTCCGGCGGACACACACCGAGGGCCGCCCGGATCACCGGGCGGCCCTCGGTGTGTGTGCGGGAGCGGTCAGGCCTCGACCGCGGGTACCAGCCCGGTGACGGGGGCGGCGAGGTCGGTGACCTGGTGCAGCTCGTTGAGCTTGTACAGGTCGTTGGCCTTGTTCAGCTGCGCGGAGACCTTCGGCATCTCGGCCTTGTGCTCCGCGGGGATGTCGCTGGCCGCGAGCGAGTCGAGCATGGCGATCGGGCTGAGCGGGCTCGCCTCCGGGGCAGCCGCGTCGGCCGCGTTCGCGAGGGGGGCGGCGAGGCCGGTGACACCGACGGCGAGACCGACCGCGGCGACGATACGTCGAGTTGAGATCATGTTGTCAGCAACGCCACCGACCCCCTGGCGGACACGGCCGTCCGGCGCCGCTCACTCGTCAGGCGGAGCGCCCGTACTGGGCTTGCCGTGACCGCCGAGGCGGAGGAGTCTCGTAGGAAAGAGGCCCTACGCGGCCCGCTCCTCGTCGGGCCGCGGCCCTCGAAGGAGGTCACCATGGGCACTGCGGCACGCTCCGGTTTCGACGCCGACGCACTGCGCCGGGGCATCGAAGGACACACTGCGGCGACTCTTCTGTCGCTCTACGCGGACGACGCCGAGATACGCGTCGTGGACCGCAACAGCCAGCCGAGCCACCCCACGGTGCTGCACGGCAGGGACCAGATCAGCGCGATGCTCGACGACGTCTACAGCCGCGACATGACGCACAAGCTGGAACAGTGCGTCGTCGACGGCGATCACGTCGCCTTCAGCGAGTCGTGCGAGTACTCCGACGGGGTACGCGTCCTCTCCGAGTCGATGCTGACCCTGCGGGACGGCAAGATCACCGAGCAGACCCTGATCCAGGCGTGGGACGAATAGCGAGAACGAAAAGGCCGAGGGTCCGGGTCACGTCGAACGGCTGACCTGGACCTTCTCGGCGCGGGGAGTATCCGCGCGGCAGGTTCTGCCGCGGTGCCCGCGGAAAGGAGCACGGGGCACGTCGGGCGGTTGCACGTCGGTTAGCCTGATGTCCGGACCGTGACTGGCGCTGAGGTGGATCACCACCGGGGAGCGGTTCGCACATTCGATGCCGTGCGCCTGGGCGATTCCTTCGATCGGCTCAGGAGTGGACCATGTCCCAGGCACGGCTCATGGACGGCACCGCGCTTGCCCGGCGCATCGGCGAGGACACCGCCGAGCGGGCGGCAGACCTCACCAAACGCACAGGTCAGTCCCCTTGTCTGGCCACGGTACTGGTCGGCGAGGACCCCGCCTCCGTCACCTACGTGCGCATGAAGCGCAACCGCTGCCGCAAGGCCGGCATCGAGTCCCGGCACGTGGAGCTGCCCGCGGCCACCACCACCGAGGAACTCGTCGGCACACTGCGTGCCCTGTCGGTCGATCCCACCGTGCACGGCATCCTCCTCCAGCACCCGATGGGCGCGCACATCGACGAGCGGGCGGCGTTCGAGGCGATCGCACCGGAGAAGGACGTCGACGGTGTCACCTTCGCCTCCTTCGCGACGATGAGCTTCGGCCTTCCGGGCTTCGTGTCGTGCACGCCCGGCGGGATCATGCGGCTGCTCGACGCGTACGACGTCGACCCGGCCGGCAAGCGTGCCGTGGTCGTGGGCCGCAGCGCGATCCTCGGCAAGCCGGCCGGCGTGCTGCTGCTCGCCCGCGACGCCACGGTGACCTACTGCCACTCCCGTACGGCGGACCTGTCGGCTGCCGTACGGGAGGCGGACATCGTGGTCGCCGCGGTGGGCAGGCCCCGGCTGATCCGGGGCCAGGACATCAAGCCCGGCGCGGTCGTGATCGACGCCGGCTACAACGCGGGCAACGTCGGCGACGTCGACTTCGACTCCGCGGTGGAGCGTGCCTCGCTGATCACACCGGTGCCGGGCGGCGTGGGTCCGATGACCATCGCCACGCTGCTGGAGCAGACGGTGGCGGCCGCCGCCCGGCAGCTCGGGGCCTAGCGCGGGCCGCGGGGGTCGGCCGCTCACCCTCGGGCCGCAGTTCGCGACGAGGGTGAACTGGCCGGATGTCACGGGTCGTTGAGGCCCTGTGGCGGGCCGTGGCGCCATACTGTCCGTCGTGCGGGTAGCGATCATGACAGCGGGCTCCCGGGGCGACGTGGCCCCCTTCACCGGTCTCGGGCACGGTCTGGCGCGGGCCGGTCACGAGGTCACCCTGGTCACCCACAGCCGTTTCGAGCCGCTCGCGGCCCGGGCCGGGCTCGGGTTCCACGCCCTGCCCGTCGATCCGCGGGCGGAGCTGGAGTCGTCGCGCGGGCGGGCCCTGCACCGCAGCACGACCGGCGTGGGCAAACTGGTGCGGGTGGTCGCGATGGCCAGGACCCTGGCCGTGGAGATGGCCGACGAGCTGGTGGCTGCCGCCCGGACCGCCGACGCGCTGCTCCTGTCCGGTTCGGTGGCCCCGCTGGGGCACGCCGTCGCGGAGGGACTGGCACTGCCCAGCCTGGGCCTCAACCTCCAGCCTCTCGCGGCCACCCGGGAGTTCGCGCCGCCCATGCTGGGCGTCGGTTCCTGGGGCGCGCTCGGCAACCGGGTCGCTGGGGCGGGACTGAACCTGGCCGTCGAGCAGGTCTTCGCCGCGGCGCTCCCGTCGGTGCGCACCCGGCTGGGGCTGGCGCCAGTGGGGACGGTCGCGGCGCTGCGGGCCCGGGAGCGGCAGGGCTGGCCGGTGCTGCACGGATTCAGCCCGCGGGTCGTCGCCCGGCCCCGTGACTGGCGTCGCGGGCTCGACGTAACGGGCTACTGGTGGCCGTACGCCGGGGACGAGCGGCTCTCCGACGAGCTGCGCGCATTCGTCGACGCGGGGCCGCCGCCGGTGTTCGTGGGGCTGGGCAGCGCGACCGTGCCCGATCCCGGGAGGATCAGCACCGAGATCGTGCGGGCGCTGCGCCGGGCCGGGCTGCGCGGGGTGATCCAGCGCGGGTGGGCGGGCCTGGCGGCCGGCGGCGACGACATGCTGACCATCGACGAGGCACCGCACTGCGCGCTCTTCCCCCGGATGGCGGCGGTGGTCCACCACGCGGGCGCGGGCACGACCGCGGCGGGACTGCGCGCCGGGGTACCGGCCGTACCGGTGCCGATCCAGTTCGACGAGAGCTTCTGGGCGGCTCGGCTGGTCGCGCTGGGGGTGGCTCCGCGCGTGCTGCCGCTCAGACGTCTGACCGCGGACACACTGGGGGCGGCGCTGGTGCGGGCCACCCGGGATGCCGGTTTCCGGGAGCGGGCTCAGGTGCTGGCGGCACATGTTCGCGAGGAGGACGGGGTGGCGCCGGTGGTGGCGGCCCTGGACCGCATGACCGCGTAGCGCTGTGGGCGGTCAGGCGGAATCCCGGGCGGGCGGTGCCGTCCAGCCCGGTGGCTGCAGGATTCCCAGCAGCTGCCGGACCAGTTCCTCGACGACCTCGTCCAGGGTCGCGTCCACCCACCCGGCGTTCCAGTCGTGGAGCAGACCGTTGACGCTGCCGATGAACGCCGTCGCGGCGAGCCGGAAGTCGCGGGGCGCCGCCTCGCCACGGGCCACCGCCCGCTGTGCCTCGGCGCACACCAGGTCCACCCAGTGCGCCCGGCGGGCCAGGCGCTGTTCCTCCAGCCGCGGGCTGACGCCGATGATCTCGACGAAGGTGATGCGCACCCGACACGGGTCCGCGGTGACGTTCGCCGCGTAGGCGCGGAAGATCGCGGCGGCGCGCTCGGCGAGCGGCAGGTGGTCCCCGCCCGCGACCGCCTCCAGCACGGCTGCCGTCGCCCAGTCGTTGACCTCCAGATGGAGCGCGGCCAGGACGTCCTCGAGGGTGCGGAACTCCTCGTAGAACTGGCGGGTGGACAGGCCCGCGGCCTCGCTGAGGGCCGCGACGGTCGTGGCGCGGTATCCGGGGGTGTCCCCGAAGAGCTGGAGTGCCGCGTCCAGGAAACGCCGGCGTCGATCGGCCTGCCGCTCCGCGGCGGTCTTGCCGCCATAGCGACCGGTCGGGGCCCTGAGCCTGCCCGTCACCGCACCTCCTACCCGGGCCGGACGCTCCGGCCTTCCGTATGTCGCCCAAGTTTGTCGTGCACGCAGTCTTGTGGAGAAGGGCCCCCCTTCCTTACTTTGCAGTAAGTTCACTCTGAATCCACGCGTCTTCAGATTTTCCGATGTGTCATGCCTCCTTCATGAGCCGCCCAAGGGAGCCCCCTCATGTCCGCTCTCCGCCCAAGACACCTGTGCGCCATGGCCGCCGCAGTCGTCCTGGCCCTCACCGCCCCCGCCACCTCCGCGAGCGCCGTGGACGCGGCCGCCCTCCGCGAGGTGCTGTTCGTGGGCAACAACTGGGACGGCACGGCCGACGTCCTGAAGTCCTCCGGTGATCTGGCCAAGATCGGCCGGATCAACGTGATCCCCGACAAGGACGCCCGGATGGCGGAGATCAACGCCGATCCGATCAAGTGGATCTACTTCATGGCGATCCGCAACAGCGTCGGCGAGGGCCACGACCAGTTCGCCGACGACATGTACTCCACGCCGGACGGCAAGTCGGTGGTCGTCTCCCGGCCGAGCTTCGCGGACGTCGTGTCGATCGACGTGGCCACCGGGAAGATCAACTGGCGTTTCCGGGTGTCGGGTTACCGCGCGGACCACATGGCCGTCTCCCCCGACGGCCTCCGGGTCGCGGTGTCGGCCTCGACCGCGAACACCGTGCACGTGCTCAACATCAACACCGGCCAGCAGCTCGGGTCGTTCGCCACCGGCGACAAGCCGCACGAGAACATCTTCACCAAGGACGGCAAGTACATCTGGAACATGGCGATCGGTGACGTCAACACCGACTCCGACGCCCCGTGGCAGGACTTCACGAAGGGCGACCGGCACATCACGGTCGTCGACGCCACGACGTACAAGCAGGTCAAGGTCATCGACATGCGGGCCAAGCTGGACGCGATCGGCCTCAAGGACTACTCGGACGCGGTCCGGCCCGCGGTCTTCTCGCCGGACGAGTCCAAGCTGTACTTCCAGGTCTCGTTCTTCAACGGCTTCTTCGAGTACGACGTCGCGACCGACAAGATCACCCGGACCAAGGTCCTGCCGAAGAACCCGGCGACCAGCGACGACCGCACCACCATGGTCAACGACTCGCGCCACCATGGCATTTCGATGAGCCCGGACGGCAGCAAGCTGTGCGTCGCGGGCACGATGGACGACTACGCCACCGTGGTCGACCGCACGACCCTCCAGGAGGGCCCGCTCGTGCCGGCCTCGAAGCCGTACTGGGCCACCGTCAGCGGCGACGGCAAGAGCTGTGTGGTGTCCGAGAGCGGCGCCGACCAGGTCACCGCGATCGACTTCGCGACCGGGCAGAAGACGGTGTCCGTGGCGGTCGGCGACCATCCCCAGCGGGTGCGGCTGGGGCATGTGGCCACGGACTGGGCGAGCCCTTCCTCATAGCGGGAGCGTCCACGCGCACCGACCGGGCGAACGTCGCAGCCGGGCCGGTACCGCCCCTCTCCGGAGGCGGTACCGGCCCGGCTGTCGGTATGGCCGGGGTCAGCCGAACTTCTGCGCCGTCCAGGTCGCGAGCTCGGACCTGGCCGCGGCGAGCAGCGACGCGGAGGGCGAGCCGGCCCCGTTGGTGACCAGCGCATAGTGCAGCACGCCGGAGTCGGAGTCGGTGAGGAGGAGCCGGCGGCTGCCGGTGCCGCCCGGTTCGAGGGCCGTTCCGACGGGGGTCGAGGAGGTGTACGCCGGCGGGCCGTAGACAGTGCCGAGGTCGGAGACGACCGTGGTCGTCGCGTTCGGGAAGGAGGCGGGGAGATGGAGTTCGGTGGGTGCCGTGCCGCTGCCCGACCGCCACACGAGCACCGAGTACTGGCCGGACCCGACCAGTGACGACACGTTCGGCAGGCTGCTCGGCACCGGGTTCCAGGTCAGGGTCGTGGAGCCGTCCCTGGAGCGGTCCTCGTAGGTGAAGGCGGCCGTCGTGCCCGAGGTGGCGCTCGGGTAGATCCGGTCGAGGAGCCGGGCGTCCTGGCGGAGCACCGCCGTGCCCGAGTCGTCGAGCTTCACGGCCGACAGGTCCTCGTCGTTCCAGCCGTCGCCCGAGGTGATGACCTTGTCCGGATTGTCGTTCATGAGTTCGTGGTGGCGGCCGTTGTAGATGTCCCACTGCCACTGGCTGCCGGACAGGACCGGTCCCGAACCCGCGGGCGTGGACCACCAGTTGGCGCCCTTCACCCGGGAGTCCAGGGCCTGGTACATGGCCTTGAGGACGGTCGGCGCCTTGCCCGCGGTGCTGCCGTTCAGCGGGTGCCCGAACTCGCTGACCACGGCCGTCGTACCGGTCGCCGTGGCACGGTCGCGGACGGTGCCGAAGTCGGTGACGTACTGGCCGTCGGAGGCGTTGCCCCACATCAGGATGCCGGAGATCGCCTTCTGGTCGTAGAAGTGGGTGTTGAACACGTACCGCGAGCCGAGCGTGCCGGCGTCCAGGAGGCCGCCCTCCTCCTTGCTGACGTTGCCGTTCCAGAAGAGGTTCGGCTCGACCATGGTGGGCTTGTCCGTCCAGCCGGCCGTGTCCATCCGGGCCCGGAACTTCACGTAGAAGGGCCACAGCACATCGCGTTCCCAGGTGCGGCTGGTCTGCCCGGAGTCGTAGGTGCCGGCGTAGGGCTCGTTGTAGGGGTCGAAGCCGACGATCCCGGCGAACTGTGCGGTGCTGAGGTTCGCCTTGATGTACGTCATGGTCTTCTGGGCGGTGGCCAGGAAGTAGTCCTGGAGGCCGTACCTGTTGTGCCAGAAGTCGTACTGGCCGGCCTTCACCGCGCCGTTCTGGGTGATGTTCTGGCCCCACATGATGCAGATGCCGCAGGACTCGGCGGAGTAGTTGCCGAGCGCCACCGCCCAGGCGGGCGCGCCGTCGCCGGTGTACCAGCTGCCCGAGTTGAACAGCCAGCGGGAGTACAGGTCCTGGTGGAAGTCGGGGTAGACGCGGATGCCCGCGTCGAGGAACGCGCGCATCTGCTCGGTGGCGTTCGCCAGATATGCGGTGTCGACCTGCCCCTTCACCGGTTCGGCGTAGGCCCAGGACAGCAGGAAGCGGACGGAGTTGCCGCCGCCGAGAGCTCTCAGCGCGGTCGCCGACTTCTTGGCGTCGGCGACCGAGGCGAAGGGCAGACCGTGGTTCTCGGCGAGTTTGGTCTCGCCCGAGACGTTGTAGCCGCGCAGGACGACCTCGCGGCCGTCGGCGTCGACGAAACGGCCGTTCGCCACGGTGAGGGCGGTTCCGTCGAAGGGGAGGGAGTCGGCGATACCGGCGGCGGAGGCGGACGGGTTTCCCGCCACCGTCAGGAATCCACAGAGGACAACCAGAACAACGAGCAGACGCGCGCGCATATTCGGCATGTCCCTTACAGTCCGACTCATCCGGCACACCGTCAACACTTATGACTGATGAGTAAGTTTCAGCTTTTCCGGGTAACCGCCGGACGAATCGGAACAATGCCGTGAGTGATCCGCGTGTAGTGGTCGAAGGCGCTTTCCAACTCGCCCTCGCCGCGGGTGAGTCCCGGCAGCCGCTGCTCCAGCTCATGGAGCCGGGCCGCCGGAACCCCGCCCTCCACCCAGGCCCTCTCGCCGCGCGTATCGGTGGTCTCCGGTACGGCCCGCAGCGCGGCCAGCGCGGGCAGCAGGGTCCCGAGCGTGTCGGCCGGGGCCTCGACACGGAACCGGTGCATCGGCTCGTGGACCACGGTGCCCGCCCGCCGCAGCGCCCGGACGAGAACCAGCGGGGTCACGCCGCGGAAGTCGGCGCCCGTGCTGGACATGCTCTTGTTGAAGCCCTGGTGAGCGTGGCTCTGCCGAGGTGAGTAGCCGGAGTGGGTCATGGTCACCGTGCAGTCGGTGACCTGCCAGCCGTACAGGCCCTGGCCGAGGGTCTCGTACACGGTGTCCTCTACGGCCTTGAAGAACGCGTACGGCATGGCGCCGAGCTCCACCTCCAACCCGAAGGACACGCCGGAGCCGGCCGGCGCCGGGTCGACCCGCAGGCCGACGGTGGCGAGGAAGGGGTTGCCGTCCTTCTTGTTGAACTCGACGGCCGCGCCCGTCCCGGCCGGTCGCTCGACGCACAGCGGCGTCGTCTCGCGGAAGGTGACGTCGAGGCCGAACTCCTCGGCGAGCGTGGCCTGGATGACCTCCTTCTGGACCTCGCCGTAGAGGGAGACGGAGGTCTCCTGGCGGCCCTCGTCGTGCCTGAGGGCGATCAGGGGGTCCTGCTCGGCGAGCTGGGTGAGGGCGAGGTGGAGGGACCTGCTGTCGGTGCCGGGGGCCGGGACGACGACTGTTTCGAGGGAGGGCGGGGCGAAGAAACGCTCGTGGGCCGCGCGGGGTTCGCCGAGGGCGTCACCGATGCGGATGCCCGGCAGGCCCCACAGCTTGGCGATCCGGCCCGCTGGAACCGCGTCCTGACGGACCTCGGTGCCGCTGTCGAAGACACTGACGGCGGTGACACGGCCCTCCGCGCGGACCGCTTCCGCACGGCCTCGTGCCGCGCGAGCCGCGCCGAAAGGCACCCGGTCGCGGGTGCGCAACGTGCCGGAGAACAGGCGGGCGTACGCGACCTTCTCCCCCGCCGGGCCCCGGTCGACCTTGAACACCGTCGCGGACACGGGCCCTTCGGGGTCACCGTCGGCTGCGGGCAGCAACTCCCGGATTCCCGCGACCAGTTCGGGGACGCCCGCGCCCGTGACGGCCGAGCCGAAGTACACCGGGTGCACCAGGCCCCGCCGGGTCTGCGTGACGAGCGCGGCGCGCGGCAGGCCCTCGGGAACCCGCCCTTCGACACAGGCGGCCAGCAGGTCGTCGTCATGGTCCGCGAGGACGTCGTAGGAACCGAGCCCGGGCAGGAAACGGGCCTGGCGCGTGCCGAGGTCACCCACCGTGCCCATCGGCACCACCGCCGGGGTGAGCCGCTCGGCGATGTCCCGCAGGACACCGTCATAGCGGGCCCCGCGTCGGTCGGTCTTGTTGACGAAGACGAGGGTCGGGACGCCCAGCCGTTTCAGGGTCCGCATGAGGACCCTGGTCTGCGCCTGAACGCCCTCGACGGCCGAGACGACCAGGACCGCTCCGTCGAGCACGCCGAGGACCCGCTCCACCTCGGCGATGAAGTCGGGGTGGCCGGGGGTGTCGATGAGGTTGACGGTCACGTCGTCGACCGTGAAGGAGACGACGGCGGACTTGATGGTGATGCCGCGCCGGCGCTCCAGCGCGAGGGTGTCGGTCTGTGTGCTGCCGGCGTCGACGCTGCCGATCTCGTCGATGACTCCGGCCGAGTGCAGCAGCCGCTCGGTCAGGCTGGTCTTACCTGCGTCGACGTGGGCGAGGATCCCTAGGTTGAGCAAGTGCACGAAGCGTCATGTCCTTAAGAATGGGGGTCATTCCTTCCTGGGTGGACATGGACGAAGTGCGCATTGCTGCTCCTGGTTCGTACGACGAGGGCATGGACATCCGAAGTCCAGCAGGTGTGGGCCCCAGCGGCAACGGATTAACGCTCAACCAGTCCAGCCGCGTCCCGACTTTCACGGCGCCCGCGTACGAGAGGACCGCGGAGGCGAGGCTCGATTGCTCCTGTTCAGCAGCCGGGGCGGGTGGGCGTCAGCGCGGCGGGAGCCGGTGCAGGCGTACGTCCGTGAGGCGGCCGTCGGCCGCGGTCGCCGTCATGTAGGTGCAGTGGGGCTGACGGCGGCGGTCGGTCGGCGAGCCGGGGTTGAGCAGGCGCAGTCCGCCGGGGGCGGTGGTGTCCCAGGGGATGTGGCTGTGGCCGAAGACCAGGACGTCGGTGTCGGGGTACTGCGCGGCGCAGCGGGCCTCACGGCCCTGCGCGGCGCCCGTCTCGTGCACGACAGCAAAGCGCACACCGCCGACATCGGCGTACGCCACCTCCGGGAGCCGCGCGCGCAGACCGGGCCCGTCGTTGTTGCCGTACACCCCGACGAGCCGTGCGCTGCGGCTCTCCAGCAGTTCGAGCGTGGCGGTGTCCACCCAGTCACCGGCGTGGAACACGACGTCGGCGTGCGGGAGTTCGGCGAGCAGCGGGGCCGGGAGTTCCTTGGCGCGCTTGGGCAGGTGGGTGTCGGACATCAGCAGCAGGCGCACGCCGACCACCCTAGAGGAACCGACATACGGGAACGTCGACCGACGGCACAGGATCCGCTCGCCAAGACGGCCCACTGACGCGGCACTTGCCCGGCGGCGTTAACATCGGCGCACAAAGCGTCTATCCGTGACGCAAGCCACAAGCCACCCAAGGAGTCCGGACACCGATGCCGGTCAAGGTCAGCGTCGTCATCCCCGTCTACAACCCGGGGAACTACATCGAGGACTGCATCGCCTCGCTGCTCAGGCAGTCACTGCCCCCCGACGAGTACGAGGCGATCTTCGTCGACGACGGTTCGACCGACGGGACGCCCGCCCGGCTGGACGAACTCGCCGCGTCGGACCCGCGCGTCACCGTCGTGCACCAGGAGGCCTCCGGCTGGTCCGGAAAGCCGCGCAACGTCGGGATCGAAGCCGCCCGGGGCGAGTTCGTGATGTTCGTCGACAACGACGACTACCTCGGCGACGAGGCCCTGGAGCGGATGTACGACTACGCGGTCGCCAACGGCGCCGACGTGGTCGTCGGCAAGATGGCAGGACAGGGCCGGGGCGTGCCGGTGGAGCTGTTCCGCCGCAACCATCCGCGTGCCACCGTCGACAACGCGCCGCTGATCGACAGTCTCACCCCGCACAAGATGTTCCGGCGGGCCTTCCTGGACCGGATCGGGCTGCGCTTCCCCGAGGGCAGGCGCAGGCTGGAGGACCACGTCTTCGTCACGGAGGCGTATCTGCGCGCGGACAACGTCTCCGTGCTCAGTGACTACGTCTGCTACTACCACCTCAAGCGCGACGACGCCTCCAACGCGGGCTTCCAGCGCTTCGACCCGGTGGGCTACTTCGCGAACCTGCGCGAGGCGCTCGACGTCGTCGAGAAGTACACCGAGCCGGGGCCCTCGCGTGACCGGCTGCTGCGTCGCTGGCTGCGCAACGAGATGGTCGAGCGGATGCGCGGCAAGCGGCTGCTCAACGCGCCCGAGGACTACCGCAAGGAGCTCTTCGCCGAGATCCGCACAGTGGTCGTCGAGCGCTTCGGTCCCGGTGTCGCGGCCGGTCTGCAGCCCACCCAGCAGGTCATCGCCGCCCTGATCGCCGACGGCCGGCTCGACGACCTGGTGGCGTTCGCGGAATGGGAGTCCTCCGTCTCGCCCACGGCCGGTCCGGACGGCGTCGAGTGGGACGGCGGTGTGCTGCGGATCGGGCTGTCCGCCGAACTCGCGTCCGGCGGCACGCCGATGACGTTCCCCGCGAAGGGCACCGCCGCCCCGCTCGACGGGGCGCCGGACTCCGTCCAGGAGGCGGTGGACTGGGTGGGGTCCCACAGCGTCGCCGGTTTCGGCCGTGCCACGGTCGAGCTGCTGCTGCGCGAGCGCGCCAGTGCCGCCCAGTACTTCCAGCCGGTGGAGTTCACCCGGGAGACCGTCCCTGCGGAGGGGGACGGTCGGGTCCGGCTCGTGCTGCGGGGCACCGCGGCCGTGGACCCCGCCACCGCGGCCGACGGCAGCCCGCTCGGCGCCGGGCTGTGGGACGTGTACATCCGCGTCAAGCTCGGCGGCTGGACCAAGCAGAGCCGACTGGGACCGGCCGCCCTCAAGGGACGTCCGGCCGCGGATGCCGGTGTGGCCGGCGGCCGGGTGGTACTGCCGTACTGGACGACGAAGCAGGGCACGCTCGCCCTCGACGTCGACACGGCCGGCGAGCGTCTGGAACTCGGGCGCCTGCCGGCGGGTGCGGTCACCGTGTCCGGCGACGGCGTCGAGGTGTCGGTGCCGTTCCACGTACCCGGTGAGACTCCGGTGCTGCTGAAGCTCACCCGTGGTTCCGGCGCCGCGCCCGTGCAGGTGTCAGGAACGCTGCGGCCCAAGGGCCCCGCGGCCCTTCTGGAAGCGGTGCTGCCCCTCGACGAGCTCCAGGGCGCGGCCTGGCGGGTCGCGCTGAGCCCGGCTCCCGACGCGACGGAGCCGCGCTTCCACCCGCTGCCGTTCGCCGTGCGGGCGAAAGCGGGCAGCGTGCAGATCGTCCACCCGCCCCGTCCGGGGGCCGCGCAGCGGCTGGTCCGCAGGGCCAGGCGCCTCGCCGGGAGGCTGGTCCGCCGGGTCAGGGCACGCGGCAAGTAGCGCGGGGAGCACGACAGACGGGGAGGACGCCGAGCGTCCTCCCCGTCTCACCGCATGTCGCTCAGCTGGCGTCGTTGAGCCGCTCCAGGCTGGTGCGCAGGTGCTCCCAGCTACGGGACCGCTTGCTCCCGCGGTTGCGGGCGTTCACCAGCGCCTTCCAGAAGGACGCCTCGATCAGCGTCTCCGGCTTGATCGCCGAGGTGCGCTCCAGGACCGACTCGGGCACCTTCTGCGGGTCCGGGACGACGTACTCCGCGATGATCTCGTCGTACTTGTCCTGCAGCACCGTGCTGGTCGGGTCCGCGCCGAAGACCAGGAGCTGGCCTGTGGGCTCGGTGTCGACCAGGACGGTCACCAGGTCGGGCCGGTAGCGGTTCAGGACCTCGATGACCTTGTAGACGTCACCGGTCCAGGCGTTGGTGTGCCGGTCGCGGGCCGCCTCGTCCACGTTGCGCGGCAGCATGTCGTCGAAGACGATCACGCTGGCCCAGTCCGCGTACTTCTCGACGTTGATGAAGTCGCGGAGCGCGTACTCGAACAGGTGCATGCCGTCGATGAACGCCAGGTCGAGCGTGACGTCCTGCCAGTAGCCGAACGGGCTGCGGTTCCGGATGATGTTGCGCAGCGGGTGACGGCCGCCCTTCAGATGCTGGAGCGGGTTGTCTCGCGCGAAGAAGTCGTCGCTGGTGGCCTTGGCCAGATGGACGTCGCAGCGGATCTCCGAGACCACTTTGAACGCCGGGTCGATCGCGATACTCGGTACCCGGGAGAACGTCAGGCTGCGGCCGTCGTTGACGCCGATCTCCAGGTAGTTGCGGTTCGCGCTGGCTTTGTGGAGCCCCCGCAGGAACTCGTGACGTTTCACTGGGAAATCTCCTTGCGGATGTGTGGCAGTGCTTCGTGCAGGGCGGACCGCCGGTGCCGGTGCGAGGCCGGTGCGGCCCCCGTCCCCCGGTCGTGCCCGAGGGCGCGGAGGGCGGGACGTGGTGCGGGCCCGATGCGGACCTCGCTGCTGGTGGGGGCGGCCCGGCAGGGGCCGACCGCAGTGGTGCCGGAACGCTTCCCGCACCGGTCCGTCACGGCTGCCCGCGCCGGATCCGGTGCCCTGGAACATACCGTCTGTGCCGTGTTCACGGCAGCGCTTCGCGCCGAGCGGCACGGTCCCGGTGGGAGGGCCGCGTACCCGGCGACGGGGCGGAGGGCGGTGCTGGACCCGCCGGAGCGGTCGCGGGCGGCGGCGGGAGGACTCATGAAGAAATCTGCACCTTGCTGCCGTCTCCGCGTACGAGGTGGTGGGCCCGGGGCGCGCTCGGCGCCGGGCACTCCCCGGCGAGGGGGCCGGCCGGCGAGGCCTCTGCGCGGGCCGTGCCCTCGGTCGGGGCGTCCCGCAGGGCGACGGAGGACTCGGCCTCACTGTCCACGACCCGGCGGTTCTCCGCCACGGACGTGAAGGGGCCGATGCAGGGGTCGTGCACCTCGGTGCCGATGGTTTCCCGAGTGTGTACGGAGGTGTCGCCCGGGATCACCCCGGCGTGGGTGAGCCCCGCGTCGGCGATCGACGCGAGGCCGTGCGAACGGACTGCTTGGTGGGCGACGGGCACCGGTCGTTCGGCCGAAGTGCGCGTACGTGGCCACAACCGTGTGCCGGCCTCGCCGGACAGCACGAGAGCCTTCATCTGCGCCACCTTAGCCCGAATTCACAGCAACGGGCCATGGCGGGAGGATTGCCCGGGAGTTGCACCCGGGAGGCGCTCAGTCCTCGCCGCGGAAGATGTTGCTCTCGCCCGTGTGCGCGGTGGTGGATCCGACGTGGTCCTCGACAGCGGACAGGCAGGTCCGCAGGTCGCCCTTGCCGTGCAGGCGTCGGGCCCTGGACCAGCCCGTCTCGGGCCGGCGTGCGAGGGGTTTCTCAACGGTCAGCGGGGTCACGGTGGTTCACCGTCCTTCCATGCTCCGCTCCGGGTCCCCGGTGACGGCCGGCCCAAACGGACCGGACCGGCCGTCAGGGCGTCGACACCGCACACGCGTACAGCGGGGACCCGTACCCGTGCCGCTTGACGGCCGGCCGGACCCGCGGGGCGAACTCGCCTGCACGGCTCAGGTGTTGGAGCGGGCCGCGCTGATGTCACCCAGGGCGGACTCCGGGTCGCGTTCCATGGCGGCGTCGCCGAGAGCGACGATGCCGACGGGGTGGCCGTCCTCGACGACCGGGATCCGGCGTACGGCGTGTTCCCGCATGAGCTCGATGGCGTGGTCCAGGTCGTCCTCGGGGCCGACGGTCACCAGGTCGTCGCTGCACGCGCCGGCCACGGTGGTCCGGTCGGGGTCGCCGCCCTCGGCGAGGGACCGCACGACGAGGTCACGGTCGGTGACCAGACCTCGCAGTTCGTCGCCCTCGGTGACGAGTACGGCGCCGAGGTTCTGGTCGCGCATGATGCGGGCGACGGCGGTCACGGAGGTCTGCGGTTCCACGGTGACCGGGGCGCTGGTCATGATGTCGCTGACGTGCTGGGTCATGGCGTACCTCTCCGGCAGGGGATTCTGCGGCCCGGGTACCCAGGCTCAGGTATCGAGTGCGATTTCGCTCCACACCTGTTTGCCACCGCTGACGGGGACGGTGCCCCAGGCCGCCGACACGGCCTCGACGAGCAGGACCCCGCGGCCGCCGGTGGCCTCCCAGCCGATGTCGGTGGGCTTGACGGGAGTGCGGGGCGAGGCGTCGGAGACGGACACGCGCAGCCGCCGGCTCACGAGGGTGAGGTCGAGGCGGACCGGCCCGTCGGTGTGCACGAGGGCGTTGGTGACGAGTTCGGAGACGACGAGCAGGGCGGTGTCGAGGGCGCCGTTCCGTACCCCCCATCGGCGCAGGACGCGCCGGGTGAAGCGGCGGGCGTGTCCGGCGGCCTGCGGGACGCGCCACACCGTCCAGCCCTCCCTGAGCGGGTGGGTGGCCATGCCGTCGTACCGCAGCAGGAGCAGGGCCACGTCGTCGCTGCGGCGGGCGCCGACGAGCAGGGCGTCGGCGACGAGTCCCAGGTTGGCGGGGTCGGAGGCGGCAAGTCCGCGGGCGAAACGGTCCATGCCCTCGTCGATGTCGGCCTCGGTGGACTCGACCAGGCCGTCGGTGGTCAGGGCGACCAGGGTGCCGGGCCGCAGCCGGAGCGGGGTCATCGGGAAGTCGGTCTGGGCCAGCACGCCGAGCGGCGGGCCGCCGTCCGCCTCCACGATCTCCGTGGTGCCGTCGGGGTGGCGCAGGACGGGCGGCAGGTGGCCGGCCCTGACGCACCAGGCGGTGCCCTCCTCCATGTCGAGGTCGACGTAGGCGCAGGTGGCGAAGAGGTCGGTCTCCAGGTCCATGAGGAGCCGGTTGGCGCGGGCGACGACGACGTCCGGCGGGTGGCCCTCGACGGCGTAGGCGCGCAGGGCGGTGCGCATCTGGCCCATGAGGGTGGCGGCGGCGGCGCTGTGGCCCTGGACGTCGCCGATGACGAGGGCGACGTGGTTGTCGGGCAGCGGGATCACGTCGTACCAGTCGCCGCCGAGTTCGAGGCCCGCGGTGCTGGGCAGGTAGCGGGCGACGGCGGTCGCACCGGGCAGTGCGGGCAGGCGGCGGGGCAGCAGCTGGCGCTGGAGCATGCCGACGAGTTCGTGTTCGGCGTCGAGGGCGTGGGCGCGGGTCAGGGCCTGCCCGGCGAGGCCGGCGGAGGCGGTGAGCAGGGCGCGTTCGTCGGGGCCGAAGTGGTGCGGGGTGTCCCAGCCGATGAGGCAGGCGCCGGCCATGCGCCCGGCCGCGGGCAGCGGCAGGACGGCGAGGCCGCCGGGACCGACGTCGGCGAGGGCCGGTTCCAGGACGGTGCCGGCCGGCCAGATCTGGGCGCGGCCCTCGCGCAGGGCGGCGGCCAGGGTGGGCATGGCCCGCACCGGTGCCTCGGGCCACTCGCTGCGCCACTCCAGGCGCCACAGTTCGGGCCAGGACTCGGGTTCGGGCGGGTCGAGGACGGTGACGACGAGGCGTTCGTTCTCCAGCTCGGCGAGGGCGATGCGGTCGGCCCGCAGCGGGGCGCGCAGGGCGGAGACGACGGCCTGGCTGACGTCACGGACCGTGCCCGCCATGGCGAGGGCGGCGGCCAGGCGCTGCACACGGGACACGTCGGTGACGTCGGAGCGCAGGGTGGAGGCGTCGGCGACCGTGCCCGCGAGCCGGGCGGGCCGGTCCTCGGTGCCCGGCAGCATGCGGCCGCGCAGTCTGAGCCACCTGGGCGGACCCGACGGCTGGAGGACGCGGAACTCCAGCTCGCGGTCGCCGAGGGACATGTGGCCGGCCTCGAACAGGGACATCAGCGAGGGCAGGTCCTCGGGCACGGTGAGGCCGAGCAGGGTCTCGACCTTGCCGTCGAAGGCGGCCGGGCTCATGCCGAACAGGTCCAGGAGCTCGTCGCCGACCTCGACCCGGCCGGTGTCCATGGCGAGGCTGAACGCGTTGGAGCGCGGTTCGGCGTCCTCCTGGACCGCCTCGGGGACGGGACAGACGATCGCGCCGGCGATCAGTTCGAGGCACTTGCGGTCCTCGTCGTCGAAGCCGCCAGGACCCTCACCGACGGCCAGGAGACAGGCCCGGCCGTCGTCGCCGTGCGCGGGCAGCACGGCCAGGTGGACGTCCCGCCGGGGCACTGTTGGGACCTCGGCGCAGGCGGCGAGTTCCTCGGGGCCGAGGAAGAGCGGGCTCCCCGAGCGGTGCGCTTCGGCGGGCGGGGAGGCGCCCGAGCTCGGGTAGCTGTCGCGCAGCCCGTACAGCGTGCGGGGGACGCCGGCCGACTCGACGAGGCACAGCTGGTCCCCGTCGTCGCCTGGGATGTACACGGCGGCGAGGGTCGCCCCGGCGAAGACGAGCGCCTGTTCGAGGACGCTGCGCAGTCGTTCCGGCGATCCGGGACCGTCCATGAGCGCTGTCAGGGCGTCCTCGGCACGCAACGCTCTCGTTCCGCGTCCCGCAGCGTCCTCACTCACCACGTTCGCCATTACAGCGCTTATACGGCACGTGCGCAGCCCCTGAGGGCGGTACGTGGAGCATCCGCGGGGGCCGTGCTCGAAACCCTCCCAACAATTCTTGACCCATGCGTTTCGCACGGTGATCTCGTGACAGCCGTGACTGTCCGTGGCCACCGTCCCGCTGGAAAGCTCGACAGCGGGCCAAGGAGGAGGACGCATGGACAAGCGCTACGAGGTGTACGCGCTCGCCGACAGACACTTCTACGAGACGCCCGACCGGATCTCCGCGGGCGAGGCGCCCGTCTACGAGACGACGCGCCGCGAGGTTCCCGAGGGCTGGGACGCGGCACGGATCGGCGACTGGCTGACGCTGACGCCCCTCGGTCCGGACGGGAAGCCGGTATCGGGACCGTCGCAGGGCTGGAAGATCCACGCCTCGGCCACCCGGGCGAACGCGGAGCGGATCGCCGCGACCGTGTGGGACTACTGCGTGCCCCGGCGCATCTCGTTCAAGTTCGTGCCGGCCCCGCATCTGCTGCATCTGCGCAACACCAAGTACGCGGGCCGCGACACCAGCGGCAAGTTCGTCACGATCTACCCGGCCGACGAGGAGCAGCTGCACGTCGTGCTGCGGGAGTTGGGCGCGCTCCTCGACGGCTGCGAGGGGCCGTACATCCTCACCGATCTGCGCTGGCACGACGGGCCGCTCTACGTCCGCTACGGCGCGTTCGCGCGCACCTTCGTCGTCGACGAGCGGGGCTCGCTGGTACCGGCGGTACGCGACGGCGAGGGGACGCTGGTGCCGGACCGGCGGGCGCCGTCCTTCCAGGTGCCGGAGTGGGTGACGCTGCCCGCCTTCCTGGAGCCGCATCTGGAGGCCCGGAACACCACGACGGTGGGCGAGCTGCCGTACCGGATCGAGAAGGCGCTGCACTTCTCCAACGGCGGCGGGGTCTACACGGGGACCGACACCCGCGACGGGCGCAAGGTCGTCCTGAAGGAGGGCCGGCCGCACGCGGGGCTCGCGGCCGACGGCGCGGACGCGATCGCCCGCCTGGAGCGGGAGAAGTACGCCCTGGAGCAGGTGGCGGGGACGGGTGTGGTGCCCGAGGTGCGGGACTGGTTCACGCTCGGCGACCACAAGTTCCTCGTCATGGACTTCCTGGAGGGGCGCACGCTGAACTCGTTCTTCGCCGAGCGGCATCCGCTGCTCACCCCGGACCCCGATCCGAAAGCGGTCGCCGACTACACGGCGTGGGCCGTACGCATCCACGGGGCCGTCGAGCGGGCGGTGGCCGCGGTGCACGCGCGCGGGATCGTCTTCAACGACCTGCACGTCTTCAACATCATGGTCGGCCCCGACGAGGAGTCGGTGTCCCTGCTTGACTTCGAGGCGGCGGCGCCGGTCGAGGAGAACGGCCGCCAGGTCGTCGCCCACCCCGGCTTCTTCGCCCCGCCGGACCGCAAGGGCATCGACGTCGACCGCTACGCCCTGGCCTGTCTGCGGCTCGCCCTGTTCATGCCGGTCACCACGCTGTTCGTGGTCGACCGGGGCAAGGCGGCCCACCTCGCCGAGGTGATCCTCCGTCAGTTCCCGGACGTGCCCGAGGAGTTCCTGGACGAGGCGGTCACGGAGATCACCCGGGACACCGCCACGCGGGCCCCCGGCACCGGGAGCGACCGGTCGGCCGTCCGCACCGAGGTCGCGCCCTCCTTCATCGAGCCCGGCGACTGGCCCTACAGCCGTGACTCCATGGTCAAGGCCCTCCTCGCCTCGGCCACCCCGGAGCGCGCGGACCGGTTGTTCCCCGGCGACATCACCCAGTTCAACGACGGCGGCGGTCTCGGGATCGCGCACGGCGCGGCCGGAGTGCTGTACGCGCTGGACGCGGTCGGCGCCGAACGGTATGAGGAGGGCGAGCGCTGGCTCCTGGAGCGCACCGCGCCCCCGCCGACGGGCACACCGCTGGGCCTGTACGACGGACTCGCGGGTGTCGCCCACGTCCTGGACCGGCTCGGCCACCGGCAGCGCGCTCTCGACCTGGTCGAGCGCGTCCTCGCCGAACGCTGGCAGAACCTCTCCTCCGACCTGCACGGAGGCCTCGCCGGACTCGGGCTCGTGCTCGGCGGGTTGGCCCGCACGACCGGCGAGAAAGAGCTGCGGGACCGGGCCGCCGAGGCCGCCGACGTTCTCGTACGACGACTCGCGCAGCCCCTCGCGGACACCCCCAAGCGGCGCCGGGCCGGGCTGTTGCGAGGGTGGGCCGGGCCGGCGCTGTTCCTGCTGCGGCAGTACGAACACACTGGTGAACCACTGCTGTTGAGGGCGGCCGATGTCGCGCTGCGCCGCGACCTGGAGTGCTGCGTGACGCATCCGAGCGGTTCGCTGGAGGTCGACGAGGGCTGGCGGACGCTGCCGTACCTCGGCGAGGGAAGCGCGGGCATCGGGATGGTCCTGGACGACTACCTCGCCCAGGGCATCGACACCGAAGGCGAGTTGGAGCGGGCGCGCGCCGGGATCCTGACCGCCGCCACCAGCCGCTTCTACGTACAGCCAGGCCTCTTCCAGGGCCGTGCCGGGATGATTCTGCACCTCGCCCGCACGGACACACCCGGCGCGACCCGGCAGCGGCTCGCCGAACAGATCGACGGGCTGGGCTGGTTCTCCATGGACTACCAGGGCCAACTGGCCTTCCCCGGCCACCAGATGATGCGGCTTTCGATGGATCTGGGCACCGGAACGGCAGGGTGCCTGCTCGCGCTCGGCGCGGCCCAAGCGGCCCAAGCGGCCGCCGAGTTCCAGGTGTCCTCCGGCGAGGCCGCCACCGCGCACCTGCCGTTCCTCCCGCCGCTCAGGCGGCCCCACATACGCGGTTCCGCGACCTGACGGAGCCGTGACCCAACCCCGTCCCCACGGGTGGACGACACCGAAGGAAGGAAAACGAGATGGCACTTCTCGACCTGCAGACGATGGAGTCCGACGAGCAGGCCGCCACCGGCGCCAACAGCACTCTGAGCCTGTTGTCCTGCGTCAGCGCGGCGAGCGTCACCCTCTGTCTCTGACAGAGACCGTGCGCCCATGACTCCGGGCGGTCCACTCCCGCGAGGGAGGGGCCGCCCGGGGTTCTGCACACCTGGGGAAGGCCACCGCATGACCACTCGCACAGCGGGGTCCGGCCCGCTGGGCCCGGCGCCCGCCCGCTGGCTGGTGCTGTGCCTGGTGAGCACGGCCGCGACCGCTGCCGGACTGCTGCTGCCCGCCGCCCTGGGCCGGACCCTGGACCTGCTGCTCGCCCAGGCACCGGCGACCCGCTGGGTGCTGTACTGCGCCGCACTGGTCCTCCTGATCGCTCTGCTCGACGCGTCGGAAACCGTCCTCGGCGGCACGGTCGACGCCCGCACCACCGCCTGGCTGCGCCGCCGCCTCACCGGTCACGTCCTGGCCGTCGGCCCGCGCGCCACCGCCCGCTTCGGGCCCGGCGACCTCGTCGCCCGCCTCATCGGCAACGCCGCGCAGGCCGGCACCGCCCCGACCGCCCGCGCCGCGCTGCTCGCCGCGCTCGCCGGACCCGTCGGCGCCGTGGTGGCCCTCGGCCTCATCTCGCCATGGCTGGCGGCCGTGTTCCTGGCCGGAGCCCCGGTCCTCGCCCTGCTGCTGCGCGCCTTCGCCCGTGACACCCGGGAATGCGTGACCCGCTACCAGGAGGTGCAGGGCCGGATCGCGCAGGCACTCACGGAGGCCGTCGGCGGACACCGCACCATCCAGGCCGCCGGAACGGCGGACCGGGAGACGGCGCGGATCCTGCGACCCCTGCCCGAGCTCTCCGAGGCCGGTCACCGCATGTGGCGGGTGCAGGGCCGCGCCTCGGGCCAGTCCGTCGCCGTCGCCCCCCTGCTCCAGCTCGGTGTCGTCGCCGTGGCCGGGGTCCTGCTCGCCCGGCACCGGGTCACGGTGGGCGAGGTCCTCGCCGCCTCCCGATACGCGGTCCTCGGGACCGGCCTCGGCGCCCTGGTGGGCCAGCTCGCCGGCCTGGCCCGGGCCCGGGCCGCGGCCGGACGCCTGGACGAGGTCCTCGCGGAACCCGCCGTCGCTCACGGCGAACGCCGGCTGCCGCCCGGCCCGGGACGGCTCGAACTGCGCGGCGTCACCGCCCTGCGCGGCGGACGGGCCGTGCTCGACGGGGTCGACCTCGTCGTGCCGGGCGGGACGACGCTCGCGGTGGTGGGCCGGTCCGGCGCGGGCAAGTCGCTGCTCGCGGCGGTCGCCGGGAGGCTCACCGACCCGGACGCCGGTGAGGTCCTCCTCGACGGCGTACCGCTGCGCGAGCTCACCCACGACGAACTCCGCCGCTCAACCTGCTACGCCTTCGGACGTCCCGCCCTGCTCGGCGGCACCGTCGCGGAGGAGATCGGGCTCGCCCTGGCGTCCCCCTCCCCCGCCCGCGTCCGAGAAGCCGCCCGGACCGCCCACGCGGACGACTTCGTGCGCCGGCTGCCCGACGGGTACGACACCCTCGTCGCCGACGCCCCGCGTTCCGGCGGTGAGTCCCAACGCCTGGGCCTGGCCAGGGCGTTCGCCCACGGTGGCCGCGTCCTGATCCTCGACGACGCACTCTCCAGCCTCGACACGGTGACGGAGGCCCGCATCACCGAGGCCCTGGTGAACGGCCGCGCCGGCGGCACCCGCCTCCTGGTCGCCCACCGCGCCGCCACGGCGGCCCGCGCGGACGCGGTGGCCTGGCTGGACGGGGGGCGGGTGCGCGCGGTGGGGCCGCACGAAACGCTGTGGGGTCTGGCCGAGTACCGGGCGGTGTTCGCGGAGGGGGCGGACACCGCCGTGCCGGACGGGGGCTGCTCATGACCTTCCGCAGGAGTGGCCCCGTCACCCGCGGAATCACCGCACGCGGTCTGCGGTTCCTCCGGCTCCGGTGGCGGGCGGTGGCGCGGCTCGCCGGGTGGTCCGTGCTGGAGACCGGCCAGACCTTCCTCACCGGGTACGCGCCCGCCCGCGCGCTGGACGCGGGGTTTCTGGCCGGGCGGCCCGGCACGGGACTCGCCTGGCTCTGCGTGGCCGGTCTCGGGGTGCTCGTCGGCGCGTACGGGACCGTGCGGGTGTACGCCGCCGTCGCCGCGTTGGTCGAACCGCTGCGGGACCTCCTGGTCACGCGGGTGGTGGGGCGCGGGGTGCGGGAGGCGGACACAGGGGCGCTGTCCGGGCTGACCCAGCAGGTCGAGATCGCCCGGGACACCTTCGCCGGGCTGGTGCTGGTGTCGCGTTCGTTCGTGTTCACGGCCGTCGGTGCCGTCGTCGGACTGGCCTCGCTCGACCCGCTGCTCCTGCTGGTCGTGGGGCCGCCGCTCGCCGCGGGCCTGGGCCTGTTCGCGGCCACGCTGCGGCCGCTGGCCCGGCGCCAGGAGGAGTTCCTGGTCGCCGACGAGGCACTGGCCGAAGGTCTCGGCAGGGTCTGCCCGGGGCTGCGGGACATCACGGCGGCCGGCGCGGAGGGGCGCGTCGCCGCCGACGCGGGCCGACTTGTCGACACCGAGCAGCGGGTCGCGTACTCCCTGGCCCACTGGTCCGTGCTGCGTGTGGCCTCCCTCGCCCTCGGCGGCCAGCTCCCGGTCGTCCTCCTCCTCGCCTGCGCCCCCTGGCTCCTGTCCAGGGGCGTCACCACGGGCGCCCTGGTCGGCGCCCTCGCCTACGTCACCCAGTCCCTCCTCCCCGCCCTGCGCAACCTGGTCCACGGCCTGGGCACCAGTGGGTCGCGGCTGGTCGTGGTCCTGCGCCGACTGACCCGCGAACCGGCCGAGGGCGTGAGCGAACGCGCCGGGGACCGCCTGCCCGGGAACGACAGGGCCCCCGCACCGGCGGAAGTCGCGCAGAACGCAACGGAAGGTACCCGCTCCCACAACGGGGATGGCCTGCCCCGGTGCGCCACCGAGCCCCCCACGACGACGGCGCACTCCCCTGACGCACCTGGCCGTACCGGAACACACGACGGACTCGTGCGCGACTCGGCGACCGTCGCGACAGCAGCGCACGCCCGCTGCGGACCGGAACACACCGCATCCCCCGGCGAGGACCGCCCGCCTCAGAAGGCCTCCAAGACCCTCGCAACGCGAGCCGACCCCCCGTGCCCCGGCCGCACAGGATCACCCCGCTCCGGGCACGGACCCGAGCATGGGGCGCCGACCGCCGCGGTAACCGTGGGCCCGCCCGACGGTCATGAAGCGGCGCGCACCGCGTGCGGTGAGGCCACCCGCACCCCCGTCCTCTCACTCAGCTCCGTCACCTTCGCCTACGGCCCCACCGCCACCCCCGTCGTCGACGACCTGGACCTCGCCCTCCAGCCGGGCGCCCACCTGGCCGTCGTAGGCCCCAGCGGGATCGGGAAGTCGACGCTCACCGCTCTCGTCGCCGGTCTCCTGCGCCCCACCGGCGGAGAGATCGGGCTCTGCGGACACCCCGTGCCCTCCCCCGAGGCCGCGGCGCGGCGGGTGCTGATCCCGCAGGAGGCGTACGTCCACTCCGGCACCCTCGCCGAGAACCTCGGGCACCTCAGGCCGCACACGGTGCCGGAGACTGAGCTGCTCGCGGCGGCCCGGGCGGTCGGGCTCACCCCCCTGCTCGAAACGCTCGGCGGGCCGCAGGCGACCGTGGACCCGGCCGTCCTCTCCGCCGGTGAGCGGCAGCTCATCGCGCTGACCCGGGCCTATCTGTCACACGCCCCGCTCGTCCTGCTCGACGAGGCGACCTGCCATCTCGATCCCCGGGCCGAGGAGCGCGCCGAACGGGCCTTCGCCGAGCGGCCGGACACCACGCTGGTCGTCGTCGCCCACCGGATCAGCTCGGCCCGGCGCGCCGGGAGCGTGCTGCTGATGGACGGCCGCCGCACGGCGCACGGCACCCACGACGAGCTCGTGCGCGACTCGGCGGCGTACCGCGAACTCGTGGGCGGCTGGACGGCCGTGGCCCCGAAGCGGACCGCGTCCCCGGACCGGTCAGAGCCAGCCCTGCCCCTGCGAGATACGGATGGCGTCGATGCGGTTGCGGGCGCCGGTCTTGCGGGTGATGGCGGCCATGTAGTTGCGCACGGTCCCGTGGGACAGGTGCAGGTTCCCCGCGATCTCCGCGATGGAGGCGCCCTCGGCCGCGAGGGTCAGCACGCTCAACTCCCGTCTGGTCAACGGCATCTCGGCGGCCTGGAGGAAACCGAAGCCCAGTGAGTCGTCGACGAATCGTTTCCCTTCGGCGACGCGTCGGATCCCGCGCACCAGACGCTCCGGGGAACCCTCCTTGTCGACATAGCCGAGTGCTCCCGCCTCGGCGGCCCGTTTCAGCAGCCCGGGCCGGCTGGCCGTGGCGAGTACGAGGAGGCGCGGCGGACTGCGGTCCGGCTCGCGCACCGATAACTCCCCCAAGGGCGGGATGCCGTGGGCGTCCGAGGACTCGAGGTCGGCGGCGCACACATCGGGCTGCACGGATCGCATGCGGCCCGGCGCCGTGTGCCACGGGGCGTCGAACACCCCGAGGTCCGGTTCCCGGCGGAGCCACTCCGCCAGCACCGATCTGACCAGACACGCGTCGTGCACCAGAAGCACCCGGATCACTGCTCGTCCCCCTCGATTCGCCGTACTCGGATTCATGGCCATGAACGCGTGCCCAATTGTTCGGGTCCCGGACGTCCGGCGGGCGCGAAGAATTGGCCATCAGGGTGCGCGGGGGCGCACGAACGGCGCCCGTCAGCCGCCGCGCGCTTCGACTGGGGGGGCATGGGCCGGGAGCGAGGGGGTACACAGCCCACCTCGCCGTCGCACCGCTACCCGTGTGCCCGCACCCGGTCACCGGCGCGGAATCCTCGCCGTGCGGGACGCGCCGGGAGGGGGGAGATTTGATCCCTGGGGCCCGGCGTGCGTCAGCGGCCCGGTGCCCCTTCCGGGACGCGCCCGTGCGAGGAGGTGGTCGGCGTGTCCGACGGGCACATGTCCGCCCCGGCGCCGGCGAGCGCCCGGACGCGGGTGGGCCGTCCGCTGCTCTCCCTGGCACTGGCGTCGATGATGGACGAGGTGCACGCCCATTCGGGTGCGGTGTATCTGCTGGCCCCCGGCGAACCGGTGCTGGAGATGGCGGTGATGGCGGGCCTGCCGCGGGCGTTCGCGGCGCCCTGGGAACGGGTGGGCCTGAGCGCGCCGATCCCGGTGGCCGAGGCGGTGCGGGAGCGGCGGCTGGTGTGGGTCGGCGGCGAGCGGGACATGGCGCACCGCTATCCGCGGATCGCCGTGGTGCTGCCGTATCCGTTCGCGCTGGCCGCGGTGCCGGTGGCGACCCCGTCCAAGGTGTACGGCGCGGTCTTCGTGACCTGGCCGGGTTCGCATCCGCCGGAGCTGACCGACCGGGAGCGGGACCATCTGAGCGCGGCCTGCGGGCGGCTCGCGATGCGGCTGGAGCGGGCGGTGCAGGACAGCCGGCCGCCGTACGCCGAGCCGGATCTGCTCGCCGCGGCGCCGGCGGGGGGCGTGGCCGGGACGCTGGGCACGGTGGAGGCGGCTCGGATGGTGGCGCGGCTGCCGTACGGGCTGTGCTCGCTCGACCTGCACGGGCGGGTCTCGTTCGCCAACGCTGCGGCGGCCGGGCTGATCGGGGTCCCGGTCTCCCGGCTGCTGGGCTCGCAGCTGTGGGCGGCGGTGCCGTGGCTCAACGACCCGGTCTACGAGGACCGTTACCGGGCCGCGCTGCTCAGCCAGCACAGTACGTCGTTCGTGGCGTTGCGGCCGCCCGGGGACTGGCTGTCGTTCCGGCTGCACCCGAGCACGACCGGGCTGAGCGTCCGGGTCAGCCGGGCCCGGGCCGTGGCGGAGATGAACCGGGCAGGACCGCGGCCCGGGGACACGCCGGCCCGACTGGTGACGATCTCGCAGGTGCTGAGTCTGGCCGGGGCCCTGACCGAGGCGGTCGGGGTGCAGGACGTGGTGCAGCTGGTGGCGGACGAGATCGCCCCGGCGGTGGGGGGCCAGGCGCTGGTGGTGCTCGGTGCGCAGGCGGGGCGGCTGCACGTGCTCGGGCATCGCGGCTATCCGGACGCGCGGGTAGTGGAGCGCTTCGACGGGCTGCCGCTGGCCGAACCGACGCCCGGGACGCACGCCCTGAACACCGGGGTGCCCGCGTTCTTCGACTCCCGGGAACAGTTGGAGCACCTGTATCCGGGGCGGAACGCCACCCCCGACGGGTTCGCGGCCTGGGCCTACCTGCCGTTGATCGCCTCGGGGCGCCCGGTGGGCACATGCGTGCTGGCCTACGCGGAACCGCACCCCTTCCACGCGGACGAGCGTGCGGTCCTGACGAGTCTCGGCGGGCTGATCGCCCAGGCCCTGGAGCGGGCCGTGCTGTACGACGCCAAGCACCGGTTGGCGCACGGTCTGCAGGCCGCCCTGCTGCCGCACACGTTGCCCCGACTGCCCGGCATCGACGCGGCGGCCCGCTATCTGCCGGCCACTCAGGGCATGGACATCGGCGGCGACTTCTACGACCTGGTGCCGGTGAACGGACACGCGGCCGCCGTGATCGGGGATGTGCAGGGGCACAACGTGACGGCAGCCGGGCTGATGGGGCAGCTCCGGACGGCGGTACGGGCGTACACGACCGTCGGCCAGCCGCCCGAGGAGGTCATGCGCTCGACCAACCGGCTGCTGATCGACCTCGGCGCCGACCTGTTCGCGAGTTGTCTGTATCTGGGGCTCGATCCCGGGCGGGGGCGGGCCGTGATGGCGCGGGCGGGGCATCCCCCGCCGTTGCTGCGGCGGCCGGACGGACGGGTGCGGGTGCTGGACCTGGCCGGCGGCCCGCTGCTGGGGATCGACGCCTCGGCCGTCTACCCGTCGACGGAGGTGGAGCTCGCGCCGGGTTCCGTCCTCGTCCTCTATACCGACGGTCTGATCGAGTCCCCCGGCGTCGACATCGAGGACGCGTTGGCCGATCTGGGAGAGCGGCTGGCCGAGGCCGGTGACCGTCCACTCGACGACCTGGCCGACGAACTCGTCCGCCGCAGTGCCGCCGCGCGGGAGCGGATCGACGACGTGGCGTTGCTGTTGCTGCGGGCCGACGGCTGACGACGGGGCGCAACGCGCCGGTCCGGCCCTCCCGCCGGAGGGCCGGACCGTTGCACCTTCCGTCCTGCATCGCGCTGTGGCCGGAAGGTGGTCGTGCGGACCGACGTCGGCAGCGGAGGGTGGGGGGCGGACCGCTGCCGACGCGGCCGGTACAGGGGACCGGTACAGGAGGTCCGGCGTCAGACCCCCTGAGGGATCAGTGGGACTCCGTCACACCGGTGCCGTCGTCGGCGCCGTTGCCCGTCGCGTCGCCGTTGCCCGTCGCGTCGCCGTTGCCGGCCTCTTCGCCGCCGATCTGGTCACCGCCGACCTCCTCGCCGGGGCTCGCACTGGCCTCGTCGCCCGCACCGGCACCCGCACCGGCACCCGCGTCGTCACCGGCACCGGCCTCTTCGCCCGCACCGGCACCGGCGTCACCGGCACCCGCGTCGCCCGCACCGGCTTCCTCGCCGCCGGCCTGGTCGTCGCCCGCGCCGCCGGCCGCGTCACCCGCGCCGAGGGTGGCGCCGACCGCCTGGAGAGCGGTGGTCACCGGCTGGAAGAAGGTCTCGCCGCCGACGGTGCAGTCGCCGCTGCCGCCGGAGGTCAGGCCGATCGCGGAGCCGTCCTGGGTGAACAGCGAGCCGCCGCTGTCGCCGGGCTCGGCGCAGACGTCGGTCTGGATGAGCCCGGTGACGGTGCCCTCGGGGTAGTTCACGGTCGCGTCGAGTCCGAGGACCTGGCCGTCGGCGAGGCCCGTGGTGGAGCCCATCCGGAAGACCTGGGCGCCGACCTCGGCGTCCGCGGCCTGGTTGATCGCGACGGTCTGGCCGCCGCCGACGTTGACCTCGCTGGGCGCCACGGTCGCCGGGTCGTCGTACTTGACGAGGGCGAAGTCGCCGTCACCGGGGAAGGTGGCCTGGTCGACGGTGGCGATGGGCTGGCCGTCCTGGGTGTCCGACCACTGCTCGGCCGCGACCCCGCAGTGACCCGCGGTCAGGAATGCGGGGCTGCCGTCGCCCGCGGTGACGTTGAAGCCGAGCGAGCAGCGGGCGCCGCCGCCGAAGATCGCGTCACCACCGGAGACGAAGGTCTTGAGGGTGCCGGCCGACTTCTTGATCGTCGCCATGTCGGAGCCGAGGCTCTTCACGGTCGACTCGATGGTGTTCCACTTGGCGCCGGTGACCGTGCTGTCGGCGGTCACGAGGATCTTGTTGGTGCGCGGGTCGACGGCCCAGGAGGTGCCCGGGATGGTCGCCTCCTGCTTGAGGGTCTTCGCGCCGGCAGCCAGTTCGGGGAGGCTGTTGTCGACTTCGCGGACCTCTGCGCCCGCCTTCTTCGCCTGCACGACGACGTTGTTGCTGTCGCCGGAGACCACGTTGTTCACGACGTTCACGACGAGCTGCTGCTTGTCGGAGTCGTAGTAGGACCCGGCGAAGGCGTCGCCCAGCAGCTTCTCGAGTTGCGAGGCGAGGTCCGAGGCGTCCGTCGCCTTGAGCGTCTTGGGTGCGACGGCCGCCGTGTCGTTCGACGAGCCGTCCTGGGACGCGTTGGCGTTGGGCAGCAGAATCGCGGCCGCTCCGAGCGCTACGACGGTGCCTGCCGCGAACGCGGCCTTGCGCTTCGGAATTCGCTTGTGACTCAAACTTCTCGACCTCCTGGGGGGACCGGAGTCTTTACCGCCGTATGGCAGTTGTGCGGGGCGCCTGGATGGTCATGGGTACGCAGGGTGCGCCCGGTGCGTTCAATGCCGTTTCTTTACACGCCGATTGCCACGCCGATTCGGCCACGGGCCGTGCCGGGCGCGTGGCGGGCGGGAACAATCCCCCATATGACGATGACGCCCGCCGAAGCCGACAAGATCCTCACCGGCAACTTCGCCCCTTGGGTCCTCGACCTCGGCCTCATGGTCGAGACGCTCGGGGACGACCATGCGGTCCTGCGTCTTTCCTGGTCACAGCGGTTGGCCCGGGAGGGTGGCGCACTGTCGGGCCAGGCGCTGACGGCCGCCGCCGACACCGCCGCGGTGATCGCCGTGGCGGCGGACCGGGGCAGCCACGGGCCCATGACGGCGGTGCAGCAGTCCACGGCTTTCCAGCGGGCGGTGGCCGGTTCGGATGTCCTGATCAAGGCGGTCGTCACCAAGCTGGGCCGCCGCATGCCGTTCGCCGACATCACCCTGACCGACTCCGTGTCGGGTGGACTCGCGGCCCGCGCGAGCACGGTCTACGCGCTCCTGGGCTGAACACTCGCGGAAATGACACGCTCAGCAAGTGGTCGGCGACGTTCCGTTGTGGATTCTGCCCCGAATCCCCCCTTCAGCGAATCTGCACATCGAATGCTCAACCAGGTCACCGGTGGCGGAAGTTCTGCACACTTGGCGGCCGGCGCCCATGCCATTGGAGAGGTGTGTCGCATTCGCCGCACCGACGGCAAGCGCCGCCGCACGCCATTACGGCATCACATGTGAAGAAGTCGACTCCAAGGCGTGCGCAACCCTGCACCGATGGAAGCTTCTGTGACTCAAGTTCCCTGGTGAGACGGGTGATTGATTGGAAGCGCGGCGCCGCAGCGTGCTTTGATCCATCGCACCGCAGGGCAGCCAGGCATTCCCGGAAACGGGGGTCGGGCATCTGCGATCGCGGCCGTCATCTGTCCCCAGAGGGGGCCGCTCCCCCCTTGCTGAGATATCCACACGAAGGGAAGTTCCATCATGAACTCCACCCCCCAGGTTGAGACCGTCGAGATCTCGGACGCCGACCTCGACAACGTCTCCGGCGGCCTCGCCCTCAACGCCCTCGGCACCGTCACCGGCCTGGTGGACGGCGTCGCCCCGGTTTCCGGCCTGGTCAACACCGTTGTCGGCACCGTCGAGGGTGTCACCGGCCTGAACACCGCCCCGGTCACCGGCCTGGTCGCCGGTCTCTGATCACACTCCACGTGATCTGATCGCACCACTTGTGATCGCCCTGTCCCGGAGCCGCTTACTGGCTCCGGGGCTTTCGGGTTTCGAAAACCAGCCGGCTCACGGGCCGGGGATCGTACACCAACCGGCTCACGCGAGCCGGTCCTCTCTCTTTCGCAGGTGAGGGAAGTTCCGTGCAGTTCCGCCAACAGGCCCTCGCCAAGCTCCAGTCACCGGAGGAGCTCGACCTTCCGGTGCGCTTCGCCCGTCCGCAGGGCTGGCTCGTGATGTCCGTGACGGTGGTCGTGATGGCCGCCGCCGCCGTGTGGGCGGTGACCGGTTCGGTCGCCTCCACGGTGAGCGCGCCCGCCATCCTCACGCACGGGCAGGGCAGTTACATCCTGCAGAGCCCGGTCGCCGGCCAGGTCACGAAGGTGCTCGCCGCCGAGGGGCAGCAACTGCCCGCCGACTCCCCCGTACTGAAGGTCCGCACGTCCAAGGGCGACACGGTCGTCCGTACGGTCGCCGCGGGCCGGGTCACCGCACTGGCGGCCACCATCGGCCAGATCATCTCGACCGGCGCGAACGTCGCCGCCGTGGAGAAGGTCGCCCACAGCTCCGACCCGATGTACGCCACGGTGTACGTGCCCGCCGAGAACGCGGCCGCCATCCCGGCGAACGCCCCCGTGGACCTGACCGTCTCCTCGGTGCCCACCCAGGAGTACGGCGTGCTGCGCGGCCATGTGAAGTCGGTGGACCGCTCGGCGCAGTCGGCGCAGCAGATCGCCGCTTTCCTCGGGGACAGCCAGCTCGGCGAGCAGTTCTCCAAGGACGGCCGTCCGGTCGCCGTCCTGGTGAGGCTGGACAAGTCGAAGGGCACGAAGAGCGGTTACAAGTGGTCATCCGCGGACGGACCGCCCTTCGCCCTCACCTCCATGACCGTGGCCTCGGGTTCGATCCGGCTGGCCGACCAGCGCCCCGTCGATTGGCTGCTGCCGTGAGCACCGCACAGGACACCAGGAGCAGACGCCGCTCCGCCCCGCCCAAGCGCCCGGTCCCCACGGGGAAGGCGAAGACGGTCCGGACACCCACCGTCCTGCAGATGGAGGCCGTGGAGTGCGGCGCCGCGTCTTTGGCCATGGTGCTCGGCCACTACGGCAAGCACGTCCCGCTGGAGGAGCTGCGCATCGCCTGCGGTGTCTCCCGGGACGGCTCGCGGGCCAGCAACCTCCTCAAGGCGGCCCGCAGTTACGGCCTGACCGCCAAGGGCATGCAGATGGACACGGCCGCGCTCGCCGGGGTGAGGACACCGGCCGTGCTGTTCTGGGAGTTCAACCACTACGTCGTCTACGACGGCATGGGGCGCCGCTTCGGCCGCCGCGGTGTGTACATCAACGACCCGGGCAAGGGCCGTCGTTTCGTGCCCATGGAGGACTTCGACGGCAGCTTCACGGGTGTCGTGCTGGTGATGGAGCCCGGCGAGGGCTTCACCACGGGCGGCCGCAAACCGGGGATCCTCGGCGCGATGCCGGCCCGGCTGCGCGGCACCGCGGGCACCATGCCGGCGTCGGTCCTGGCGAGTCTGCTGCTGGTGCTGGTAGGCGCCGCCACGCCCGCTCTGAGCCGCACCTACATCGACATGTTCCTGATCGGCGGCCAGACCTCCCTGCTCGGCGTGCTCTTCGCGTCGATGGGCACCTGTGTGGCTCTCACCCTCGCCCTGACCTGGCTCCAGCAGGCGAACCTGCTGCACGGCCGCATCATCTCCTCGACCCTCTCCAGCGCCCGTTTCCTGCGCCACCTGCTGCGCCTGCCGGTGACGTTCTTCTCCCAGCGCAGCCCGGCCGACCTGGTCCAGCGACTCCAGTCCAACGACCAGGTCGCCGAGACCCTGTCCCGCGACCTCGCGGCGGCGGGCGTCGACGCCGTGGTCGTCGTCCTGTACGCGCTCCTGCTCTACACCTACGATCCGCAGCTCACCTACGTCGGCATCGGCGTCGCCCTGCTCAACGTGGTGGCGATGCGGGTCGTCATCCGGCTGCGGGCCACCCGTACGGCGAAGCTGCGCGCGGACAGCGCCCGGCTCACCAACACCGCCTACACCGGCCTGCAGTTGATCGAGACGATGAAGGCGACCGGCGGCGAGGACGGCTACTTCCGCAAGTGGGCCGGGCAGCACGCCACCACGCTGGAGGAGCAGCAGCGGCTCGGGGTGCCGAGCGCCTGGCTGGGTGTGGTGGCGCCGATGCTGGCCACCTTCAACAGCGCCCTCATCCTGTGGATCGGCGGCATGCGAGCCGTCGAGGGCGGGATCTCCGTCGGTCTGCTGGTCGCCTTCCAGGCCCTGGTCACCCGTTTCACCGCGCCGATCACCCGCCTCAACGGCGTGGCCGGCCGCATCCAGGACTTCGCCGCCGACGTGGCCCGCCTGAAGGACGTGGAGAACTTCAAGGCCGACCCGCTCTACGACCGCCCCGGCGCCGGCGACTCGACGCGCCGGCTGCAGGGTCACGTCGAGCTGCAGAACATCACCTTCGGCTACAACCCGCTCGACAAGCCGCTGCTGACCGGCTTCGACCTGACCGTGGGGCCCGGCCGGCAGGTTGCGCTGGTCGGCGGTTCCGGCAGCGGCAAGTCGACCGTGTCCCGGCTGATCTCGGGCCTGTACGCCCCCTGGGAGGGGGTGATCCGCATCGACGGACAGCGCCTGGACGACATCCCGCGCGGCGCGCTCGCCTCCTCGGTGTCCTTCGTCGACCAGGACGTGTTCCTCTTCGAGGGCTCCGTCCGCGACAACGTGGCGCTGTGGGACCCGTCGATCCCGGACGACGCCGTGGTGGACGCCCTGCGGGACGCCGCCCTGTACGACGTGGTGCTGCGCCGCCCCGGCGGCATCCACACCAGGGTCGAGCAGGACGGCCGCAACTTCTCCGGCGGGCAGCGCCAACGCCTGGAGATCGCGAGGGCGTTGGTGCGCAGACCCAGCATCCTGGTCCTCGACGAGGTGACCAGCGCGCTGGACGCGGAGACCGAACTGACCGTCATGGACAACCTCCGCAAGCGCGGCTGCGCCTGTGTGGTGATCGCGCACCGGCTCAGCACCGTGCGCGACAGCGACGAGATCGTCGTACTGGAACACGGCACGATCGTGGAGCGCGGGCGGCACGAGGAACTGGTGGCGCGCGGCGGCGCGTACGCGGCGCTGGTCAAGGAACGGTGACATGACCTCCCCGGACATGAACTCCCCCCAGCACGGTGACGTGGTCCTCAGTGCTCTGGGGCAGATGGGCACCCGCATCGACTGCGCAGGGCACAGCCGCCTGGACCTCGAAGGCCCGCAGGTGCTGTGGCTGGTGATGTCCGGTGCCGTGGACCTGTTCGCGGTGGACGCCGAACAACAGGGCCACTGGCATCACCTGGGCCGTCTGGAGCCGGGCGCCCTGCTGCTCGGGCCGGTGGCGGGACCCCAGCACACCCTGGTGGCACGGCCCCTGCGGGACTGCGTGGTCCACCGCATCGGCCTGCGCGAGCTGTACGAACCCGCGAACACCCAGACGTGGTCGTACGACGCGTACGGCAACCCCCAGTACGTACCGCCGACGACGAGCCCGCTGGAGTACGCCCTCGCACTCGGCGTGGGCCGGAGTCTGTCCATCCTCTTCCAGGCGCCGATGGCCGACGAACGGGCCGCCGCCCCGACCGACGACGACGTCTTCTGGATGCAGGTGCCGCCGGGAAGCGTGCAGTACGGCTCGCACTACGGCGCCGAGGCGGCCGCCGACCTGCTGATGGACCCCGGGGTCTGGCAGAGCATGGTCGACCAGCAGTACCGGCTGCTGACCACGCTGGACCGCTGGATCGAACAGCTGGAACACACCCACGAGACCCGGACGGCCGCCGGCATCAAGGCCGGTGAGGCGGTCCGCGCCCAGGCCGACCGGACACTGCTGGCGTCCATCGGCCGGTCGAAGCAGCGGGCGACGGCCGCCGACGCGGACGCGAGTTACGCGGCGTGCAAGCTGGTCGCCGAGGCCGCCGGGATCCCGCTCGCCGAGAACGCCCGGAGCGGCACCGAGAGCGACCGCCTCGATCCTGTCGAGCGCATCGCCCTCGCCTCCCGGGTCCGTATCAGGTCCGTACGCCTTGAGGGCAGTTGGTGGCACGACAACGTCGGTCCGCTGGTCGGTCACCGGGCCCTGTCGGGTGCGCCGGTCGCGCTGCTGTGGCGACGCGGCGGTTATGTGGCGGTGCACCCGGCGACGGGACGGGAGACGCCGGTCGAGAAGGACAACACGGAGGAGTTCGAGCCCCGCGCGGTGATGTTCTACCGCCCCCTTCCCGACCGGAAGCTCAGCCTGCCGGGACTGCTCCGGTTCAGCATGCGCGGCACCGGTGGCGACGTGTCGAACCTGCTGCTCAGCGGTCTGGTGACGGTGGGGATCGGCGCGCTGGTCCCGATCGCCACCGGAAAGGTGCTCGGTGAGTTCGTACCGAAGGCGCAGACCGGGCTGATCGTCCAGGTGTGTCTGGCCGTGATGGTCAGCGGTGTGGTGACGGCGGCCTTCATGTTGCTCCAGAACCTCACCATGCTCCGCCTGGAGGGCCGTATCGAGGCGACCCTCCAGCCGGCGGTGTGGGACCGGCTCCTGAGGCTGCCCACGAAGTTCTTCACCGAGCGCTCCACCGGTGAACTGGCCAGTCAGGCCATGGGCATCAGCTCGATCCGCCGGATGATGGCGGGCATCGGCCCGGCGGTCGCCCAGTCGCTGACCGTCGGAGCGATGAACCTGGCACTGCTGTTCTGGTACAGCGCGCCGATGGCCATGGCGGCGATCGGCATGCTCGTCGTGATCGCCGCGGGATTCCTCGGCCTCGGGCTGTGGCAGGTGCGCTGGCAGCGACGGCTGGTGGTCCTCAGCAACAAGCTGAACAACCAGGCCTTCCAGACCCTGCGCGGGCTGCCCAAGCTGCGCGTCGCGGCGGCCGAGAACTACGCCTACGCGGCCTGGGCCTCGGAGTTCGCCCGCAGCCGCGAACTCCAGCAGAAGGTCGGGCGGATCAAGAACCTCACCACGGTGATGGGCTCGGTCTACCTCCCGCTGTGCACCCTGCTGATGTTCATGCTGCTCGCGGGCCCGGCGCGCGGCTCGATGTCGGCGGCGGAGTTCCTCACCTTCAACACCTCGGTGACGATGCTGCTGACCGCGGTCACCTCGCTCACCGGCTCCTTCGTCTCGGTGGTGGCCGCGCTCCCGCTGTTCGAGGAGATCAAGCCGGTCCTGGACGCCGCCCCCGAGGTCCGCACCGCGAGCACCCGTCCGGGTCCGCTCACCGGGGCGATGGAGGCGCGCAGGCTCTCCTTCCGTTACTCCGACGACGGTCCGCTGATCCTCGACGACGTGTCCTTCGAGATCCGGCCGGGTGAGTTCGTGGCGATCGTCGGCCCGAGCGGCTGCGGCAAGTCGACCCTGCTCAGGCTGCTGATCGGATTCGACCGCCCGGTCTCCGGGAGTGTCCTCTACGACGGCCAGGACCTGGCGGCCCTCGACCAGTCGGCGGTGCGCAGGCAGTGCGGTGTCGTCCTCCAGCACGCCCAGCCGTTCACCGGCTCCATCATGGACGTGATCTGCGGCACCGAGCCCTACACCCCGGAGGAGGCGATGGCGGCGGCCTCGATGGCGGGGCTCGCGGAGGACATCCAGCGGATGCCGATGGGCCTGCACACCATCGTGTCGGGCAGCGGCGCCATCTCCGGCGGGCAGCGCCAACGCCTGATGATCGCCCAGGCGTTGATACGGCGGCCGCGGATCCTCTTCTTCGACGAGGCGACCAGCGCCCTGGACAACGAGACCCAGCGCACGGTCATCGAGTCCACCAAGGCCCTCCACGCCACCCGGATCGTCATCGCCCACCGCCTGTCCACGGTGCTGGACGCGGACCGCGTGATCGTGATGGAGAACGGCAAGGTCGCCCAGCAGGGACCGCCCGCACAACTCCTCGCGGACACCGGCGGACGGCTGCACGAGCTGGTGCGACGACAGATGGCGTGACGCTGAGACGGCCTGACGGGGTGACGTCAGGACCGGTCAGGGCGTTCGCGGGAACCGTCTGTGTCCACGGCGGAGAAACCGTTCGCCGGACCGCCCGGCGCTCTGCTTGGCTGACCCCATGACCGATCTCCACATCCGCCACGCCACCCCTGCCGACATCGACACCGTGCTGCGGTTCTGGCGCGACGCCGCCGAAGGAACGAGCATCAGCGACGACCACGACGGAGTGGGCCGACTCATCGCGCGAGACCCCGAAGCCCTGCTTCTCGCAGAGCGCGACGGACTGCTCACGGGAACCGTGATCGCCGGTTTCGACGGCTGGCGCTGCTCCGCCTACCGGCTCGCCGTACATCCGGACCACCGCCGGCAGGGCATCGCCACCGCCCTGCTGGACGCGGTCGAACAGCGCTTCGCCGCCCTGGGCGGGCGCCGCGTCGACGCCATGGTCCTGGAGGCCAACGAACAGGCACAGCATGCCTGGGCCGCCGCCGGCTATCACCGCGAGGACCACTGGCGCCGCTGGGTCAAGCCGCTCTAGGACCGGCGACCCCTCCCTCGCGCACCGCCCCCACTCCACCCACTCTCAGCGAAACGTTGCCGTTTCGCTGAGAGTGGTCTAGCCTCCATGTGTACGAAACGGTTTCGTTTACGCATTGGTAACGCCCAGCCGACTTTCCCTGGAGTGGTGGATTCCCATGTCCGAGAAGACTCTGACCGAGAGCAGCCGGGAGGACGCCGTACAGGCACACCCCGACGCCTCGGCCAAGCGGTGGTGGATTCTCGCCGTCGTCGCCCTCGCCCAGCTGATGGTGGTCCTGGACGCCACCATCGTGAACATCGCCCTGCCCTCGGCCCAGGCCGACCTCGGCTTCTCCGACGGCAACCGGCAGTGGATCGTCACGGCGTACGCGTTGGCGTTCGCGTCCCTGCTGCTGCTCGGCGGCAGGATCGCCGACCTCTTCGGCCGCAAGACGGCCTTCCTCATCGGTGTCGTCGGCTTCGCCGCCGTCTCCGCGCTCGGCGGTGCCGCCACCAACTTCGAGATGCTGGTCACCGCCCGCGCTCTGCAGGGTGCGTTCGGCGCGCTCCTCGCGCCCGCCGCGCTCTCGTTGCTCAACACGACGTTCACCGACGCCAAGGAACGCGCCAAGGCGTTCAGTGTCTACGGCGCCATCGCCGGTGCCGGCGGTGCGGTGGGCCTGCTGCTCGGTGGCGTCCTGACCGACGCCCTGGACTGGCGCTGGACGCTCTACGTCAACGTCGCCATCGCCGTCGTCGCCTTCGCGGGCGGCTGGCTGCTGCTGCACAACCACCGCGACGCCGCCAACTCCAAGCTGGACGTGCCCGGTACCGTACTGGTCGCCGGCGGTCTCTTCTCCCTGGTGTACGGCTTCTCCAACGCCGAGACCCACGACTGGGGTTCCCCGCAGACCTGGGGCTTCCTGATCGCGGGCGGCGCGCTGCTGGCCGCCTTCACCTGGTGGCAGACCCGCGCCGCGCACCCCCTGCTGCCGCTGCGCATCCTGCTGGACCGCAACCGCGCCGCGTCCTTCCTGGCCGTGCTGATCTCCGGCGGCGGCATGTTCGGTGTCTTCCTCTTCCTCACCTACTACCTCCAGCTAAACCTCGGCTTCAGCCCCACGAAGACCGGTGTGGCCTTCCTGCCGATGGTCGCCGCGCTGATGGTCGCCGCGCAGATCGGCACCACGATGCTGGTGCCCCGGATCGGCCCGAAGGCGGTCATCCCGCTGGGCTTCGCGATCGCCGCGGTCGGCATGGCCTGGCTCTCCGGGATCGACGTCGGCTCCAGCTACGTCTCCGCGGTGCTGCCGCAGCTGATCGTGACCGGACTCGGCCTCGGCCTGGTCATGCCTCCGGCCATGCAGCTGGCCACCGGCGGGGTGGCGTCCGAGGACGCCGGTGTCGCCTCCGCCACCGTCAACGCCATGCAGCAGGTGGGCGGTTCGATCGGTACGGCGCTGCTGAACACGCTGGCCGCGAGCGCCGCCACCGACTACCTGGTCGGCAGGAACGCCGCGAACAAGCTGGTCCAGGCCCAGGCGACGATCGAGAGCTACACCACCGCCTTCTGGTGGTCGGCGGGCCTCTTCGGCGCCGGCGCCGTGATCACCCTGCTGCTCTTCCGGCGCGGGGTGCCGGAGCAGGACGCGGACGCCGCACCCGTCGTCCACATGTAACCGCCGCCGCAGGAGCCGCCAGGTCCGAAGGGCCGCCGTCAGCAGGGAGACGGCGGCCCTTCTCGTGGTCCCGTACGCGTAATGGGACTCCTCGGGCCCGGTCGCCCGGAGTGACGACCCGGCGCGACGGCTGACGTTGAAGGGGGTCGCGCATGGGTACCCACAGTTCCATGCGGATAAGCGTGGTGGATGTGGGTTCGAACACGGTGCGACTCGTGGTGGCGGACGCCGAGGACGGGGTGCCGTTGCCGGTGCACACGGCGAAGTGGCGGCTGAGACTCTCCAATCATGTGCGGCCGGGTGGACCGGTACCCGAGGAGGCCGTGGAGCAACTGGTGGAGGCGGTGGAAGGGGCGAAGCGGACCGCCGCGAGGTGGGGTGCGGCCGGACCGCTCGCCTTCGCGACGGCCGTCGTGCGCTCCGCACCGAACCGCGAGGAGGTGCTTCGCGCCGTGCGGACGAGGACCGGCGTCGCTCTCTGCACGCTGCCCGGCGAGGTGGAGGCCGAACTCACCTTCCTCGGGGCGCGACGGTGGATGGGCTGGCGCTCCGGGCCGCTCGCGCTGTTCGACATCGGCGGCGGCTCACTCGAAGTGGCCTTCGGACGCGGCCGGTTGCCGGACTACGTGGCCTCGCTCCCGCTGGGCGCGGGCCGGCTGACCCACGAGTTCCTCCTGGGCCAGGACCCACCGCCCCCGGAGGCACTGCGGGCACTGCGCCGCAAGGTCCGCCACCAGCTGCGGGACGTGGCGTCGCGCATCCGCTGGGAAGGACCACGCACCGCGGTGGCCACCTCGCGCACCTTCCAGCAGCTGGGTCGGCTCTGCGGAACCTCACCGGGGCGGCACGGTCCGTTCGTGGAACGGCGGATGCACCGCGCCGACCTGGGGGACGCGATCGAGCGGCTGGCCGCGCTCCCGGCCGCACGCCGGTCCGAACTGCCCGGCATCTCCGCGCCGCGCGCCGCGCAGAGTCTGGCGGGTGCGGTGGTCGGACACACGGCGATGAAGCTCACCGGCATCAGGACGGTCACCATCTGTCCCTGGGCGATCCGCGAGGGCGTCCTGCTGCGGCACATCGAGGACGGCCCGTCCTGGTGGGCGGAGGTCGCCCACCGGAACGAGGAGACCACTCCCCCGGACCCGGTGCCCCTGCGCATCGCGGCCGCCACACGCTGAGCCAAGCCGCCCCATCCGAACGACGAGAAGGCCACCGGCCGCCGACCGGTGGACGAGCAGAGAGGAGCCGACCGTGTCCGAGAGGAGGCAGAGGCCGGACACCTCCCTGGAGGAGGTCCTGCGCGAGTTCGAGGACGCCGAGACGCGCATCCAGGACCCCGACGAGAAGCGCGGACACGAGGGCGAGGCCGGAGAGGCCATCACCCCGAACACCCACGCCCAGGAGGAGTCGAAGGGCGAGTGACCCCGGGCAGCCGATGCCGGCCGGCGCACCCGAGATCTCCGTGATCACGTGGTGCGCGCCCTCCTGGGTGTCGACGCGGCCGGATGACCTCGTGTTCCCCGGGTACTCGGGGCGCATGGATCACGACCTCCAAGGACCACTGCTGCCGCCGGCCCGGGGCCCTGTCTCCGCGGCCGTCGAGGAGTATCTGCTCGGCGCCGGATCGTTGCCGCGCCACGAGGAGGTCGCGGCGGCAGCCGTGTACGGCGACGACTTCCAGCTCGCCCTGTACCTCTGTTACGAACTGCACTACCGCGGCTTCGCCGGCGTGTCCCCCGACCACGAGTGGGACCCCGACCTGCTGCGCACCCGGGCCGCACTGGAGCACCGCTTCCTGTCCGCCCTGCGCACGGACACCGAAGTCCACGACAGCGTCGAGGACGCGCTCGCCGGACTTCTCGTCGAACCCGTCGACGGCACGGGTGTCAGCCACTTCCTGAGCAAGGAGGGCGAGCTGTGGCAGGTGCGCGAGTACGCGGCCCAGCGCTCCCTCTACCACCTCAAGGAGGCCGACCCGCACGCATGGGTGCTGCCCAGGCTCTGGGGCCGCGCCAAGGCGGGCATGGCGGCCGTGGAGTTCGACGAGTTCGGCGGCGGCCGCCCCGACCGCGTCCACGCCCTCCTGTTCGCCGAGCTGATGACGGACCTGCGCCTGGACACGACCTACGGGCACTACCTGGACGCGGCCTGCGCGGAGCTGCTCGCGACGGTGAACCTCATGTCGCTGCTGGGCCTGCACCGCAGTCTGCGCGGGGCACTCGTGGGCCACTTCGCGGCGGTCGAGATCACCTCCTCGCCCGGCTCCCGGCGGCTGGCCGAGGCGATGCGCCGCACCGGCGCGGGAGCGGCCGCCGAGCACTTCTACGACGAACACGTCGAGGCCGACGCCGTCCACGAGCAGGTCGTACGCCATGACGTCATCGGGGGTCTGCTGGACGAGGAGCCGCATCTCGCCGCTGACATCGCCTTCGGCATCGACGTCACCGGTCATGTCGAGGACCGGCTCGCGGAGCGTCTCCTGAGTGACTGGCGGGCCGGCCGCTCGTCCCTGCGCATTCCGCTTCCTTCCGAAACCTCCCATATTTCCTGAATGCCGGGGTACTTGGCCGAGGTGAGATCACTGATTCCGCCCCTGGTCCTCCCCGGTGTGTACACCCCGCAGGAGGACACCGCGCTCCTGGCGGGGGCCCTGTCCGAAGAACCGCTGCCGCCGGGCGCGCACGTCCTCGACGTGGGCACCGGCACCGGTGCGCTGGCACTGCAGGCAGCGCACCGGGGCAGCAGGGTGACGGCGGTGGACGTGTCGTGGCGGGCGGTCTGCACGGCCCGGCTGAACGCCTGGCTGACCGGGGCGTCCGTCCACGTCCGGCGCGGGAACCTGTTCACGCCCGTACGGGACCAGTCGTTCGATCTGATCCTGACCAATCCGCCGTACGTGCCCGCGCCGACGACGGCGGGCAAACTGCCGCGGGGCAGGGCCCGGGCCTGGGACGCGGGCCATGACGGGCGGTTCGTGCTGGACCGGGTCTGCCGGGAGGCGCCCGGTCTGCTGCGTCCCGGAGGGGTGCTGCTGATCGTGCACTCCGAGCTGAGCGACTCGGCGCGGACGGTCGGGCATCTGCGCGAGGCCGGTCTCAAGGCCGCCGTGACCCGCCGTCACCGCATCGCGTTCGGTCCGGTGTTGCGTACCCGGGAGGACTGGCTGCGCCGGTGCGGGCTGCTGTCCGCCACCGCCACGGCCGACGAGAAGGAAGAGCTGGTGGTCGTCCGTGCCGAACTCCCCCTCTGAGCAGCCGTGCCGCATCCGCGTCCAGCACCGGGGTCCGCTCCTCGTGGAAGGGCCGGTGGAGGTGGAGCTGGAGGACGGCAGCACGGTCGTCTCCGACCGCTTCCGGGTGGCTCTGTGCACGTGCCGGCGCAGTCGTCGCTACCCCTGGTGCGACACCAGCCACCGGGACCGCACCCACACATAGACAAGAAGTCAACGCTATTGACTGAAATTCACTTGGTCGAGTGAACCAGATCTTGCGGACCTCGCTGGATGGATGTTCCGGGCCGCTCCGGGGTAGCTACCGAGATCACATGCGTCCCTCGCCGAGGTGGAGCGGCCATGACGCCGGAGTCCGACGACCGCTTTCCCGAGACACCCACGGCTAACCCGTATGCCCGCACCCGGGCCGACGGCGGTTTCACCGTGGTGGAGGCCGCCGGCGAGATCGACCTCGCGACGGCGGGCTTCCTCGCGGAGCATCTGGACGCGGCGACCGCGACGCCCCGGCCGGACGTGCTGGTGGACCTGCGGCAGGTCGAGTTCTTCGACTGCTCGGGCCTGCGGGTGCTGTGCCGCGCCGACACCCGGGCCCGGGAGCGCGGCGGACGACTGCGCGTGCTCGCCGACGAGCCACGCCTGCACCGGTTGCTGCGCGCCGCGGGCCTGTGGCGCCGCTTTCCGCCGCTGCCCGGGTTCCCGGAGCCCTCGGAGCTGCCCGAAGCGGAATGACCCGAGGGTCCGGCGGACGGCCCCACTCCGTCCGCCGGACCTCGGTGCGGGATCACAGGGTTCCGTGAGAGGGGCGGCACTCCCCAACCGCGAGCCCCTCGGACAGATCACGGGAACCATGCGATCCCGGTCTCAGAACGTGAAGACGCTCGCCCCGTAGGAGTTCTTCACGCACTCGTTGGCGAAGGTGTGCTCATAGGAGACGCGCTTGCCCCTCCACACGCCGTCGACGGTGACCACCAGGGGGGCGTACTCCTTGGTGCACTGCGCGTCGCTCCTGTTCACCAGGGCCTCCAGGTCGCCTCCGACGGCGCGCAGTTCGGCGCAGGCCTGGGCCGCTGCCGGGTGGGTGCCCGACGAGGTCGGGGCACAGGTCAGGGTCACGGCCCGTTCCGGGGTGACGGCGGCGGCGCTGTCGCCGTGGCCGAGGGTGAGCACGAGCGCGGACGGGGCGTAGAGGCCCATGGGAGCGGCGGCCGGTTCGGCGAGAGCGGCCCCGGTCAGGGGTCCGCAGACGGCGGTGGCCGTGAGGCCGAGGGTCGCTGCCCAGCGCGCGGTGTTCCGCATTGTGTGCATCCTTCCGCTGGTTCGAGGGTGCCCTCCGACTCGGTCGGTGCCGGAGCGGCGAGCGTGAGTCTGCCGAGTCCTGGCCCGAACTTCACATCGACCCCACAGGTTTCAGTAACCTTGCGTATTGAATCAGTGGCGTGAAGTCACATCATCCGAACATCCGATCCCTTCAACCGCACGGTTCTTGATCGTCCGATCCGGCCGGATGGCCTGATCACCCCGCCTCGGCAATAGGCCTGAAACATTCCGCTTCAGCCGTCAGCGCACACCGTCACGTTCCCTTGCGTTCACGCTTCGGTGGAGTAATCGTCATTACATGATTACCAACGAACAGCGAGAGAAGCTGCGCGGCTGGTTCGCCGGCCGGCTGCCCGACGATCTCTTCGACGCCCCGGCCGAGGTGGTCGTCGACCGCGAGGAGATCACCGTGGTCGGCCGCATCCCCGAGCCCCGGCTCGCCGAGGACGTCTCGGCCGCCGAGCGGGAAGCGGCCGTACAGAGCCGGATCCAGGAGTTCCGGGAACGCACCAGGGACGAGCGGATCACAGTCGCGCGTGAGGCCGAGCACACGTTCCGCCGGAAGGTCTCCTGGGGTGTGGAGTGCGGCGGTGAGCGCGTCCTGTTCACACATGTGGCCGCGCCCGTCATGACCCGGCTGCGCCAGCCCGAGCGCCAGGTCCTGGACACCCTCATCGCCGCCGGGGTCGCCCGCAGCCGCAGTGACGCCCTCGCCTGGTGCGTCCGGCTGGTCCAGCGCCACAGCGACGACTGGCTCGCCGAGCTGCGGGAGTCCTTGGAGCACGTCCAGCGGGTGCGGGCCCAGGGACCGGACGCCGAGGAGGTGGCCGACACCTCCACCGAGGACACGGAACAGGGATGAGACGCCCGCCGGCTGGGGTCCTGCCGCGAGCCGTGCCGTCGGCAGGCCCCGGCAGGACGGCATCCGCGCCCGGTTCGATCCGGAGAGGCACCACCGGCCCGGGGCGATGTCAGTGCCCTCGACTACATTGCGGGCATGACCGACTTCGTACTGGTGGCGGGAGCGAGACTCGGGGCGTCGGCGTGGGACGAGGTCGCGGCCGAGCTGCGCGCGGCCGGGCACCGGCCCCGTCCCCTGACCCTGTCGGGCCTCGCGGACAAGCGCGGTGTCCCGGCGGGACAGCAGACGCACGTTCAGGACATCGTCGCCGAGGTCGAGCGGCTGGACCTGCGCGAGGTGGTGCTGGTCGGACACAGCTACGCGGGCGTACCCGTGGGACAGGCGGCCGAACGGATCGGCGGCCGGCTCGCGCGAGTGGTGTTCGTGGACTCCGACGTACCCGTCGACGGGGAGTCGTTCCTGTCGGGGTGGCCGAGCGACCATGTGCGCAAGCAGATCGAGGAGAACGACGGCTTCTGGCCGCCGGTGGGCGCCGACCACTACGCCGACCAGGGGCTGACGGACGAGCAGATATCCCGGATCCTCGCTGATGCGACCCCGCACCCGGGCGCGACGCTCACCGAACCGGCCGTCCTCACTCGTCCCCTCGGCGACCTCCCGGCCACCTACGTCAAGTGCCTCCTCGACGGCGGTGAACCGATGCCCGTCGTGACCGAGTTGCTGAAGAGCGAGCGCTGGAACCTGGTCGAGATGGACACCGGGCACTGGCCGATGTACTCGCAGCCGCGCGAACTGGCCCGGATCCTTGCCGAGTCCGGGACCGCCACCCGCTCCTGACCTGCGCCCGCCCACGGATATCGTCGACGCACTCGACGACGAGAGGCGGTGCGGACGAATGGCCAGGCACTGGGCGGACTTCCAGTACGAGATCTACCTGAGCGGCATGTCCGGCGCGGTGCCCCGGCTCCCCACCGACCTGACCCGGCTGGAGGAGCTGACCGAGCAGCGGCTCGGGCCCGGCCCGGTGGGCTATGTGGCGGGCAGCGCGGGTGACGGCAGTACGGCGCGGGCGAACCGGGTGGCCCTGGAGCGGCGCCGGATCGTCCCGCGCATGTTGCGGGACGTCCACGAACGCGACCTGTCGGTCGAGGTGTTGGGTCGCTCCCTGCCCGTCCCGCTGGCCCTGGCACCGGTCGGCGTCCTGTCGATCATGCACCCGGGCGCGGAGCCGGCCGCCGCCCGGGCAGCCGCGGCGCAGGGCGTGCCGTACATCCTGTCGTCGGCGTCCAGTACGCCGATGGAGCAGGTCGCCGAGGCGATGGGGGACGCCGAGCGCTGGTTCCAGCTGTACTGGCCGAAGGACCCCGAGGTGGCCCTGAGCTTCCTGAACCGGGCGAGGGCGGCCGGGTTCACGGCCCTGGTCGTCACCCTGGACACCCCGCTGCTGTCCTGGCGGCCCCGCGACCTCGACCAGGCGTATCTGCCGTTCCTGCACGGCGTGGGCACCGCCAACTACTTCTCCGACCCGGCCTTTCAGGCGGGCCTGGCCAAGCCGGTGCACGAGGACCCGAACGCGGCCGTCCTGCATTTCGTCGGGATGTTCGCGGACCCCGGCAAGACCTGGCCCGATCTCGCGTTCCTGCGGGAGCACTGGGACGGGCCGATCGTGCTCAAGGGTGTCCTGCACCCGGACGACGCCCGGCTGGCCGCCGACGCCGGGATGGACGGGGTCGTGGTGTCCAACCACGGCGGACGGCAGGTGGCCGGGTCCGTCGCCGCGGCCGACGCACTGCCACGGGTGGTGGAGGCGGTCGGTGACCGGCTGACCGTGCTCTTCGACAGCGGGATCCGCACCGGCGACGACGTCTTCAAGGCCCTCGCGCTCGGCGCCCGCGCGGTCCTCCTCGGACGGCCCTATGTCTACGGCCTGGGCCTCGACGGGCAGCCGGGCGTCGAGCACGTGATCCGCTGCCTGCTCGCCGAGCTGGACCTCACGCTGGCGCTGTCCGGGCACGCGACACCGGCGACGATCGGCCCCGACGACCTCGTGGAGAGCCCAGCCTGACAGGGGGAGGCCTCCTTGCGGGAAGGCCTCCCCCTGTTCCTAGGTCCGGTCCGTGAGGTCGGCGGGCCGCGCCTGCGGGGCCTCGCTCCCGGTGACCGACAGCGAGCCGGGGCTGGCGTCGGTGGCGGGGTCGGTCAGCCAGCGCTGCTGGTCCGAGTGGTCACGGACCTTGACGACGATGTCGGCGCCCGGGGCCTCGGTGGTGGTGGCGAGAGCGAGCTGCTCGTCCCAGCGGGGCAGCAACTCCCCCTGCACGGTGAGGTCGTAGCGCACATCACCGCCTCGCTTCGCCTTCGCGTCGGCGCACTCGCCGAGGATGACCACGCCCGCGTCCACATGCGAGTCCAGGCACAGCTCGGGATCCGCCTCGCTGCGCAGCAGGCCGTCGATCTCGTACGACCACTGCTGGGTCCGCTCGGTGGAGCAGGTCGCCAGTTCGGCGGCGGCGCCCTCCTTGGGCGTGCCCCGGATGTCGAGGCAGAGGCCGGCGGCGGCGTTGCGCAGCCGGGTCACCTCGGGTGCGTTGGGCAGCTGGGCGGTGCCCGGCGTCCCGGGCCCGGCTCCCGGGACCACGCCCTCGTCGCTGGCGCTGGTGGAGGCGGCCGGGTCGGCCCCGTCGTCGTGCGACCACAGCCCGGAGGCGAGCATGACGGCGAGGAGTCCCGCGGAGGTGAGGCCCACGCCGGTGAGGAGCGTCCGAGAGGACCGCAGTCCGCCACCCGTGCCGGGATCGCGCCGGCCGGGTGTGGGAATGCGCGCGAGGATGCGGCGGCGGGCCGCCCCGTGCCGGCCGCTGCCCCGGCGTCCCGCCTCCTGGGGCGTACGCCCGGCGCGCAGTTCGAGATAGCGGCGGGCACCCCAGCCGAGCACCGCCTCGGCGAGCAGTATGCCCAGACCGCCCTCGAAATGGCTCAGTTGTTCCGCGGCGGAACGGCAGTAGCGGCACTCCGAGAGATGCTGCTGGACATCCGGCAGCAGGGTTCCGCCGCGACGAATCGGAACGTCGAGGAGGCGGTTGTAGAAGCGGCAGTCCTTGGTCGGAGCGAGTTCCCGATGGGCATGTACACATCCTTCCCGGAATTTTTCACGCGCCTGTTCGAGCGCCGTCGACGCGGTGTCGGTGGCCATGCCGAGGAGTGCGGCGGGCACGGTAATCGACTCCGCCTCCACCTCGGTGTGCCACAGCAGACAGCGGGCGAGTCCGGGAAGGGACTGGAATGACCGCTCGGCGAGCTTGCGGTTTTCCGGTGTCATGGACTTCGCGGCCCGCATACCCCGGCCGCCGTTGGGTTTCACCAAATCCGGCAGAACGTCGGTTATCCGGTCCTCGGCCGTCCACTCCTTGACCGTGTCCCGCACGGCCACAAGGGTTCTGGGCCGCAGCGCGAGGGCCGGTTCGCCGAGCGCGAGCCGGTCCAGTACCTGGTGGAAGGCGGCCGTGGCCACCATGGAAGCGGTCTCGGACGGGGAGGCGAGACAGATGACCGCGTATTCGTGGGCCGGTTTCCAGTGGCGCGCCATGAGCAGCGCGACGGACTGGGCGGCCTCGCCGTCGGGACGGCCTCTGAGCCGGGCTGCGAGGTCCTCGTCGGATTCGCCGGACGCGGCGCCCGGCGGCGGGTAAGGCGGGAGCGGTGGGTGGGGGGTGGGCACTGAGCGGATTCCTTCCCACGGGCATGGGACTCACAGAAGTTCTCGTTGCCGAAAAGAAAGCGCCGAAGGGCGCATCCCTTTCGGGCGGGCGTGGGAAGCACGAATTCACCGACGCCTGTCCATCCCGGTTCCCCACGGGACGAATGCAGCCCGGCCCCTGCCCCCCACACAGGTGGTTCACCATTGCACAAGTCACTCGTGACCAACAAGGCACCCGGGCAACATCGGAGACACGGGAAAGTTCGCCGCAGGCCCTCGCAACTGCGTTCACCCGTACCCGCTTTCGACATTCCATGCGCCCCGTGTGAAACCCGCGCACGCGCCGGAGCGCCGCGCACGCTCCCTTCGCACGGCGACGGGTAGTCCACTGGTACCGGTCCTTCTCGAAGGCCCCGCGCGGCACGGCGGCTCTCCCGCGCGAAGCCCCGGCCGCCGGCCCTGTTCCTCCCGCCCCCGGTCGGCGGCCCCGGGGGCGGGTTGGCCGACGGCCGGCCGGGGCGCCTGGCTCCGGCCCTCAGTCCGGCTCAGGATCCGCTCGGCCGGCTCAGATCTGCCAGGAGCGCAGCCGGTCCGCCGCGCCGTACACGTCGGTCTTGCCGGAGATCAGGTCGCGGGCGAGGTCGACGAGGGCACCGTAGGGCGGGTCGATGCCCACACCGCTGACGAACATGTAGGCCACGGCGGTGGCGCAGGCGAAGCGGGCGTTGGCGGACGGTAAGGGCTTGAGCAGCGCGAGGGTGTGCAGCAGAGCGGCGGCACGCCAGGCCGGGTCGGAGTCGACGCCGAGCCGCGGCGGGTCGACGCGATGCCGGGCGACGGCGGCGACGAGGGCCGAGAAGTCGTTGATCGTGGGCTGCTCGGGCAGGACCTCTTCGTGCCGCTGGAGCAGCCAGGGCACGTCGATGTGGACGACGGAAGCCATCGGTCAGCCGACCCGCCCCGTGCCCTCGGCCGCCGGTTCGTCCTCGGGGAACGCGGCGGCGAACTCGTCGGCATGGGCGGCGAAGAACCGCCGGAAGGCCTCCGCGCCTTCCTGGAGGGCCCGGTGCCGGGCGATGTCGGCCGCGGCAGCCTCCCGTACGAGGGCCTTCATCGACGTACCGCGCTCCTTGGCGATCTGCCGCAGGTCCTCTAGCTCGCGATCGCTGAACTCCACGTTGAGAGCTGGCATGTCCTCACGGTACCGCTCGGGTACTCAACCGTAAATACTCCCAGTTCAAGCCATGTTTTCGGCGGTACCACGAGCTCACGAACATGCTGTCCGAATCCCGCAGGACGTTCGGCGCGTCCCGGCCCACCGACCCGGCTCGGTGAGGCGTGGGTCACATTCGGGCCGTCCGATGTCACATTCCGGTAGCTGAAGGCCTCGCAGTAGTGAGCGTGCCACTGGGAGGCCACACGACATGTCCGAGATACCCGTTCCCGACGTCGAAGACGCGACCGGTGTCTTCGTCGAGCACCGAGAGCTGCTGTTCGGTGTCGTCTACAACATGCTCGGCGGTGTCGCCGACACCGAGGACGTGCTCCAGGAGACCTGGCTGTCGTGGTCGCGCCGGGGCACCGGCGGAATCGACAACCCGCGTGCCTATCTGGTCCGGATCGCCGTCAACCAGGCGCTCCAGCGGCGGGCGGTGGTCAACCGCCGCCGTGAGACCTACGTCGGTCCGTGGCTGCCGGAGCCCCTGGTCACCGACGAGGCCCCCGCCGCCGACGGCCCGGCGCTGCGGACCGAGTCCGTGTCGCTCGCGATGCTGGTGGTCCTGGAGTCCCTGTCCCCGCTGGAACGCGCGGTGTTCGTGCTGCACGAGGTGTTCGGGTACGCCCACACCGAGATCGCGGAGATCATCGATCGCGCCCCGGCCGCCGTACGGCAGTTGGCGCACCGGGCGCGTGCCCATGTGCATGCCCGCCGGCCGCTGTACGAGGCGCATCCCCGGGTGCGCCGGGAGGCGACCGAACGGTTCGTGCGGGCAGCGGTCGGCGGGGACATCGCCGAGTTGCTGGAGATCCTCGCGCCGGACGTGACGGTGTGGACGGACGGCGGCGGCATGCGCAAGCAGGCCCTGCGTCCGGTGCACGGCCGGGACAAGGCGGCCCGGCTGCTCGCCGGGTACGCGAAGCGGGGCGGGACACGGCACCTGGACCTGCGGTACCGGCGCGTCAACGGCGACGACGCGGCCGTGCTGTTCGAGCAGGGCTCGCCGCTCGCGGTGATCGTCCTGGACCTCACGCCGGAGGGCGACCGGGTCTCGAACCTCTTCGTCGTCACCAATCCCGACAAGCTCACGCACGTCCGGAAGGAGGAGGCGTGACCCTCACACAGCGTCCGGCGCGGCCGGCGAGGGGCGAGCGGGTGGCGGGCTGGCTGGACGGGCGTCTCGGCACCCGCACGCTCGGCGCGAAGTACCTGCGCAAGGTCTTCCCGGACCACTGGTCCTTCCTGCTCGGCGAGATCTGCCTGTACAGCTTCGTGGTGCTGATCCTGACCGGTGTGTGGCTGACCCTGTTCTTCCATCCGTCGATGAACGAGGTGACGTACCACGGCAGTTACACGCCCCTGAACGGCGTGCGCATGTCGGAGGCGTACGCCTCGACGCTGGACATCAGCTTCGACGTGCGCGGCGGACTGCTGATCCGGCAGCTCCACCACTGGTCGGCGCTGGTCTTCGTGGCCGCCATGCTCACGCACATGATGCGGCACTTCTTCACGGGCTCGTTCCGCAAGCCGCGCGAGGTCAACTGGCTGTTCGGCTGGGCCCTGTTGTTCCTCGGCCTGTTCGAGGGCCTCTTCGGCTACTCCCTGCCGGACGACCTGCTGTCGGGCACGGGCCTCAGGTTCGTCTACGGCGCCACCCTGTCGGTGCCGATCGTGGGGACGTATCTCTCGCTGTTCCTGTTCGGCGGCGAGTTCCCCGGCCACGACATCGTGGCCCGTTTCTACTCGCTGCACATCCTGGTGATCCCGGGCATCATGGCGGCCCTCGTGGTGGCCCACCTGATCCTGGTCGTCCACCACAAGCACACCCAGTTCGCGGGCCCGGGAAAGACCGAACGCAACGTGGTCGGAACGCCGTTCTTCCCGGTGTACCTGGCGAAGGCGGGCGGCTTCTTCTTCCTGGTCTTCGGAACGCTCACGTTCATCGCGGCCGTGGCGTCCATCAACCCGGTCTGGTCGTACGGCCCTTACCGCGCCGACCAGGTCTCCACGGGCGCCCAGCCTGACTGGTACCTGGGGTTCGCGGAGGGGCTGGTGCGGGTGATGCCGGGGTGGGAGATCACCCTGTGGGGACACACACTGGTCCTCGGGGTCTTGATCCCGGTCGTGATCTTCCCCCTCCTCCTGGTCTTCATCGGTGTGTATCCGTTCCTGGAGGCCCGGTTCACCAAGGACCGGCGGGAGCACCATCTGCTGGACCGCCCGCGCAACCGTCCCGTGCGTACGGCGATCGGCGCGTCCTGGATCAGCCTGTACCTGATCCTGCTCGCGGGCGGCGGCAACGACATCGTGGCGACCCGGCTCCATCTGTCGATCAACACGGTCACATGGGCCGTGCGGATCGGGATGTTCGTCGTCCCGGCGGTGGTCTTCGTCGCCACCCGGCGCATCTGCCTGGGTCTCCAACTCCGGGACCGGGAGCTGGTGTTGCACGGCCGGGAGACCGGCGTGATCAAGCGGCTGCCGCACGGTGAGTACGTCGAGGTGCACCAGCCGCTCGATCAGGCCGAACTCCACACGCTCACCGCGCACGAGCGGCCCGGTGAGCTGGTGGAGCACCCGAAGGTCAGCCTTGATCCGCCACGAAGGACGCCATCCGGGTCAGGGCCGAGTTCCAGTTGATGGTGTGCTCGTTGGTCGACCAGGACTGGATGTCGTCGATGTAGCAGAACTGGCCGACACAGCCCTGGAGTTTGCTCTGCGCGTAGGGGTCCTGGATGCCCGAGTTCGCCCCGCCCGCGAGGGTTCCCTTCGGCGGGTTCGGCATGTTCGGGTCGAGCTGGTGGGCGTACCAACGGGCGTGCTGGTTGTGGGAGTTGACCTCGCCGTAGCCGGTGACGTACGAGATGTTCAGCGCGTTGCGGCCGAAGATGTAGTCGATGCCCTGGAGGGCGCCGTCACGGTACTTCGAGCCTCCGGTGATGTCGTAGGCGGTGGCGATGACGATCCCGTTGTGCAGGATCTGGTGGTTGGAACCCCAGTCGTAGAGGTTGCCCTCCGGGGCGTACGGCATGCCGTACGGGTGGGCGTTCAGCGTGGCCAGGTAGCGGTCGGCGCCCTTGACGACCGACTGCCGGACCTTGTCCCGGCCGGGCAGCTTGCTCGGCACGGTCGCCAGGTCCAGACGGGCCGCGGCGGCTGTGCGGGCCCAGTCGTAGCCGACGGGGGTGAAGATGTCGGCGGTGTGGACGGGTGAGGCGAGCACGTGGTCCTGGAACGCCTTCTCTCCCGTGGTCAGATACAGCTCGGCCGCCGCCCAGTAGAACTCGTCGGAGACGTTGTTGTCGGCGTAGGTGCCGCCTCCGATGCCGTCGCTCTCCGAGGCGTACAGATCGGGATGGGCGAGCGCCGCGGTCCATGCCCTGCGGGCGGCCGCCAGCGCCTTCGCGGCGAACGCCTTGTCGTACCGCTTGTACAGGCGGGCGGCCTGCGCGGCGGTCGCGGCCAGGTTCAGGGTCGCCGCGGTGGACGCCGGGTGCAGCTCACGCTTTTGCGGGTCGTCGCTCGGCAGGAGCGGCAGGCCGGTCCACTGCTCGTCGTGGACCTTGTGGTGGGCCATCCCGGCCAGCGGCTGCCCGTCCGGCACCTGCATCTTCAGCAGGAACTCCAGCTCCCAGCGGGCCTCGTCGAGGATGTCGGGCACCTTGTTGCCGCTCTCCGGGATCGCGAGGGTGCCGTCGCCCAGCTTCCCGGGCTGCCCGGTGCGGGCCAGCAGTTCGCGTTCGTACGTGCTCAGCACCTCCCAGGTGGAGATGCCACCGTTCACCACGTACTTTCCGTGGTCGCCGGCGTCGTACCAGCCGCCGGTGACGTCGAGGGTGTAGTCGCACACGCCCGGCTGGCAGGGCACGTTCTTGTCGCCCTGGTTGGGTGCCGCGTTCACGTGCCCGGCGGCACGGCCGTAGCCCGGGCGCAGGTCGTCGCGGATCGCGATGCCGCTGCGCTGGGTGTAGTAGTACTTCGCCGCGTCGGTCCGCAGCTGCTCGTAAGCGCTCGTGCCGATGTCGAAGGGCCGGCTGGTCTGGCCGTCCGCGACCAGGGTGAGGCCCGCGCCGCGCTTCCTGTAGGCGCCGAAGTCGATGGAGTGGACGTTCTGCCCGGAGGAGACGTCGATACCCCGCGGCACGCTCCAGCCGTGGGCGACGGTGGCACCGGCTGCGCTCTTGAGCTGCCAGGGCAGTTTCGTCGTGGCGTCGGTGACCAGGGTGGCGTTCTTGGGTCCGGCGGGCAGATAGGCGACCTGGTTGACGCGCACGCGCGGCCCGGTGTCGGGCTCGTACACCTCGGGCGGGACCCCGCCCAGCAGGGACACGTCGTCCATGCAGAAGCGGAACGGGTCGGCGCTGCCGCCGAGTTGGAAGCCGACCTGGCCCTGTGCGGTGTCGACGGGCGAGGTGAACGTGTAGGAGTAGGAGTTCCCCGAGACGCTCAGCTGGGGGCTCACCTCGAAGTAGGTGTCATAGGGCGCCACTTGCAGCCCGACGATCGCCCGCAGGACGTGGCCCTCGGGCGATCCGTTCGCGGTGAAGGAGAACTTGTACGACTCCCCCTTCACCAGGGTGACGTCGTTCTGGCCGACGGCGGCGTCCCAGCGGTTGGCGGTGCCGCCCGGCACGTTCGCGCAGAGCTGTCCGTCGGACAGGCCCGCGGTGACGTTGCTGCTCGTCCACCAGGGCTCGGTGGCGGTGTCGAAGGTGCCGTTCTTGAGCTGCTCGACCTCGTCGGCGACGGCCGGGGACGCGGGTGAGGCCACAAGTGCCGTTCCCAGCAAGGCCGTCAGGCACAGCAAGGTGGTTCTGCGTCGTTTCACGTCTGGGCTCCTCCAGTGAGGGGCGGGGGACGCTCGTGATGGGAGCGCTCCCAGATGCGGACGCAGGCCATGGTTGTTGCAGTCATGACACCCCGTCAACGGTCCGGACAGGACGGAATCCCGGCCGGACCGTTCTCCGGGCCGGCTCTCAGACGGCCGGTACCTCCAACTTGCTGATGCGCACAGCGCCCTTGGGCCCTCCCGGTGAGGCGCTGGTCATGGTCAGCCGGAGGCGGGATCCCCCCACGGCGGCGAACGTGATCACCGTCGGTTCGTCGGAGGCGGCGGCCCAGACGACCGAGGCGCCCTCGACCGGCACATACCGCTTGCCGTCCCACACTTCGGCCTCGACTGCGGCCGGGAGGCTGTGCGTCGCGCTCAGGGTGAAGGAGATCTCGGCCCGGTCGAGGGTCCTGGTGCGTCCGAGGTCCACGGAGACCCAGTCCCCGGCCCTCGCACCGCTGAACGCGGGCAGCAGGGCGGTGGCGGCCTTGCTGAAGGCGTTGGACCAGCCGGTGGCCGGGTCGCCGTCGAGCATCGCGGCGGGAAGGGTGTCCGGTCGGCCGGAGTAACTGGCGTCCGCGTGCGGGTGGTTCGGAGGCACCGGAGGGTCTGCGGCGAAGGTGGCCGGCTCGGTCACGGCGGCCGACCGGGACGCGGTGGTGCGCACCTTCGCCGTGCCCGTCCGCAGCCCCTGCGCGCTCGCCCTGACTCTCAGGACGCCCGGCTCGGTTCCGGAGCGCACGATCGCGAGGGCCTTGCCGTGGAAGGCGGTCCGGGTGCTCGCCTGGTAGCGCTCGGCACTCTCCTGCCGGCCGTTGTCGAGCCCGGCGAGGGAACCGCCCGTGACCTCGAAGGAGATCGGATGCTCGGCGTCCGGCACCACCACGCCCCGGGAGTCGACAACCTCCGCGGTGACGAAGAGCAGTGAACGCCCGTCGGCGGCAAGCGACTTGCGGTCGGCGGTGAGCCGCACGGCGTGGGCGTCGCCGGCGGTGCGCAGCACATCGGTGGCGACGGCCTTCCCCTTCCTGCGGGCCACGGCCTTCAACTCGCCGGGCGCGTACGGCACTTCCCACGACAGGTGCAGCTTGCCCGCGCTGCCGCTCGGGCTGGTGTAACTGCCGGGGTAGGGGCCGTCGGTGAAGGTCTTGTCGTCGCCTGTCGTCTCCGTGGTCTCCAGGTACTCCCGGCCGTCGGTGGTCCTCTTGATGTCGAAGCTCCGGGTGCCGAGGGACTTTCCGTTGAGGAACAGCTCGACGGTGGGCACGTTGGCGTACGCCCACACCTCGACCGTGTCGCCCTCCGCGTGGTTCCAGGTCATCGGAACGAGATGGACCATCGGTTCGTCGGCCCACTGGCTGCGGAAGAGGTGGTACATGTCCTTCGGGAAGCCGGCGGTGTCGACCGCGCCGAAGAAGGACGCCTTCACCGGGAACACGTCGTACGGCGTGGGCTCCCCGATGTAGTCGATGCCCGACCAGAGGAACTGCCCGGCGAACCACCTCCGGTCCCGGTCCTTCTTGAGCCCGTACTCGCCGCTCATGGTCCAGGAGGCGAGGTTGTTGTCGTACGACGAGGTCTCGCGTCTGCCCGGCGTGTGGTTCTCGCCGGTGTTGAGGTGCTCGGGCTCCTGATAGGCGCCGCGCGTCGAGGTCTCCGAGGAGGACTCGGACTCGAAGAGGAACAGGTGCGGGTAGGCGGCGTGCAGTTGGTCCACCGACTTGGCGGTGTTGTAGTTCAGCCCCAGGCCGTCCAGCTTGGCCAGCATCAGATCGGCCGCCGAGCCCTTGGCGGGCAGACGGCGGTACTTGTCGGAGCCGATGATCAGCGGGCGGGTGTCGTCGACGGCCTTGATCGCGGCGATGATCCGGTCGGCCATGGCGAGCCCGGCGGTGGACGTGGAGTCGGGGATCTCGTTGCCGATCGACCACAGCAGCACCGCGGGCGAGTTGCGGGCCGCGAGGACCATCTCGGTCGCGTCCCGCTCGCACCACTCGCCGAAGAACCGTCCGTAGTCGTAGCGGGTCTTGGGGCTCTTCCAGCAGTCGAAGGCCTCCACCAGCATCACGATGCCCAGTTCCTCGCAGACCTGGATCATCTCCGGGGAGGGCGGGTTGTGGGAGGTGCGGAAGGCGTTGACGCCCATCGACTTCATGAGGGTCATCTGCCGGCGGATCGCGTCGATGCTGACGGCCGCGCCGAGGGCGCCCAGGTCGTGGTGGAGGTCGACACCCCTGAGCTTGTGGTGGGTGCCGTTGAGATGGAAGCCCTCGTCCGGGTCGAAGCGGAAGGCGCGGAACCCGAAGGGGGTGCGGTGGGTGTCGGTGGTGCTGCCGCCGACCCGCAGTTCGGTGTGCACCGTGTAGCGGTGGTGCGGGGTGTCGAGGTCCCACAACCGCGGTGCGGGGACCGTGAGTTCATGGGTCGCGGTCGCCTTGTCGGTGACGGCGACCGTGGAGGAGGCTCGGGCGACCGTACGTCCGTCGGGGGCGACGACGCGGGAGAGGACCTCGACGTCCGCGGCGGCGCCGGAAGCGTTCACCACCGAGGTGCTCACGTGGACCACGCCCCGCTTCCCGGTGATCTCCGGGGTGGTGACGCGGGTGCCCCAGCGTTCCACGTGCACCGGTTCGGTGACGACCAGCCGGGCCTGCCGGTAGATGCCGCTGCCCGAGTACCAGCGGCTGCTGGGGAGCCGGTTCTGCACCTTCACCGCGATCACGTTCGCGGTGGTGCCGTCGGTGTGCAGCAGACCGGTGAGGTCGAGGGCGAAGCCGGTGTAGCCGTAGGGGTGGCGGCCCACCTCGGTGCCGTTGCAGTAGACGTACGAGTCCATGTAGACGCCGTCGAACTCCACCGAGATCCGCTTGCCCGCCATGGCCGGCGGCAGGGTGAAGGCGAGGCGGTACCAGCCCAGGCCGCCGGGGAAGAACCCGGTGCCGCTGGTGGTGCCGTTCCCGCTGGTCGGGGCGAGCTCGATGCTCCAGTCGTGCGGCACCGCGACCTCACGCCACTCCGAGTCGTCGTATCCGGGGGCGGCGGCGTCCGCGTACTCTCCCGTCGGGTCCGTGATGCCGCCCGGATCGACCAGCGCGAAGCGCCAGCCGTCGCGCAGCGCGACCGTACGGCGGCCGGACGCGCTCCCCGCGGCTTCGGCGGCCCCGGCCACCGGTGCGGCCAGAAGGACGCCGGCGGCCGGTGCGGCCGTGGACGCGAGCAAAACCGATCTGCGAGTGACCGACATGGCGGCTCTCCCTCATCAGGGCCCAGAAGTACTCACAACTGATCGTGAACAAACACAATCTGACGGTGGGCCACTCGCGGCCGTCAAGGGTTCGGTGAGCTGCTTCTGTCCCACGCGCCACCTCGGCCGGAATTCCCCCTTGACGGCGGTCCGGCGACGAGCCAGGCCTACGCAGGGGTTCACCGTTCGTGCACGAGCGCGACGCACTAGGCTTGGAACCCAAGTGGCGTGATTGTTCACTGAGAGTGCGCGCAATGGAGTGGCGACGATGACCCTCGTGTACCCGTTCGACGACGCCGCGACGGCGCGGGCCGTCGTCGGGGAGGACGGCACGCTGGTCGCGTGGAACGCCGGCGCGCAGCGGCTGCTGGGCTGGTCGCCCGCCGAAGTCGTGGGCAGACCCGTGGCGAACCTCCTGGTCAACGGGGGTGAGGCGGTGCCCGACGGGCCCATGGACGGCCGCTGGGACGGCGACCTCACGCTCTGCCACCGGGATGGCACCGCCGTGTCGGTGTGGCTGCTCGCCCACCACCGGGATTCGTCGGACGGCGGCCCGGGGCACTGGCTCGTGGTCACCCCGCTCGACCCCGGCGGACCCCGCTCCCCCGACGACCCGCTGGGCACGGCCGTACTGACCCAGTCGCCCTGTGCCGTCGCCGTGTACGACGACCAGCTGCGGCTGCGCCGGGTCAACGACGCCATGGCCGATGTGATCGGGCTGCCCGAGAAGCGCATCCAGGGCCTCAGGCTCTCCGAGATCGGCGGCAAGCAGCAGAGCGAGGAGCTGGAGCAGCACCTGCTGCAGGTGCTCAGCACCGGCCGGGCCAAGGACGTGCAGACGTACATGCGGACCGGCGGCGAGGCCAGCGCGCACGCCTGGCTGGCCAGGATGGCGCCGATCACCGACCCCGCTGGCCGGGTGCGGGGCGTCTGCCTGGCCGCCCACGACTTCACCGACAACTTCCTGGCCCGGGAGCGGCTCCAGCTGCTCAACGAGGCGAGTGTGCGCATCGGCACCACCCTCGACGTGACCCGCACGGCCCAGGAACTGGCGGACGTCTGCAGTCCGGCCCTCGCCGACTTCGTCAGCGTCGATCTGCTGGACCCGCAGGAGCACGGTGACGCCCCGGCGGCCCTGACCGCACCGGTCGAGCTGCGCCGCGCCGCCCACCAGTCGGTGGACCCCGGCAATCCGATGGCGGTGGTGAAGCCCGGACACACGGAGCTGTATCCCGCCACCTCTCCGCAGGCCGACTCCCTGACGGCGGGCCACACCATCGTCGCCACGGTGGCCTCCGGACGCCTGGACCAGTGGCTCAACTGGAACAGGCCCCGCGCCGAGCGGGTCAAGGAGTTCGGTGTCCACTCCACGATGTCCGTGCCGATCCAGGCCCGCGGTCAGACCCTCGGGGTCGCGGTCCTCACCCGGTATCGCCGCCCCGACCCCTTCACCCCGGACGACGTGCTGCTGGCCGAGGAGATCACGGCGCGGGCCGCGGTCTGCATCGACAACGCCCGCCGGTTCTCCCGCGAACGCGAGACGGCTCTCGCCCTCCAGCGCAGCCTGCTGCCCCGCTCCCTGCCGCGCACGGCCGCCGTGGACGCCGCCTCCCGGTATCTCCCGGCCGCGCGCGCGGGGGTGGGCGGCGACTGGTTCGACGTGATCCCGCTGTCCGGGATGCGGGTCGCGATGGTCGTCGGTGATGTCGTCGGACGCGGCATCCAGGCCTCGGCGACGATGGGCCGGCTGCGTACCGCCGTCCGCACCCTCGCCGACATCGACCTGGCACCGGACGAACTGCTCACCCACCTCGACGACCTCGTCGTACGGCTGTCCGTGGAGGCCGGCAGCGAGGGCAGTCCGGGCGAGGTCGGGGCCACCTGTCTCTACGCCGTCTACGACCCGGTGTCCCGGCGGTGCACACTCGCCCGGGCCGGGCATCCGGCGCCCGTGATGCTGAAGCCGGGCGGGATGCCCCGCGAGGTGGACCTGCCCGCGGGGCCGCCGCTGGGCCTGGGCGGCCTGCCGTTCGAGTCCGCCGAGCTGAGCCTGCCCGAGGGCACCGTGCTGTCCCTGTTCACGGACGGGCTGATCGAGTCCCGGGAGCGGGACGCCGACGCCAGTCGTGAGCTGCTGTGCGACGCCCTGGCCATCCCCTCCGACTCCCTGGAGGAGAGCTGCGACCGGGTGCTGCACGCGCTGCTCCCGTCCGGGGGCTCCTCCGACGACGTGGCCCTGCTGCTGGCCCGCACCCTGGGTCTGCCCGCCTCCCAGGTGGCGACCTGGGACATCCCGGCCGACCCGGCCCTGGTGGCGCCCGTCCGCAAGCAGGTCGTGGGGCAGCTGGGCCGCTGGGACCTGAGCGAGGTCTCGTTCACGGCGGAACTGGTGGTGAGCGAGCTGGTGACGAACGCGATCCGTTACGGCGCCCACCCCATCCGGCTGCGGCTCATCCACGACGCCGCCACGCTGATCTGCGAGGTCTCCGACACCAACCACACCGCCCCGCACCTTCGGCGTGCCAAGACCTGGGACGAGGGCGGCCGGGGACTGCTCCTCGTCGCGCAGCTCACCGAGCGCTGGGGCAGTCGGCACACGCCCGACGGCAAGACGATCTGGGCGGAGATCGGACTCCTCGACGAGCAGTGAGCGGGACCGCGAGGAGCCCGGGCGGAGCTGCGATCCGGTGAACCCGTCTCCGGTCGAGTGAACTTTTCCGGCTCGCGCCGCATCGGACCCCCGTGACGGGGCACGACGGGGCACAAGGCGCCGTACGCGCGCGTGCGTGACATCTCCTGGAGTGTGGAGACATGACGAACAGGTCCCTGGGTGCCCGGCGGGCGGCCCTGCTCGCGGGCTCGGCCGCGATGCTCGGTCTGCTGGCGGGCTGCGGCAGCGGCGACGGCACGTCGAGCGCCCCGCGCACGGAGTCCGGCACGGCAGCGCCCGCGAGCGGCAGCGCCACACCGTCCGGCTCCGGTACGGAAGGCGATGACGGCACCGGTGCGCCGAGCGGCGTCCCGACCGACGTGGTGAGCAACTCCCTCACCCCGTCCGCGGTCTCCGGCACCCGCTGCCACACCTCCGAGCTCGGCGCGTCCGTCGGCCGCAACAACCCGGGGGCCGGACAGGAGAACTTCCCGGTCGTGCTGACGAACAGGTCGAGCCGCACCTGCACGCTCCACGGCTACCCGGGCACGGCCTTCGTCGATGCCTCCGGCAAGCAGCTGGGTCCGGATCCGAAGCGTTCCTCGGCCGGTTCGGAGACGGTCAGCCTGGCGCCGGGCCAGAGCGCCTGGGCGGGGCTGTCCTTCGCGAACCCCGAGGTCAGCGGGGCGGGCACCGCAACCCCTGCCGCGCTCCTGGTGACCCCGCCGGACGAGGAGGACCCACTGAAGGTGCTCTGGAAGGCCGGGGAGGTCCCCGTGTCCGGCACCGAGGCGTCGGTGCGGCTGATCCCCTTCAGCCCCGGCACCGGGGCTTGAGCAGCCCGGATCGGGGTATTGGCGGGTTTCTTACCCCCGCCTGGTTTCATGACCGGGCACTGTCGGTTCGCGCCCCGAAGGATCTGCCCTGAACACCCCGCTCGCCGAAACCCTGTCCGTCGCTCTGCTCGTCGCCGTACTCGCGTGGGCGGTCATGCGCCCTTTCGGCTGGCCGGAGGCGGTGCTCGCCGTCCCTGCGGCGGGACTGACGGTCGCGACCGGGGCGATCTCCCCGCAGCACGCGTGGGCGGAGGTCCAGCAGCTGGGACCGGTGGTGGGGTTCCTGGCCGCCGTACTGGTGCTCGCCCACTTCTGTGACGTCGAGGGGCTGTTCCAGGCCTGCGGGGCGTGGCTGGCCCGGCGGGCGGCGGGATCCCCGACCCGGCTGCTGACCGGTGTGTTCGTGCTGGCCTCGGCGATCACGGCGGTGCTCAGCCTGGACGCCACCGTGGTGCTGCTGACGCCTGTGGTGCTGGCCACCTCCTTCCGGATGGGAGCCCGCGCCAAACCGCACGTCTACGCGTGCGCGCATCTGTCGAACACGGCCTCGCTGCTGCTGCCGGTGTCGAACCTCACCAACCTGCTGGCGCTGGAGGCGAGCGGGCTGAGCTTCACCCGGTTCGCGCTGCTCATGGTGCTGCCCTGGCTGGCCGCGATCGGCGTCGAGTACGTGGTCTTCCGGCGCTTCTTCGCGGCCGACCTGACCGTCGTCGACCACTCCCCCGAGTCGGCGGACGAACCCGCGCTGCCGCTGTTCGCCCTGATCACCGTCGGCTGCACGCTGGCCGGTTTCGTGGTGGCCTCGGCCTTCGGCGTCGATCCCGCCTGGGTCGCGTGCGTGGGGGCCCTGGTGCTGGCGGGCCGTGCCCTGGTCCGGAAGAAGGCCACCCCGGTCTCGGTGGTGCGTGCGGCCGCCCCGGCCTTCCTGGCGTTCGTGCTCGCCCTCGGCGTCGTGGTGCGCGCGGTCGTCGACAACGGGCTGGCCGACGCACTGCGCCATGCGCTGCCCGACGGGACGGGGCTGCTAGCGCTGCTCGGGATCGCCGCACTGGCCGCCGTCCTGGCGAACCTGATCAACAATCTGCCCGCGGTCCTGGTGCTGCTGCCGCTCACCGCCACGGCCGGCCCCGGCGCGGTCCTCGCCGTGCTGCTCGGGGTGAACATCGGACCCAACCTGACCTACGCCGGGTCCCTGGCCACGCTGCTGTGGCGGCGCATCCTGCACCGGCACGACCACGAGGTCGGGCTCGGGGAGTTCAGCCGGCTCGGTCTGCTGACCGTGCCGGCCGCGCTGGCCGCCGCCGTGGTGGCGCTGTGGGGTTCGCTCCAGCTCGTCGGAGCGTGAGGGCCGGGGCGTGCGAGCACGTCGGCGAGGTCAGGGTGTGAGGCCGGGTCAGCGATTGCCGCCGTAGGGGCCCCCGTAGCCGTACCCGCCACCGTACGGGTAGCCGCCGTACGGATTGCCGCCGTACGGGTTGCCGCCCCCGTTGCAGTAGTACGGGTTGGGGTAGCAGGGGGCGTTCGGGGCGGAGCTGCTCGTCGGGGTCGGCGTGGCCTGCGGGGTGGTCGGCGTCGCGGACGTCTTCGGGGCCGGCGTGGGCGTGCTCGAAGGTGCGGGAGCGGACTTCGGGGTGGGTGTGGTGCTGCTTTCCGCGTCCCAGTTGACCGCCTGCATCTGGACGTCGGTCTTCGAGGTGTCGAACACCCAGCGCTGGGCCGAGCCCTCGTCACGGTTCTTCAGGACCAGCGCGCCGGACCCGTCGGTGGCGGCGGGCGTCAGGGCGAGGTCCTGGTTCCAGCGCGGCACGAGGGTGCCCTGGAGGGTGAAGTCGTAGCGGACGTTCTTGGCGTCGGGCCCGGTGGCGCCCGTGCAGGGCGCGAGCCGTACCGAGAAGCCGAGGTGGGAGTCGAGGCACAGGTCGGGGTCGGAGGCGCTGCGCAGCTGTCCGTCGGTCTCGTACGTCCACTGCTGGTCCGCGGACGCGGAGCACTCCGCGAGTTCGGCCTCGGCGCCCTGGGTGAGCTTCTTGCCGCCGACACCGACGCACAGTCCGGAGTCGACATTGTGCAGTCGGCCGCTCAGGTCTCCCTTGCGTGCCTCGCTCGCCCCGGCCCAGGACGGGTCGCTGGTCGCGGAGGCCGTGTCGGTGCCCGGTACCTCGGTGGGCCCCGCGTCGCCCGACTTGTCGCCGTCCGACGGGCCGATCGAGGACCACAGGACCAGGGGCAGGACGATGAGCCCGCTCACCGTAAGGACGGCCGCGGTGAGGTTGCGCCGGGAGGTGCGCCGGGCGGCCTTGTGGGCCGAGCGGCGGGAGGCGGAGCGGGCACGGGAGCGGGGCCCCGGGACTGCGGGACCGAAGGCGGCGGTCGCCTGGGGCGGGGTGGCGGGCCGCAGCGGAATACCGAAGGCCTCCCCCACGAACGGCCTTGCCATGGCGTGCTCTTCGGCCTCGTCCGGCGCTCCCGCGTCGTCGACGCTCATCCGGGCTTCCACATAGGCGACGGCGCCCCAGCCGAGTACGGCCTCGGCGAGGGCCAGGCCGAGCCGGCCGTTGAACTGGTGCAGCTGGTCCGCGGTGTGCATGCAGTGCCTGCACCGCTCCAGGTGCTCGCGCAGATCGGGGTCGAGGTCGACGCCGCCGCGCCGGTAAGTCACGTCGAGCAGCCGCAGGTAGTGCCGGCACTCCTGCTCGGGGGCGAGTTCGCGGTGGACCTGGAGGCACTCCTCGCGAAGCCGTTCGCGGGCCCGCCGGAGTTCCACTCCGGCGTCCTCCTCGTCCAGGCCCAGGAGCGCGGCGGGGACACCGAGCGGTTCCCCCTCGACCTCGGTGTGCCACAGCAGGCAGCGGGCGGACTGCTGCACCCGCTGGAAGGCTCCGGACAGCAGACGCCGCTCCATGGGCGGCAGGAGGCGGGCGGTGGCGCGTTCGCCGCCCGCCTCGGTTCTCAGCGCGGGGTGGAGCATCTCCCGTCGGCCGTCGGCGTCCCACTCGGCGGCGATCCGGCGGACGGTGACGAGCAGATGGGGACGCCACGCGGCCGTGGGTCCGGTCTGCCGCAGGGACTCCCCGAAAAGACGGGTGAAGGCGGCGGTGGTCAGCATGCCGGCGGGGCGGGGGCCGTCGGTGCACAGCCGGGCGTACGCGAAGGCGGCTTCCCAGTGACGGTCGAGGAGTTCGCCGACGGGTTGCAGGGCGGGTGTCGTTCCGCTCCACTTCTTGAGCTCGGCGCTCAGCTGCTCGTCCGTGACGTCGTACGGGCGAGCCGGAGACGGAGAATTCGACAGACCTGCGTCATTCACGACGGCATTTCCTCCCGAGGGCATGCTGCATTGCTTTAAGTCCATACCAATGGGTTCGTCCGCCTGTGCCAGCTCTTTTGAAGCGTGTGGGGCGTCCGGAGGGGGTCGAGAGCACACAGGGGGAAATACGCATTGTCCGTGCGCCGACAAGGCACACCTTTGCACAGGTCAGGGACGCCTAACAAGAGATCCCACGGTTTTCCGCATTGCGCTCACCGGGCATGGATTTGACGATTCGTCAAGCTGAGCACCTCGACGATTGCCGCGCTCTCGATTCCGTAATTGGAAACAGGATTCAGTTAACTCCGCGAAGAGATCCAGTCAACCATTGAACGTCCACTACACAGTGCATCCGGGTGGCCCCGTGACGTCACGCGTCAACCATTGAACGGGCGGGTTCGGTAGACCCCGGGCGGCCTCCCGTAGCGGGCGCGGAAGACCCTGTTGAAGTGGAAGGGGCTGGCGAAGCCGGAAGCCGCGGCGACGCGCTCCACCGAAAGGTCGGTGCTCTCCAGCAGCCGGGCCGCATGGTGCAGACGCGCCTCGCGCAGCACCCGCATCGGCGAGCGGCCCAGTTGCTGGGTGAAGAGGTGGGCGAACCGGGAGGGCGACAGCGACACTTCGGCGGCGAGCGAGCGGACGGTGTGCGGGGCGCCGGGGTCGGCCGCGATCAGCTCCTGGGCCCGGTGCACCCGCGGATCCGTGCCTGCAGTGGTCCGCGTCCGGTGTGTGGCACCGGCGGTGAGCAGGACGACCTCCTCCAGCGCGCACAGGGCGAGTTCACGCGCGGTGGCGCCGTGGGCGACGGCGACGCGGTCGTCGGCATGGGCGGCCGCGGGCGGGGCGGTCATGGGCGGGATGCCGGTGCCGGTCCAGCGGGCGTCGGCGAGCATCCGCCGGAAGGCCGCCTCGATCCTCGCGTACGGGTCCTTGGCCCGGGTGTCCGGGTGGACGCCGTCCGGGTCACCGCCGGAGGGGTCGTGAGGGACGACGTACATGCCGTCGCCGCCGGCATGGGGTCGCAGCCAGGCGCTCCAGGACGGTCTGGCCGAGCAGTGCGCCCACCAGAACTCCCAGTGGTCGGCGCCCTGTCCGACGCCGTAGCGGTGCGGGACGCCGGGGGCGAGCACCACCAGGTCCCCTGCGCCCGCGACGGTCTCGGCCCGGCCCTGGCGCAGGGTGCCGCGGCCGCTCACCGTCCAGGTGAACAGCCAGCTCTCGGCGCCGTGCGGCCGCTGGACGGCGTAGCCCGGGAGTTCGTCGTAGCGGCCGACGACCACGAGGCCGGGTGGTGGATCTGGGGTGCCGGCGGCAGTCCCGGGCAATCCGTCGGCGGTCACGGGCATCCTCCTCGGACGGCGGGCGGCCTAGCGTGACGAGTGGACCACATCCCGGCGAAGGGCGGACACATGACAGTGACGGGCATCGAGGCAGGGGTGCGGCAGTTCGAGGAGAACGGCTTCACGGTCGTCCGGGGGCTCTTCGCCCGCGACGAGATCGACCGGCTGTGCGGCGAGTTCGCGGCGCTGCACGCGGGCGGGCCGGTGCCGGGGCATTTCGAGCCGAGCGAGTCCGCGGATCCGCTGCGGAGGTTTCCGCGGGTGATGCAGCCGCACGAGATCAACGACCTCGCGCTGCGGGTCCTGCTGGACGCCCGGCTGCGGCAGGTGCTGGAGACGCTGCTCGGGGAGGAGGTGCTGGCCGCGCAGAGCATGTTCTACTTCAAGCCGCCGGGAGCCCGGGGGCAGGCGTTGCACCAGGACAACTTCTATCTGCGGGTCGAGCCGGGGACGTGTGTCGCGGCCTGGGTGGCCTGCGATGTGATCGACCGGGACAACGGGGGCCTTGAGGTCGTGCCGGGTACGCACCGGATGGACCTGTTCTGCCCGGAGACGGCGGACTCCGAGCTGTCCTTCGCGCGGGAGTACGTGGCGCCGCCTCCCGGGCTCGCCGCGGTTCCCGTCGACATGGAGCCGGGGGACGTCCTGTTCTTCAACGGCAGCCTGGTGCACGGATCGCAGCCGAACCGTACGGCCGACAGGTTCCGCCGGTCGTTCATCGGGCACTACGTGGGGGCGTCCGCCGAGCGGATCGGGCACTTCTACCGGACGTTGTCGATGAGCGGTGCGCGGGTGCCGCTGGCGCAGAGCGAGGGGTCGGGCCCGTGCGGCACGGAGTTCGCACCGCACGGACCGCACTAGTCAGCTGTGACCGACGATCGGGCGGGCCGTGTACGGCCCCTCCAGCTCCTCGATCTCCTTTTCGCTGAGCTCCAGCTCCACGGCTGCCACGGCGTCCTCGATGTGGTGCGGCCGGCCCGCACCCACGATCGGGGCCGCCACCGTGGGCCGCGACAGGATCCAGGCCAGGGCCACCTGCGCGCGCGGGACGCCCCGGTCGCCGGCGATGCGGGTGACGGCCTCGACGATGGAGCGGTCGCCCTCCTGGTAGAGACGGCTGCCGAAGTCGTCGGTGGAGCTGCGGTCGGTCACCGTGCCCCAGTCCCGGGTCAGCCGCCCGCGGGCCAGCGGGCTCCACGGCAGGGCGCTGACACCCTGGTCGGCGCAGAGCGGCAGCATCTCGCGCTCCTCCTCGCGGTAGAGGAGGTTGTAGTGGTTCTGCATGGACACGAACTTGGTCCAGCCGTGCCGCTCGGCCGTGTACTGCATCTTGGAGAACTGCCAGGCGTACATCGAACTCGCCCCTATGTAGCGGACCTTGCCCGCCTTCACCAGGTCGTGCAGCGCCTCCATCGTCTCCTCGACCGGGGTATGGGGGTCGAAGCGGTGGATCTGGTACAGGTCGACGTAGTCGGTGCCGAGGCGCCTCAGGCTGTGGTCGATCTCCGTCATGATCGCCTTGCGGGACAGTCCGGCGGCGTTCTGCCCCGACCGCATCCGCCCGTGCACCTTGGTCGCGAGCACGATCTCGTCGCGGTTCGCGAAGTCCGCGAGGGCCTTGCCGACGATCTCCTCACTCGTGCCGTCGGAGTAGACGTTCGCGGTGTCGAAGAAGGTGACGCCGGCTTCCAGGGCCTGCCGGATCAGCGGCCGCGACGCCTCCTCGTCGAGGGTCCACTCGTGCACGCCGCGGTCCGGCAGGCCGTAGGACATACAGCCCAGACAGATCCGAGAGACGTCCAGGCCCGTCGAACCGAGCTTCACGTACTGCATCGTTGCTGCTCCTGCCTCCAGAGGGGTCCGAGAGGGAGCGTACGACTTCGCGTGCGCCCCATGCCCCTGTACGGCGTCTCCGGCCGCCGGTGACACCGGGTTCCGGGCCCGCACCCGCGACCGACGCCCACCGCGAGGGCGCTTGCCGCGTCGGAGGTCCCGCACGGCTCCGACGCGGGCCGACCCTCTCGGACACCGTCGCACCCGTTCCCGCAGCTGCTGACCCTTCGGGCCGCCCTGCCTACCGGTCAGCCGGCCCTCTCGGACACCGTGATCGCCGCGACCGGGCAGGCGCGGGCCGCCTCCCGGGCCATCGGGTCGCCGGTGCCGTTCTCCCGGCCGGGCAGCAGGGTGCTGAATCCGTCGTCGTCCTGGGTGAAGACGCCCGGGGCGGCCAGGGCGCACTGGCCCGCCCCGATGCAGGCGTCCTTGTCGATGGCGATGTGGAGGTCGGTCTGCATGGGCGGAGCCTCTTACCAGGTCACGGGGAGTTCCAGCATCCCCTGGATCGTGTCGCCGGGTTTGAAGGGGATCTCGCCGGCGGGTGCGGCGAGGCGGAGGGTGGGCAGCCGGTCGAAGAGGGTGCGCAGGGCGATCTCCAGTTCGGCGCGGGCGAGGTTCTGGCCGAGGCACTGGTGGATTCCGAAGCCGAACGCGATGTGGTGCCGGGCGGGCCGGTGCCAGTCGAGGGTGTCCGGATCGGCGTAGACGTCCTCGTCCCGGTTGACGACGGAGGTCGAGAAGACGACTCCCTCGCCCGCCCGGATCGTCGTCCCGGCCACCTCGATGTCCTCCACGGCCGTCCGCAGGAGTCCGTCGGCGATCGACAGCATCCGCATGAGCTCCTCGACCGCGTCCGGGATCAGGGCGGGGTCGGCCCGCAACTCGGCCAGCCTGTCGGGGTGCCGGAGGAGCGTGTAGGTGCCGAGCGAGATCATGTTGGCGGTCGTCTCGTGGCCGGCGACCAGCAGGACGACCGCCAGCGCGATCACTTCCTCGCGGGTCAGTTCGCCGTCCCGCAGCTGCCGGTGGACGAGTTCGTCGAGCACACCGTCGCCCGGCTCGGACTGCTTCTGCTTGTGGTCGATCAACGTGTCGAAGTACGACTCCAGTCGGTCCCGGGCGTCCATGACGTCCGCGGCCTCGGGGCCGCGCAGCAGCCGCCTGGACTGTCCTTCGAAGAAGTCGTGGTCGGTGTAGGGCACGCCGAGCAGGGCGCAGATCACGGTCGAGGGGACGGGCAGCGCGAAGGCGTTCACCAACTCGGCGGGCGGGCCCTGGGCGATCATCGCGTCGATGCGTTCGTCGACGATCCGCTGGATGTGCGGGCGCAGTCCGGCGGCCCGGCGGAGCGTGAAACTGGGGACCATCATGCGGCGCTGGACGCGGTGTTCCGGGTCGTCGACGCCCAGCAGTGCGGTCTTCCGGTTCCTGATCGCCGCGAAGCGTGCCGTGGGCGCAGGGAACCCGTCGCGGGTGCGGTCGGTGGACAGCCGGGCGTCGGCGAGCAGGGCGCGGGCGGTGTCGTGGCCGCTTACCAGCCAGGCCTGACGGCCGTCGAAGAGCGTGATCCGGGACAACGGGCGGGCGGCCCTCAGGGGGTCGTAGGCCGTGGGCGGGTGGTAGGGGCAGGTGCGGTCCTGGGGGAAGGCGACGGGTTCCGTTTCCGTCATGGAAGACCTCACAGACGATGGGTGCGTCGTACAGATCTTCATTAGATGCTCAGGGCACCTATACGGCGACGGCAAGTTCGGCCAGATCGGTGGCGGGGGCGATGTGGCCGGAGAGCGTCGCCTCCGGACGGCGAAACGGACGGCGGTCTTCGTGACGGGGCGGCCCTACCTGGAATTCCGGTTGCCGCGGGCTGTCGGTCGCCGCCATCATCTGGCCATGACGACCGAAGCCTTCCTGCCGCCGACCGCCACCGCCGCTCTTCCGGTGCGGGTCCAGCAGCAGCCCGGCCGACCGCGAAGGCCGACGCTTCCGCGCTCATGACCGCCGCGCTCGTCGCGGGACTGCTCGCGGGGTACGGCATCGCCGTTCCCGTCGGCGCGGTCGCGACCTACCTTGTCTCCCTCACCGCCCGGACCTCCCTGCGCACCGGTGTCTGCGCCGCGCTCGGAGTGGCGACCGCGGACGGTCTGTACGCCCTGGTGGCCACGATCGGCGGTTCCGCCGTCGCCGCACTGCTGCGGCCGGTCCTCGGGCCGCTGCGCTGGGCGGCCGCCCTGGTCCTGGTGGCACTCGCGGCCCGCGGCGCGGTCACCGCCGTACGGCAGTACCGCGGCCATCGGCTCGCCACCCGGTCCGCTCCGCCTCCCCCGAGTCCCGCCCGGGCGTATCTGGGCCTGCTCGGCATCACGCTCCTCAACCCCACCACGGTGATCTACTTCGCGGCCCTGGTCCTCGGCACCCGTGCCGAGGAGGCCGTACGGCCCCTGGAACAGGGGGTGTTCGTCCTCGCGGCGTTCGCTGCGTCGGCGAGCTGGCAGCTCCTGCTCGCCGGGAGCGGTGCCCTGCTGGGACGGGCGCTCACGGGTCACCGGGGGCGGCTGGTGACGGCGCTCGTGTCGAGTGCCGTGATCACCGCGCTCGCCGTGCGGATGGTTCTGCCGTGACATGACCGGGTCCCGGGGAACCCGGTGGGTATGAAACTCGCGCCGGACGGTGTTGACCCCGGTGCGAGACCCCCCGCAGCAGACGACGAGGAGACGAAAAGCATGCCTCTTGAGGGTGAGTACGAGCCCAGCCCGGCCCAATGGGTGCGCGACCAGGTGGAGTTGTACGAGAGCTCCGGCGGCACCAAGGGGAACACGCTCATGGACACGGGGCTGCCGGTCATCCTGTTGACGACCCGGGGCGCGAAGAGCGGCAGTATCCGCAAGACGCCCCTGATGCGTGTCGAGCACGACGGGAGTTACGCGGTGGTCGCCTCACAGGGCGGGGCACCCAAGCACCCGGTCTGGTACCACAACATCAAGGCCGATCCGCGTGTCGAGCTTCAGGACGGCCCGGTGAAGCGGGATTTCACCGCCCGTGAGGTGACCGGCGCGGAGAGGGACGAGTGGTGGGAGCGGGGTGTCTCGGCGTACCCGCCGTACGCCGAGTACCAGGAGAAGACGGACCGGGTGATTCCCGTCTTCGTCCTGGAGCCCGTCGACGGGCACTGACCGCTGCCGGAAGATTCTTGGTACGAGGACGCATGGCCCGGTTTCGGCCGGGCACACGAGCCTCAGGCCCCGCCGCGTTCCCCCGTCGCGGCGGGGCTTTCCCGTGCCTCCTGGGCCGGCCGGTCGGTGACGTCGAGGAAGATCTGGTCGGCCTCGGACACCGTCCGGGAGACGGACCGCTTGATGCGCACGGCGACCTCCTCGACCCGCTCGCTGTCCAGGCCGGGTATCAGATCGACACGGGCGGCCACCAGGATCGAGTCCAGCCCCATCTTCATGGTGAACAGCGCTTCGACGCTGTCGATCTCGGGCTGCGCGTTCAGCAGCTCCCTGATCCTGGCACTGGATTCCGGGTCGGCGGCCTCGCCGATCAGCTGGCCCTTGGCCTCGCGGCCCAGCCGGTAGGCCACGTAGACGAGCAGCACGCCGATGGCCAGGGAGGCGGACGCCTCCCAGACGACCTGCCCGGTGACCATGTGCAGGGCCATGCCGGCCATGGCGAGGCTCACACCGAGCACCGCCGTGCCGTCCTCGGCGACGACTGTGCGCAGGGCCGGGTCCTGCATGCCCTGGGCGACGCCGCCCTGCTTGTGCACCTGGTGCAGGGCCCGCATCAGCGAGATCCCCTCGGCGAGGAAGGCCACTCCGAGCACGATCAGGCCGGCCACATATCCGCTGAGTTCCTCCTCGGCGCCGTTGCGGAGCGCCTCGATGCCCTGGAAGACGGAGAAGCAGCCGCCCATCACGAAGATCCCGACGGCCGCGATCAGGGACCAGAAGAACCGCTCCTTTCCGTAGCCGAACGGATGGCGCCGGTCTGCCGGGCGGCGGCTGCGGCGCAGCGCGGCCAGCAGGAAGACCTCGTTGAGGCTGTCGGCGACGGAGTGTGCCGCCTCCGACAGCAGCGCGGGCGAGCCCGCGAAGAGGCCGCCGAGTGCCTTGGCGACAGCGATCACCAGGTTCGCCGCGAGCGCCACCAGGACGGTGACGCGCGTCTTCCGGTCCGCTTCGCTGCTCGTGGATGTCCCGCTCTTGTCGTTCGTAGATGTCCCGCTCACCTTCGCCGACTGCCCGGCTCCCCGGCACTCACACCGTGCCGACAGCCGAAAACGGGGAACGCGTCCCAGGACAGACGCACGACGGGAGGAAAACATGGGCAGTGCCGACGACGGCAACAGCGCGTACGGCCAGAAGGCGTTCAAGCGGTCCAAGAGCCACTTCGCGGACCGGGTCACCGCCGACGGACGGGACGGCTGGCCGGCGGAGCCCGGCCGCTACCGCCTGGTGGTCAGCCGTGCGTGTCCGTGGGCGAGCCGGGCGGTGATCTCGCGACGACTGCTCGGCCTGGAGGACGCCCTGTCGATGGGGATCACGGACCCGGTCCAGGACGACCGCAGCTGGCGTTTCACCCTGGACCCGGACGGCCGCGACCCGGTCCTCGGCATCCGCTACCTCAGCGAGGCCTACGACCGGCGGGAGAACGACTATCCGGGCGGGGTGAGCGTGCCCGCCCTCGTGGACGTGCCCAGCGGGAAGCTCGTCACCAACGACTACCAGCAGCTCACCCTGGACCTGGCCACCGAGTGGACGGCCCTGCACCGGGAGGGGGCGCCGGACCTGTATCCGCGGGCGCTGCGCGACGAGATCGACACGGTGATGGCGGATGTCTACGAGGACGTCAACAACGGTGTGTACCGGGCGGGTTTCGCCAACGGTCAGGAGGAGTACGAGAAGGCGTGCGCGGGTGTGTTCCGCCGGCTCGACCTGCTGACCGCGCGTCTGGCCGGGCAGCGGTACCTGGTCGGGGACACGATCACCGAGGCGGACATCCGGCTGTTCACCACACTGGTTCGTTTCGACGCCGTCTACCACGGTCACTTCAAGTGCAACCGCTGGAAGCTGACGGAGAACGAGGTGCTGTGGGCGTACGCCCGCGATCTTTATCAGACGCCGGGTTTCGGTGACACCGTCGACTTCGACCACATCAAACGGCACTACTACCAGGTACACACCGGCATCAACCCGACCGGAATCGTCCCGCTCGGTCCCGACCTGGCGGGCTGGCTGACGCCGCATCACCGTGAGGAGCTGGGTGGCCGTCCGTTCGGCGACGGGACCCCGCCGGGACCGCCTCCCCCGGACGAGCGGGTCCCGGACAGGGGACGCCCCTGATCGTCCCCTTCATCTACCACTTACTCGGATCACTCGTATCACTCTGGTAAGGAGACTCACATGGCAAAGAAGAAGAAGATGAAGCTCCCCCTCGCCTACCAGCCCCTCGGGTTCGCCCTCGGCTGGTCGAGCGGCTGGCTGGCGGGGCTCGCCTTCCGTAAGACCTGGATGGCGATTCGCAACGAGGAGGACGCGCCCGACGCCCTGGACCAGGACCGCGGCTGGGGGGAGATCCTCCTGGCGGCCGCGGTCCAGGGCGCCATCTTCGCCGTGGTGCGCAGTGCGGTGGACCGCACCGGCGCGAAGGCCATCGAGCGGTCCACCGGCGTCTGGCCGGCCTCCGAGAAGGGCGGCCGGGACTGACTCAGCCCTGCTTGGGCGCGGTCGGGGTGACCAGACGCAGGGTGAAGGAGTGGCCCGCCGGATCGGCGTAACCGCGTTCCTCGTACGGCCCTGAGACGTCCTTCGCCTCCAGCGGGCGGCCGCCGAGTTCCACCACCTTGCGCTCGGCCGCGTCCAGGTCGTCCACCACGAAGTCGATGTGGGCCTGGAGGGAGTTCTCGGGGCGTGGCCAGCTCGGCGGTGTCGCCTTCACGTCGCGCCGGAATCCCAGGCGGAACCCGTCGGCGCCCCTGATCTCGACACGGTTGGCGGTGGCGTCCGTCTCCTCGGCGTCCAGCAGTTCCTTGTAGAACACGGCGAGTTTCTCGGGCTCGGCACAGTCGAGCACGACTACCCCCGTTTTCACCAGTGCCATGTCTCCTCCGAAGGGTCCGGCCGCGGGGTGTTGGCGCCCCGCGGCCTTGTACCTTGCGGATATCCCGGCACGGCCGATTCAGTCGGCGGGCAGCCACTCCCCGTCCCTCATCAGCTCCCGGCCCGTGAGTTCGTTCTCCTCGCGCCAGGCCTGCACGCGCTGCGGCCGGACGCGGAAGTACAGGTAGGGCGTGGTGAGTCGGCGGGGGTCGAAGCCGGTCCGTGTGGCGAACCGGTCCCCCTCTTCCGCGGTCAGTTCGGCCTGGGTGAGGGTGTCGACGGTGCCCTCGATCATCACGACGTCCCGGGTGGGGCCGAGACCGAGCCGCACTCTGCCGGTCGCTTTCAGGTTGCGGCCGGTGGGGCTGTGGGCCGGGGTGGCGAGGAGGACGGTGGAACCGTCCCAGAGGAACGAGAGCGGAACGAGATAGGGCACCCCCGATCCGTCGTCCGGGGCCGTGGCGACCCAGACGTCCGCGTCGTGTTCGAGTCGGTGCAGGGCATCCTGCTTGCGCTGCCCGGCGGGGCGTGCGGGCTGTGCGGCCATGGGTGGGCTTCCTCCTGTTGGATCATCAACTGGCGTTGTCAGTCTGGCCGTTCGCGCCGGGTTCCACCGCCGGCGCTCCCCCGCCCGGGTGCCGCAACGTCAGGAACCGGGCCGCGAACCCCTGCCGCTCGTAGAAGCGGATCGCGTCCGTGTTGTCGGAGTAGGCGGTGACCTCCACCTGGGCGGCCCCCTGTGCGGTGGCCCAGGCCAGGAACTCTTCCACCATGCGCCCGCCGGTGCGTGCCCGGCGGTGTGCGGGCCGGACGTACATGCTGACCAGCGTGGCCGACTTGACGGGCCGCATGGCCGAGGGCTCGGCCACCGATCCCGTCAGGTGTCCGACCACCTCGCCCCGGTGAACCGCCGCCAGTACCAACCGCGCCGGGTCCGACAGGGCCGCCGTGAACGACGCCGCCCCGTGCTCGCGCGGCCAGTCGACGTCGACGTTCGCGTCCCTGGTGCCCGCGTCCTCGGCGAAGAGGCCGGTGCTTGAGGCGACCAGTCCGGGGATGTCCTCGGGGCGGGCGCGGCGCACGGTCAGATCGTGATCGGTCATGGCGCGCACGCTATCGGCCGGGACTGACAGCGCATCTTCCTGGACACCTGTCCTGTTATAGTGGACACCTGTCCAAGAAAGAGGGAGAGCTCGATGGAGATCCTGGCGAACGTGCTGGTCGGCCTGGTGGCGGCGCTGCACCTGTACATCCTGGTGATGGAGATGTTCCTGTGGCAGAAGAAGCCGGGCATGTCCTTTCACGGGTTCGATCCGGAGATGGCCCGGGCGACCGCCGCCATGGCCGCGAACCAGGGGCTCTACAACGGGTTCCTCGCGGCGGGGCTGGTGTGGGGGCTCGTGGCCGCGGATCCGACCGGGTTCGGGGCGCAGGTCTTCTTCCTCGCGTGTGTGATCGTCGCCGGGGTCTACGGCGCGGTCACCGCCAACGTCCGGATCCTCGTCGCGCAGGCGTTGCCCGGCGCGCTCGCCCTGGCCGCCGTCCTCGTCGCACGGTGACCCGCCCCGCACCCGAGGACCCGCGGGCGGCCCGCACCCGGGCACGGCTGCGGGAGGCACTGCTCGCGGAGTGTGCCGAGCGGCCGCTGGAGGAGGTCGGGGTGGCCGCGCTGGTGCGCCGGGCCGGGATCGGGCGGGCCACGTTCTACGTCCACTACGACGGCCTGGAGGCGCTCGCGGTCGACGCCTGCGCGGACGTCGTACGGGACGCCGTGGAGGCGCTGCACGCCTGGCGGGGGCGGCCCGATCCGGTGCACGCGCCGCCCGCGCTCGCCGAGTTCTTCGCCTCCCTCACCCCGCGCGCCGCGCTGTACCGGGCCCTTCTGTCACCGGGGGGCGGCGGCCCTCTCGGCCGGGTCCTGCACCGGGATCTGAGGGCCTACAGCCTGCGGGAACGCGAACTCGCGGGCGCGGCCGACGCCCCGCTGGTCGCCTCCGCGGTCGCGGCGACCTTCGCGGGCGTCCTGGGCGACTGGCTGCACGGCCTGCTCGACGCCACCGCCGCCGACATCGCCGACCAGGTCTGGCAGTTGCTGGTCGCACTGCACGCCAGCCGCTGAGTCACCCTCACTGCCCCGGAGGCGACCCGCACGGCCTGCGGGGTGTACTCGTCCAGTTCCTTCGTGGGGACGTTCAGGGGGCCGTCGTAGGGCGTGGCCGGGGCGGTGCCCTCGACGACGACGCCCTCCCCGGACTCGCATCCCACGACCGTCATGGCCACCGTCGCCACCAGCACCGCCCACAGCGCTCCGCGCATCCCCGCTCCCCGTCCGCCGCCCGTCTTCATGATCCTTCGACGCGGAGAGGACCCGGAACGTTCGGCGCCACCCGGAACGTCAGCGGGCGGCGGTCTGGAACGTCCGCCGATACGCCTGCGGCGACACCCCGATGGCCGCGTGCAGGTGCTGTCGCAGGGACGCGCCGGTGGCGAAGCCGACGCGGCCGGCGATCCGGTCGACCGACAGGTCGCTGGACTCCAGCAGGTGCCGGGCCCGGGCCACGCGCTGCTGGATCAGCCAGCGGCCGGGGCTGAGGCCGACCTCGTCGTGGAAGCGGCGGGCGAAGGTGCGCAGGCTCATCCGGGCGTGGGCGGCGAGGTCGGCCAGGGTCAACGGCTCGTCGAGGCGTTCCAGGGCCCACGCGCGGGTTCCGGCGGTACTGGCGGCGCCCTGCTCGGGGACCGGCTGCTCCATGTACTGGGCCTGACCGCCGTCCCGGAAGGGCGGGACCACGCAGCGGCGGGCCACCGTGTTGGCCAGTTCGCTGCCGTGGTCCTCGCGGACGAGGTGCAGGCAGACGTCCACGCCGGAGGCCGCTCCGGCCGAGGTGAGGATCCGGTCGTCGTCGACGAAGAGGACGTCGGGGTCGAGGTCGATGTGCGGGAACATGCGCCGGAACAGGCCGGCGAGCTGCCAGTGGGTGGTCGCCCGGCGGCCGTCCAGGAGACCTGCCGCGGCGAGCACGAAGGCACCGGTGCAGATGGAGACGATCCGGGCTCCGGGGCGGATGTACGAGAGCGCCCTCAGCACCTCGTCCGGCAGGTCGGCGGTCACCCGCTCCGCCGACATGGGGGCGATCACCACGGTGTCGGCGGTGGCGAGGACGTCGGGCCCGTGCTCGACGCCGATGGTGAAGTCGGCGTTGCTGCGCACCGGTTGGCCGTCGACCGTGCAGGTCAGCACCTCGTACCGGCCGTCGGCGGCGCCGAGGATCCGGCTGGGGATGCCCAGCTCGAAGGGGTACACGCCGTCCAGGGCCAGCACCACGACCCGTTCGGTCCGCCCGGTCTCATCCGCATGTCGCATGGCACGATCCTATCGAAGGTTGGCAATCGTGCCATTTCCCGGACGGGCCGGCCCGGGCAGGCTGGACGACCATGAGCACTGTGAACACGATGCGAGCCATCAGTCAGGACGTCCTCGGCGGGCCCGAGGTCCTCAAGGAGATCGAGGTGGAGCGCCCGGCACCGCGGGCGAACCAGGTACTGGTCCGGGTACGCGCCGCCGGCCTCAACCCGACCGACTGGAAGCACCGGGCCACCGGCGGCTTCCTCGGCGAGCCGCCGTTCGTCCTCGGCTGGGACGTGTCCGGCGTGGTCGAGGCCGTCGGGATCGGGGTCGCCACGTTCGAGCCCGGTGACGAGGTGTTCGGCATGCTGCCGTACCCGTGGGGCCACGGCGCGCACGCCGAGTACGTCGTCGCGCCGGTCCGTGCGCTCACGCACAAGCCGTCGTCGATCGACCACACGCAGGCCGGCGCGCTGCCCCTGGTGTCCCTGACCGCGTGGCAGGCGCTGGTGGAGAACGCGGATCTCCAGCCGGGTCAGCGGGTGCTGATCCACGCGGCGGCCGGCGGGGTGGGTCACGTGGCCGTGCAGATCGCCAAGGCGCGGGGCGCGTACGTGATCGGTACCGCGAGCGCGGGCAAGCACGACTTCCTGCGCGGTCTGGGGGCCGACGAGGTGATCGACTACCGGGAGACGGACTTCGTGGACGCCGTGAAGGACGTCGACGTGGTGCTGGACACGCTCGGCGGCGAGACGTCCGTGCGCTCGCTGCGGGTGCTGCGGCCGGGCGGGGTCGTGGTGTCGATCCTGCCGGTCGGTTCGGACGAGTTCGGCGAGGAGGCCGAGCGGCTCGGCGTACGGGCCGTCCGCATGCTGGTGGACGCCGACCGCGCGGGGATGCGGGCGATCGCCGACCTCGTCGAGCAGGGCCTGCTGCGGGCCACGATCGCGGGGACGTTCCCGCCGGCCGATGCCGCCGAAGCGCATGCGCTGGGCGACACCGGCCGTACGACGGGCAAGCTGGTCCTGGTGAGGGACTGACCGGGGTCAGAACGTCAGGACGGGCTTGATCGCCTTGCCCGCGCGCATGTCCCGCACCGCCTGGTCGATGTCCGCGAACGGATAGGTGCTGATCAGGCGGTGCAGCGGCAGCCGTCCCTCCTTGACCATGCGGACCAGGGCGGGGATGAAGCTCTGCGTCTCGGCGTCGCCGAGGGTGAGACCGACGACCTGCTTGCCGCCGAGCAGCCCGTTGACGTCGAGGGAGACCTCGGTGCCGAAGGGCGGGGCGCCGACGACGACCACGGTGCCGCGTGCGCCGAGCGCGTCGACGCCCTGTCGCAGGACGGACACGTTGCCGGTGGTCTCCACGATGCCGTCCGCGCCCTGCCCGCCGGTGATCGCGGCGAGCGCCTCACCGAGGTCCTCGTCCGCCGCGTTGACGGTGTGGGTGGCGCCCAACTCCCGTGCGAGGGAGAGGCGTTCGCCGACCCGGTCGACGGCGACGATCGTCGTGGCGGGGGTGAGGGCGGCGGCCATGACCGCGGAGAGGCCCACGGCCCCGGCGCCGAGGACCACGATCGTGGAGCCGGTGACGGGCTTCAGTACGTTCCACACGGCGCCGACGCCCGTCTGGACCCCGCAGCCGAGCGGGGCGATGGACTCCAGCGGCACGTCCTGGTCGACCTTGACGAGGCTGCGCTCGTCGACCAGGGCGCGCTCGGCGAACGAGGACTGGCCGAAGAAGTGCCCGCCGAGCGGTTCGCCGTCGCGGCTGATGGTGCTGGTGCCGTCGGCCCGGCGGCCGCCGAGGAGGTTCAGCGGCAGCCAGGTGGCGCAGTAGGCGGGGTGGCCGCCGTCGCAGTTGCGGCAGCCTCCGCAGGAGGTGAAGGACAGCACGACGTGGTCGCCGGGCGCGACGCCGGTGACGGCCGGGCCGACAGCCTCGACGACTCCCGCGCCCTCGTGGCCCAGGACTCCGGGCAGCGGGAAGGGCAGTCCGCCGCTCGCGACGCCGAGGTCGGTGTGACACAGGCCGGTCGCAACCATGCGGACGAGCGCCTCACGGGGGCCGGGCTCGTCGAGGGTGACATCGGAGAGGGTGAAGGGTGCGCCGCCGGACTCGACGACCGCGGCACGGGTGGTGAGGGACATCGCAGGAACTCCTTGGAAGTGCTCAGTCGAGCGAGACGACGACGGACTTGACCTTGGTGTAGGCGTCGAGCGCCTCGGGGCCGTACTCGCGGCCGTAGCCCGAGTCCTTGACTCCGCCGAAGGGCACCGCGGGGTCGAGCATCGCCCAGTCGTTGACCCAGACGATGCCCGCCTGGAGTCGGTCGGCGACCCGGTGGGCGCGGGCGAGGTTCGTAGTCTGGACGCCCGAGGCCAGGCCGTACGGTGTGGAGTTGGCGAGGGCCACGGCCTCGTCCTCGGTGTCGAAGGGCTGCACGGTCAGGACGGGTCCGAAGATCTCCTCCTGCACGACCCGGGAGTCGTTGGAGAGGTCGGCGATCACGGTGGGCTTGTAGTAGAAGCCGCCGTCGAGGTCGAGGCGTTCACCACCGCAGACGATGCGGCCGCCCTCCTTGCGGGCCAGGTCGATGTATTCCTCGACCTTCTTCAGGTGCTTCTCCCCCGCCATGGGACCGACGACGGTCTCGGGGTTGCGCGGGTCGCCGACCGGTACGCCGGGCACGGCGTCGGCGAGGATGCCGAGCACGGTGCTGTACACGGACCGCGCCACGAGCAGGCGCGGTCCGCCCATGCAGAACTGGCCGGTGTTGAAGACGAAGGCCTTGATGATCGCGCCGACGGCCTTCTCCAGGTCGGCGTCTTCGAAGACGAGGTTGGCGGCGTTGCCGCCGAGCTCCATGGTGACGGGCTTGAGCGCCTCCCCCGCGGTGGCGGCCACGTGGCGGCCGATCGCGGTGGAGCCGGTGAAGGCGATCTTGTCGACCCCGTGATGGCGCAGCAGGGCCTCGCCGGCCACCGGACCGGTGCCGGTGACCACGTTGACGACGCCGTCCGGCACGCCCGCCCGCTGGAGCAGTGCGGCCATGTAGAGGGCGCTGAGCGGGGTCTCGTCGGCCGGCTTGTGCACGACCGTGTTTCCGGCGGCGAGCGCGGGGCCGATCTTGGAGCCGGCGAGGATCAGCGGGAAGTTGAAGGGGGTGATCGCGGCGACCACGCCGAGCGGCTCGCGCCTGGTGTAGGCGAGGGCGTTCATCGGGGTGTCGCGGACCGAGCCGTCGATCTGGTGCGCGAGGGCGGCGAAGTACTCGTAGTCGTTGGCCGCGTTGGTCACGTCCACCGCGTGGCACAGGGAGATCGGCTTGCCGACGTCCAGGCTCTCCAGCTGGGCGAGCTCGTCGGCGTTCGCGCGGATCAGCTCGGCGACCCGGTGCAGGATCCGGCCCCGCTCGCGTCCGCTCAGTCCGGACCAGGTGCCGCCGTCGAAGGCCTCCCGGGCGGCGCGGACGGCGGCGTCCACGTCGGCGGCGCCGCCCTCCGCGACGGTCGTGAGGACCGTCCCCCGGGACGGGTCGACCACCTCCGTGCGCGCGCCGTCGGCTGCCTCGCGCCACTGACCGCCTGTGAACAGCCGTCCGGGTTCGATCTCGATGGGGGACATCACCGCTCCTCAGCTTCGTCGCCAAGATTTCAATCAACAGGATTCCTGTTGGTTCGCAGTCTCTTTACAGACAGGTTTCCTGTCAATGCTCTAGCCTGAACCCATGCTCGACACACAGGTGACCAAGGCACCCCCGTCGCTCCTCTACATGGTGAAGCAGGTGGAGCTCGTTGTCCGCTCCCACCTGGACGAGCTGGTCAGGCCCTCCGGGATCACCGCCCTGCAGTACACCGCCCTCACCGTGCTGGAGCGGCACGACGGGCTTTCGGCTGCGCAGCTGGCCCGGGACTCCTTCGTCACCGCCCAGTCGATCGCCGATCTGGTGCGCTCCCTGGAGACACGCGGCCTGGTGCGCCGCGAGCGCAATCCGAACAACCGGCGCGAGCTGCAGATCCTGCTGACCGAGGAGGGCCGCGCGCTGCTCGCGCAGCACGAAGCCCCCGTGCGGGAGCTGGAGGAGCGGATGATGCGGGACCTCACCGCGCACCAGACGGAGCAGTTCCGGCAGGCGCTGACCAAGGCCTGGCACGCCCTGTCGTGAGCCGGGCGCGAGCCCCGCGTGAACATGTCGCGAACCGGCGGTCGCAATTCGAAGACATATGTCAATCGAACATGCTCAAATTCACTCCAACGAGGGTAACTTGCAGGGCGGGGAACGGATTTGCACGCTCTCGGGGCACGGTGACACGGCTAGGCTCACAGCACCTCGTCACCCCGGCCCCCGGTGATCTGCACCCTTTGCCGTTCGTGGATCCGGTTGGAGGCGATGTCGTCGTGCAGCATGACCCCGCACCGCCGTCCCGGCATCTGCGCGTCCGTGAGGACCGCGGTCACACGGTGCTGGAGTTCCGCGGGGAGATCGACATCGCCGCGGCCGCGGAGGTCCTGCCCCATCTGGACCGGGCCACGGGACAGCCGGACGTACGACTGGTGATCGACCTCAGTTCCGTGGAGTTCTTCGACTGCTCCGGGCTGCGACTGCTCTACCGCGCCCGGTCCCGCGTGCTCGACAACAACGGCAGGCTGCTGCTGGTCTGCACGCATCCGCTCACACTGCGGATCATCCGGGTGACGGGCCTGGCCCGGCTGCTGCCCCCGCTGCCGTCACTGGACGCGGCCCTGGGACAGTCCGAGGCCACGTCCGGCACGCTGTGACAGCGGCTCGTTCCACGCTCTCGGGGACCTGACTACTCGCTTCGGGGCGCGTCGAACAGGGCGCTGACGGACTCACCGTTGTGAATGCGCCGCACGGCCTCGGCGAGCGCGGGGGCGATGGACAGGATCCGCAGCTTGTCGGTGCGTTCCTCGTCGGGGACCGGCACGGTGTTGGTGCAGACGATCTCCAGCACGTCGGGCTGCTCACCGATCCGCTTGAGGGCACCGTCCGCGAACAGCCCGTGCGTACAGGCCACCCGGATCGACCGCGGCCCCAACTCCCGCAGCCTGTCCAGGAGTTCGAGAACCGTCGAGCCCTTGGCGATCTCGTCGTCCAGCACGATGACGTCCCGGCCGCCGATCTCGCCGATGACGTCGCTGATGCTCACCCGGTCGTCGGCGAACCGCTGCTTGGCACCGGCGGCCACCTGGGCGCCGATCAGCCGGGCGAAGGCGGCCGCCTCCTTGGCGTTGCCGAGGTCCGGGGAGACGACGGTGGTGCGGGAGAGGTCGTACCTCTGGAAGTGCGCGGCCAGTTCCCGCAGCGCGTGCAGGTGGTCCACCGGGACCGAGAAGAAGCCGTGGACCTGCGGCGAGTGCAGGGTCATGGCGAGGACGCGGCTCGCGCCGGCGGAGACCATCAGGTCGGCGACCAGCCGTCCGCCCAGCGAGATGCGGGGCGCGTCCTTCTTGTCGGAGCGGGCGTAGGAGTAGTGCGGCATGACGACGGTGATCCGGCGGGCGGAGGCGCCGCGGGCCGCGTCGCACATCAGCAGCAGCTCCACCAGGTTCTCCTGGACCGGCCGCACCAGCGGCTGGATGAGGAAGACGTCCCGCTCCCGGCAGTTGGCCTGGAGCTGCACCTCCAGGCAGTCGTTGGCGAACCGGCTGACCCGGGTGGGGCTCAGCGGCACACCGAGATGAGCGCAGACCTCCGCCGCCAGCTCGGGGTGGGCGCTACCGCTGAACACGGCGATGTCTCGCACGAACCTGCTCCTCGGATGATCATCTGGGCTGCCCGGCTCATGCTACTGGCCGCTGAACACCGAGATTCGGTTGCGGTGCCCCGACGGCCGGACGCCGTGCACTGCCCCGGGCCTCGCACCAGGCCATCGAGGAGACCGTCCACGCGATCATGCGGACCGGGCTGATTGGGCCGACCGGCGCAACCGGCGCAACCGTGACGGACCGGCGGGTCACCCTCGTCCGCTCCGGTTTCGTCGGGCCGCTCAGGGCGGCGGCCGACTTCCGCGGGCTCACGCCGATCGTGCCGCGCCGGGCCCTGGAGCGGGCCGGGACCCTGCTGTACGAGCCGCGCCCCGCCTTCGAGGCGGAGGTGGTGCCGGACGCGCCGGCGCCGGTGACGGCTCAGCCGGACGCCGCGGGAGCCCGGTTCACGGGGACGACGAGGGTGGCACGGGCTGGTCGATCACCGGGAACCTTCCGGCCCGGCGGGTTCGCGAACGAACTGCCGCCGGCCGGGCTCACCCACGGCGAGGGGATGTGGCGGTCACGGGTGGCGGGCGACCGCGATCTCAGGACCCTTCAGCCCCCTCCGCCCCGTCACCGGGCCGCCGCGTCCTCACCACGACACCGGCAGCCGCCGCGGCCCCCGTGTCATCTGCCCCTCGCGCCACTCGACGGTCTCCGGGGTGAACTCGGCTCGCAGCCCCGGGAACCGGACGGCCAGACGGTGCAGTGCCAGGCCCAGTTCCAGGCGGGCCAGCCACGCGCCGAGGCAGTGGTGGGGCCCGGCGCCGAAGACCACGCTCGGTGTGGTCAGCGGGGCGAACAGGTCGGTCTCGCCGGGCTGCGGGAAGACGTCCGGGTCGCGGTTGGCCGCGTTGGTCTGGACGGCGACCACGGCACCGGCCGGGATCGTCACACCGCCGACCTCGACCTCCTCGACGGCCCGGCGGATCAGACCGGGCAGCACCCTGCCCTCGCTCAGCGGGATCGTACGCAGGAGCTGTTCCACGGCCGTCTCGGCCGCTTCCTGGCTCTCGGCGAGTCCCGGCCAGGCCCCCTGTCCGTCGGTGAGGAGGTGGACGACGATGTTGCCGAGGGCCGTCATGGTCGTCTCGTGCCCGGCGACGACCAGCCCCAGGACCAGGATCACCAGCCGTGACTCCTCGATGCCGAGGCCGTCGCCCGCGGCGACCAGCGCGCTGACCAGGTCGTCGCCCGGTTCCTTGCGCCGCTCGGCGATCAGTTCCGCGCAGAACAGGCCGAACTCCCTCATGGCCGCGCCGACTTCCTCGGCGGTGTGCGCGCCGCCGGACAGGGCGTGGTCGGCCCAGTCGCGGATACGCTCCCAGTCCGCGTGCTCCAGACCCATCAGCCGCGCGATCACCGACACGGGCAGGCGGCGGGTGAACCCCTCGACGATGTCGGCGGGTTGCGGCTGCCGCGCCAGGTCGTCGAGGAGCAGCTCGACCACGGAGGCGGTCCAGGGCCGCCAGCGGGCGATCGCACGCGGGGTGAAGGCCCGCTGTACCGTGCCGCGCAGCAGCTGGTGGGGCGGGCCGTCCTGGTTGATGAGTCCGTCCGGCGAGTCCAGCAGGTTCGGTACCACGAGCAGCGGCGGGGCGTCGGCGGCCGTGAGCGACTTCCGGTCGAAGCGGGGGTCCATGAGGACCTGGCGGACATCGGCGTAGCGGGTCACGAGCCACACCGGTGTGCCGGTGGCCAGGGCGGTGAGGCGGGGCGGGCCGGACTCGGGCAGGGGGATGCGGTGCATGGGACGAAGGGTCCGGGACGTACTGTCTGTGCTCATCAGGGTCTCCAGACACGCCGGTACGCGAAGTTCCCCACGCTAGTGCGCCGGTCATGCCTGTGACAGTGTCCCAATCGGCCAACAAGACGGTGCAGGAAGGCTTTTGGGCATCGTCCCTGGGCATCCGTGCAGTAGGAAGGAGGGCCGTCGCATGACGACTCCCATCAGGCGCGTGTCCAGGCGTATGCCCGGCTGGGCGAAGGCGGTGAGTGCCGTGGTTCTGGTGCTCGTGGTGTTCTTCGCCGGGATCCGGCTCAGTGTGCTCCCTGGCCTCAAGGACCTGTTCGGCACGGAGACCCACGACCGTACGGGTCCCGCACTTCTGGAGTCCATCCAGGACATCAGCCGTTACGACGCCGCCTCCGGCAATTTCCAGGTCGTCGTGGACCTGGAGAAGGACACCAAGTTCCTGCCCGACGCGATCCGCGGTTCCCGCACCCTGTACGTCGGGGCGGGCGCGGTCGACGCCTACGTCGACCTCGGCAAGGTCGCCAAGAACGACGTGACGGTCAACGGGGACCGCACGGCCGCCACGCTCCATCTGCCGCACGCCCAGCTGGGCAAGGCCACCCTGGACGCCGACCGCTCCTACGCGGTCTCCAAGCAGCGGGGTCTGCTGGACCGGCTCGGCGACTTCTTCTCCGACAACCCCAACAGCGAACAGGCCGTGCAGAAGCTCGCGGTCAGGCACATCACCGAGGCGGCGAAGGAGAGCGAGCTGACCAAGCGGGCCGAGACCAACACCACCAATATGCTCAAGGGCCTGCTGAACTCGCTCGGCTTCACGAAGGTCCAGGTCACCTACGGCACCTGAGCACCCTGCCGAATTTGCCCGGCAGGGAGAGGGCACCGAGCACGGTGGTCCCGACCAGGACCCACCCCACGCAGTCGCCGGCGTACCCGGCCCGAAGGCGCCGCAACGGCGGCGCCTTCGGGCCGGTGCGGCGGCGGGCTGCGCGCCATCCGCCCGGAGTGCAGCGACCGTACGAAGGGAAACCGGAGGACGGTGGGGGTGCGGTGGCATTCTCGGGCCGATCAGGGGTAATCGCCCCACCACATAAGTTAGTTGCAGAGTGGAGGACCGAATGGCCTGGGCGCCCTCACGTTCGCGAGCGGGGTCAGACAGCGGCACGGCCAAGACAGAGCGCGCGGTGAAACCCGCCCGCCCGCGGCGCAATCCGCTCTCTCTCGTCGTCCGCTTCGTGGCGATGGTGTTCGCCTTCGCGTTCATGGTGGCGTTCGCCGTCGTGCTGGCCCGGCTGACGCTGGAGCCCTCGCCCGCGTCGGTGGACCTGACGCACACCAACCTGCATCCAGGCGCCTCCCTCAAGGCCTATCTGGACCAGCCGGAGATGCGGGACGCCTTCAAGCAGATCGGCGGGAACATCCTGCTGGGCGTGCCGTTCGGGATTCTGGTGCCGATCATCGCCCCGAAGACCCGAGGACTGCTGCGGATCCTGCTGCTGACGGCCGTGGTGATGCTGCTGGTCGAGTTCGCACAGGGCGCGCTGGTGGAGGGCCGGGCCTTCGACGTCGACGACGTCATCCTGAACACCTCCGGGGCCCTGATCGGCTACCTGCTGCTGGGGCGGCGCCTGAGCCGGGCCGTGCACAAACCGGCGAAGAAGGCGTAGGGAAACCTCACCCACCCATCCCCTGGTCCGTACCAATGTATTGACGACCCCTTACCTCACCCCTTAAATCAAGAGGCGACACCTTCACCCCCCACCTCGACCGGCGCGCCCGTCCGTCGGGCCGCCGCAGGGAAGGAAGAGCCGTGGCCGCCTCACGCCTGCTGCGCGGATGTCTCCTCGCCGCCCTGTCGTCCGTCCTCCTCGCCTCCGGCACCGCGCACGCGGATCCGCCCGCCGTCCCCGCCGCCGCGGTGACCTTCTCCGACGCCTTCGACGGGCCCGCCGGGGCCGCGGCCGACTCCTCGAAGTGGCAGGTCGAGACCGGCGACAACGTCAACAACCACGAGCGGCAGTACTACACGGCGGGCAACAGGAACGCCGCTCTCGACGGCCAGGGCCATCTCGTGATCACGGCCCGCCGCGAGAACCCGGCGAACTACCAGTGCTGGTACGGCACCTGCCAGTACACCTCGGCCCGGCTGAACACGTCCGGGAGGTTCACCGCGCAGTACGGGCACGTCGAGGCCCGGATGAAGATCCCGCGCGGACAGGGCATGTGGCCGGCGTTCTGGATGCTCGGCACGCCGGTCAACTGGCCGGACTCGGGCGAGATCGACGTCATGGAGAACGTCGGCTTCGAGCCCTCGACCGTGCACGGCACCATCCACGGCCCCGGCTACTCCGGCTCGGGCGGCATCGGCGCCGGTTACTCCCTCCCGAACGGCCAGGCCTTCGCGGACGCCTTTCACACCTTCGCCGTCGACTGGGCGCCTGGATCGATCACCTGGTCCGTGGACGGAAACGTCTACCAGCGGCGCACACCCTCCGACCTGGGCGGTCGTACCTGGGTGTTCGACAAGCCGTTCTTCCTGATCCTGAACCTCGCGGTCGGCGGCTACTGGCCCGGCGACCCGGACGGCTCCACGGCCTTCCCCCAGCAGCTCGTGGTGGACCACGTCTCCGTCACCACCGGTGACACGGCCACCGGGGCGGCGATCCGGGGCCTGGCCGGCAAGTGCGTCGACGTCGCCGGGGCGAACCCCGCGAACGGGACCGCCGTACAGCTCTACGACTGCAACGGCAGCGCGGCCCAGCAGTGGACCGTCGGCTCGGACGGCACGGTCCGCGCGCTCGGCAAGTGCCTGGACGTGACCGGCGGCGGCACCGCGGACGGGACGCCCGTACAGCTCTACGACTGCAACGGCAGCGCGGCCCAGCGCTGGACCGTCACGGGCGCGCACGACCTCGTCAATCCGCAGGCCGGCAAGTGCCTGGACGTCACCGGCAACAACTCGGCCAACGGCACCCGGCTCCAGCTGTGGACCTGCACGGGCGGCGCCAACCAGAAGTGGACGGTCGGCTGAGCCGGTGGGTCAGTGCCGGTGCCAGGTGAACTTGTCGCCGCCGACCCAGCGGACCACGTCCGGGTCGTCCAGGTCGTGGACCGTGATGCCGAAGGCGGCGGCCGCCTCCAGGACGTCGGTGACGGCCCTGGCCTCACCGACCACCTCGCCGTCGATCTCCACGATCCGGAACGGCGGTGTTCCCGGCTGCACCCCGAGCACCATGATCCGCGGGCTGGTGATGTGCGGACTCGCGATTTCGGTCATGGACCGAGCGTAGAACGCATCTCCCGCAAGGGAGAGCCGGGCGTCACCCGCCCACCGGGGCGAGGACCGCCGCCTCCACCGCGCCCTGGGTGGCCGGACGCCCGAAGTCCCCGTGTTCGCCCAGCCGGGTGAGCACGGGGGCGATCGTCTCCCCCTGCTCGAACAGCTCCAGGACCCGCGGGTCGATGCAGGAGGCCCGGCACACGGCGGTGTGTTGCCCGGCCTGCCCTGAGACAAGGGTGGCGCCGGGGGACCCGGCACCCGGTCGACAGGTCGGGGACATCCGACAAGGAACCGGGGTACCCGGCCGCGCACGGGACCAACCACCGGCCCGTCGTGCGGGCGACGCGGGCCTGGGCAACCCTGGAGGTGGAGGTGACCATGGATCCCGTCAGGTCTCTGGAGCGGATCGCCTTCCTGCTGGAGCGGTCCCTGGCACCCACGTACCGCGTCCGTGCCTTCCGCACGGCGGCCCGGGTGCTGACCGAGCTGTCCCCGGACGAGGTGCGGGAGCGGGCGCGGTCCGGGTCGCTGGAGTCGCTCAAGGGCATCGGCCCGAAGACGGCCCAGGTGGTGCGCGAGGCGCTGGCCGGGGACGTGCCCGGCTACCTGGAGAAGCTGGAGGGCGAGGCCGACGCGCCCCGGACCGGGGGCGGTACGGAGCTGCGGGCGCTGCTGCGGGGCGACTGCCATCTGCACTCCGACTGGTCGGACGGGGGCAGCCCGATCGAGGAGATGGGCCGCACCGCCGCCGGACTGGGCCACGACTGGGCGGTGCTCACCGACCACTCGCCCCGTCTGACCGTGGCCCGGGGGCTGTCCCCGGAGCGGCTGCGGCAGCAACTGGACGTGGTGGCCGCGCTGAACGAGACCTGGGCGCCGTTCCGGCTGCTCACCGGCATCGAGTGCGACATCCTCGACGACGGCTCGCTGGACCAGGAGCCGGAGCTCCTGGAGCGCCTGGACGTCGTGGTCGTGTCGGTGCACTCCAAGCTGCGCATGGACGCCCGTTCCATGACCCGGCGCATGGTGGCCGCCGTCCGCGATCCGCACGCCGACGTCCTCGGGCACTGCACGGGACGCCTGGTGACCGGGCGGGGCCGGCCCGAGTCGGAGTTCGACGCGGACGAGGTGTTCGCCGCGTGCGCCGAGTCGGGCACCGCGGTGGAGATCAACAGCCGCCCCGAACGGCTGGACCCGCCACGCCGGTTGCTGCGCAAGGCCGTCGAGGCGGGCGTGCTGTTCTCCGTCGACACCGACGCCCACGCGCCCGGCCAGCTCGACTGGCAGATCCTCGGGTGCGCCAGGGCGGAGGAGTGCGGGGTGCCGGCCGAGCGGGTCGTGACCACCTGGCCGCTGGAGGAGCTCCTGGCCTGGTCCCGTGAAGGCCGGGTGCCGTCCCGAGTGGCGAACGCCTGACGTGGTACCCGTGCGGTACGACAGGAGAGGAGCGGTACATGGAACGGGCGGCAGTGTTCGACGTCGACGGCACCCTGGTGGACACCAACCACCTGCATGTGACGACCTGGTGGGAGGCGCTGCGGCAGGCGGGGCACCGGGTGCCGATGCACGCCGTGCACCGGGCCGTCGGGCTGGGCTCCGACGACCTCGTCGCGCATCTCCTCGGCGAGGCCCGCGACCCGGACCGGGACGCCGAGCTGAGCGCGGCCCACAAGGCCCTGTACGGGCAGTACTTCGACCGCCTGCCCTCGCTGCAGGACGCCGGCCGGCTGCTGCGCCGCCTCGACCGGGACGGCTGGCGGGTGGTCCTCGCGACCTCGGCGGGCGGCGCCGAACTGTCCGCGCTGCGCAAGGCCATCGACGCGGACGACGCGATCATGGCCACCGCGAGCGCCGACGACGTCGAGGAGGGCAAGCCCGCCGCCGAACCCGTGGAGCACGCCCTGGAGCTGGCCGGGGTGGCGGCCGAGAACGCGGTCTTCGTCGGCGACACCATCTGGGACATGCAGGCCGGCACCCGCGCCGGCGTCCACTGCGTCGGCGTGCTGTGCGGCGGCATCCCCCGCGCCGACCTGGTGGAGGCGGGCGCCCGGTCGATCTACGACGATCCCGCCCACCTGCTGGCGTCCCTGGCCGACAGCCCCCTGGCGTGACGGGTCGGAACCCTGGGATGACTCGTGTGACGGAAGCGGTTCGGCCACGGTCCCGGTCGGCGCACGCCCTGCGGCACGAAGCCCATGCCATCGGCCGGGCCGCCCACGCCGCCTGGGACGGGCCCGGCCGGGAACGCGATCTGGTGGTGCAGTCGCTCAAGGCCTCGGTGGCCGCGCTGCTGGCCTGGCTCGTCGCGGGTGTGTGGATGGGCGATCCGATGGCCCTGATGGCGCCCTGGGTGGCGGTGGTCCTGGTACAGGCAACCGTGTTCAGCTCCCTGATGCAGGCGGTACGGCAGTTCACGGCGATCTGCGTCGGGGCGGTGCTGGCATCGGTCGCCCTGGCCGTCACCGGGAACACGCTCGGTGCGGTGGCGCTGTCCGTGCCGCTGCTGATGCTGCTGGCGAACTGGCCGCGCTTCGGCGATCAGGGAATCTACGGCGCCACCACCGCGCTGTTCACGCTCGCCACCGGCGCCGCCGGGGCGTCCGCGGTCGGCCACCGGGTGGGGCAGGCCGCGCTCGGCGCGGTCATCGGTCTCGCCGTGAACGCGTTCGTGCTGCCGCCGATCCATCTGCGGGACGTACGGGAGAACATCGCGGCGCTGGCCGGGGAGGCGGGCGACGTCCTGTACAGGGTGGCCGGTGACCTGCGGGACGGCGGGTGGGACGCGCAGGGCTGGTCGCGTGCCTCGGCCCGTCTCGAACACCGTCTGGAGGCGCTGCGGTCCGCCCGGCGCTGGAGCCGGGAGAGCCTGCGTCTGACGGCCGCCCCGCTGCGTGCCGTACGGCGGCCGCCTGCGCAGACGCCTCCGGAACAGGACGACGAGCGCTGGAGCCGGGTCACCGGGCACATCCGCGCACTCACCCGGTCCCTGGCCGTGGCCGCCGACGACGACCGGGTGTCCTCGGCGCCCGACGGGCCGGCACTGGACGCCTACGCCCGGCTCCTGGAGCTGATCGGCGATGTCTGCCACGCGCAGAGCCGCCGTCTGCTGGATGCCGATGACGACGTGTCCGTGGAAGACGGGACGAGGGCGGAGATGGAGGAACTGCTCGGGCGGCTGCGGGACGGAATGCGGGAGCACGCGGGGCAGGAGGCCGCCGGCACGACGGTGCTGGGAACCCTGCTGCTCCAGGCCGAGAACCTGTGGAGCGAGACCGTTCCGACCGGTCGGAAGGGGTGACACAGCTCACCCGGAATCGCCCCCCGTAACGGAACACCACAGGGTCATTGCCCGTTGAACAAACCGTGGGTATGGATGGGACAATGTCCCCGGGCCTCACCTTTTGCCCACAGGGACGATCGTTCGGCTGAAGCCCTGTGGAGCCTTTCGCCGAGAGGCGACCGCCATCCATACCCACCACAGACCAGCCCCGACCGTGATTCCCCCGTCCGGTCGGGGCTTCCTCATGCCCGGGCCGTGGTGCCGGGGCGGGGCGGACTTGACTTCGAGCGCACTCCAATTCGTAGCGTTCCCGCCATGAGCACTGCACAGCACAAGATCGGTTCGGGATTCGGCGCCCACAGCACCGCCGACGACGTCCTCAATTGCACGGACCTGTCCGGCAAGCTCGCGATCGTCACCGGCGGCTACTCCGGGCTCGGCCTGGAGACCACCAGGGCCCTCACCAAGGCGGGCGCCCGGGTCGTCGTTCCGGCCCGCCGCCCGGACACCGCGAGGGAGGCCCTCGCCGGCCTCGACCGGGTCGAACTGGACGAACTCGACCTCGGTGACCTGGAGAGCGTGCGCGCCTTCGCCGAGCGCTTCCTCGCCTCCGGCCGCACGGTCGACCTCGTCATCGACAACGCCGGGATCATGGCCTGCCCCCAGACCCGGGTCGGGCCCGGCTGGGAAGCACAGTTCGCGACCAACCACCTCGGTCACTTCGCGCTGATCAACCGGCTGTGGCCGGCCATCGAGCCCGGCGGCGCCCGCGTGGTCTCGGTGTCCTCGCGCGCCCACCACTTCCACGGCATGCGCTGGGACGACGTCCAGTGGCGGACGGGCTACGACAAGTGGCTGGCGTACGGCCAGGCGAAGACGGCGAACGTCCTGTTCGCCGTCCGCCTCGACGAACTCGGCGCCGACCGCGGGGTGCGGGCCTTCGCGCTCCACCCGGGCGGCATCCTCACCCCGTTGCAGCGTCACCTCCCCAAGGCGGAGATGGTGGAGCGCGGCTGGATCGACGAGCAGGGCAACGCGCTCAACCCCTCCGGTTTCAAGAGCCCGGAGCAGGGCGCGGCGACACAGGTGTGGGCGGCGACCTCGCCCCAGCTGGCCGGAATGGGCGGCGTCTACCTGGAGGACTGCGACATCGCCGAGCCCGCCGTCGACGGCGACGAGAGCGGCGGCGTCAAGGCCTGGGCGACCGACCCGGAGCAGGCGGCACGTCTGTGGACGCTGTCGGCTGAGCTGACGGGTGTGAACGCGTTCGCGTGAACCGGCCGCGTCAGTGCCTGCCGAGTTCCCTCGGCCCGTACAGCGCGGCGGGCGCCCCGGTCTCCAGTGCCCAGTACCGGTCGCCGTAGGACCAGTGCCACCACTCGGTGGGGTAGTTGACCAGGCCCGCCGCGCTCAAGGCCCCGCCCAGCACGGCCCGGTTGGCCCTGGCCTCCTCGCTGATGTTGCCGGCGCCGGTGTAGCAGGCGCCGTCGCTCTCCTCCGGGTTGGCGTTCATGGCGGTGCCGAGGTCCAGTTCGCGGCCGTCGGCGTCCGCGAGGGTCAGGTCGACGGCCGCGCCGGCGCTGTGCGGGGCTATCTCGGGCGGGGAGACATAGCGGCTGGCAGCCGTGCGGACACGGTCGGCGGACCAGTCCGGGTGGGCGGCGCGCAACTCGTCGGTGTACGACGCGAAGTACTGCCGCTGAAGGGCGGGCGGCCGGTATCCCTCGACGAAGAGCAGGCGCAGGCCGCCGGGCAGCAGTGCCTCGGCCTCGATCAGCCGGGCGAGGACACCCTCGCGCAGATGGACCTCGGCGCCCAGGGAGTCCTCGTTCTTGCGCTCGTCGACGAGGAGCCGGTCACGGACGTCCACGAGGGGTTCGCCGTTCTCCTCGACGGGCACGGCGGCGACACGGGCGTCGGACATCAGGATGATCTCGCTCATGGGCCGATCATCCCGTGACCGGAGACCGGGCACTGGGGCGGCCCCGAGGCGAGCACTTCGACCGGCGGCAGGATCGTGCTCACGGGCGCCACCGGCACCGTGGGAACCAACGTGAAGCGCCGTTCGCGGGCGGTGGTCCGACCGGCGACGACCCGGCGCACCGAGCCGCCGAAGGGCCGCGAGGTCAGCCCGAGGGCTCTTCGGGCTCCGGCTCTTCCGGGTGCACCGTGTCCGACCCCTGCGAGCCCTGCCTCCCGGTACCGGCCTCGTCGGTGGGGGGCACGTCCTCTTCGGCCCCTTCGGCTGCCTCGGTATCCGTGGTGTCGACGGTGTTCCCCCGGGCCCGGCCCTCGCCGACCTCCCAGGGGTCGTCGCCCTCGTGTGCCTGCTGGTCCGGGAAGTCCCGGGGCACCGGCGTGCCGTTCTCGCCGGGTCCTTCGAGTCGGTGGTCCATGGCGTGCTCCTTTCGTCCTGGCGGGCACGCGGGTACCTTCGCGCCGACCGGCGAAACGTCAGCGCGGGGTCCGCTCCTCCAGCGCCGTCCGCCAGGCCGGTGCCGGTCCCCGGGGTGCGGGTTCGGGACGCCGGCCGCCGCGGGCGAAGAAGTCGGCGAGCGGGACGATGGCCGCTCCGACGGTGACCGCGTCGGGGCCGAGGCGTCCGAGGTCGACGGTGACCTTCTCGGCCGGGTACCGGAGCGCGTACGCCGTCGCGTGGCGTCGTACGGCGGACAGGAACCGTGCGCCCAGCCGGAGCCCGGCCCAGCCGCCGACGATGATCCGCTCCGGCTGGAAGAGGTTGATCAGGTCCGACAGGCCGGCGCCCAGGTACTCGGCGCTCTCCTCCAGGACGGCGAGCGCGGCCGGGTCTCCCGCGGTGCCCTCGGCGGGGTGGGCGGCGGCGAGCAGGGCGGTCAGGGCGGTCTCCTCGTCGGCCCCCTCGGGCGGCCGCCCGCCCTCCTCGCGCCAGCGCTCCAGCAGCGCTTCGGCGCCCGCGTAGGCCTCCAGGCAGCCGAGGGCACCGCAGCGGCAGCGACGCCCCCTGACCCGTACGGTCAGATGCCCCCACTCGACCGCCCGGCCGTGCTCCACCTCGGGCGTCACCACGCAGGCGCCGACACCGGAGCCGAGGAGGACCACGACGGCGTTGCGGGCACCGCGGCCGCCGCCGAACCACATCTCGGCCTGGCCGAGGGTCTTGGCGCCGTTGTCGATGAAGTACCGGACGGGGAACGGGGACCCGGTGCGCAGCAGTTCCTCCAGCGGGACGGCGTCCCAGCCGATGGTCTGTCCGTGCACGACGGCCCCGCTGTGCGGGGTGTGCGCGACGATGCCGGGCACCCCGACGCCGACGCCGAGCAGCCGCTCGGGGGCCGTCCCGGAGGCGGCGAGGACCTCGGCGACGCCGTCCAGGATGTGCCCGACGATGACCTCGACGTCATAGCGGCGGTCGGTCAACGGGCGTTCGGCGCGGGCGAGTTCGGTGAGGGTCAGGTCGAACAGCTCGACGCGCACCCGGGTCTCGCCGACGTCGACGCCGATCATGTGTCCGCTGTCGGGCGCCACCCGCAGCAGCGTGCGGGGGCGTCCGCCGTCGGATTCGACGCTGCCGGCCTCCTCCACCAGGCCGTCGGCCACCAGGTCGGCGACGACGTTGCTGACCGAGCCGGAGCTGAGCCCGGTCGCCGGGCCGAGTTCGAAGCGGCTGAGGGGTCCGTCGAAGTAGAGGCGCTGGAGCACGGCCGTGCGGTTGGCGCGTCTGAGGTCGCGTACGGTGCGTCCGTTCACGGCGGTTCAGGCTCCGGTGACCGGGGTGAGGGCCGCGATCTCGTCCAGGGCGGCGACGAGTTCGGGTGCCACCACCGCCTGGACCCAGCGTTGCCTGTCGTCGTCGACGGCCCGCGGGACCGTCTCGGTGAGCATGATCAGGTAGAGGTAGGAGCGGTAGAGCGCCAGCCGCAGGCGGGCCGGGACGTCGAAGTCGGCCCGGCCGCCCGCCTCCCGGTACCCGGCGAGGAACGCCTCGTCCTTCTTGATGTCCCAGAGCAGCGCCAGGGAGACGAAGTCGGCGAGGGGGTCGCCCCAGAGCATCCGCTCGCCGTCGATGAGCCCGCCGATGCGAGGCTCCCCGCCGGCCGGGCGGTCCAGCAGGATGTTGCCGTCCCACAGGTCGAAGTGGACCAGCGCGGGGACGGTGACCTCGTCGAGCGCGGGGAAGCCGGCCCGCAGTGTGGCCGCCACCTGGTCGACGGACCGGGGCAGCCGTGCTCCGTAGTCCCGGGCGTCCTCCAGGATGGCGTCGATCATGGCCGTGAACGCGGTGCGCCAGTCGGGGGCGAGCGGGCCGAGGGCGCCGGAGGGGTAGCCGTGGCCCGGCCCGGTCACCGTGTGCAGCCGGGCCACCTGGCGGCCCAACTCCCTGCGCAGCGGGATCCGTTCAGCCTCGGTGACCGATCCGTCCCAGGGCTCTCCGGGACAGGCCGTCATCAGCAGATGCGGTACGGCGGTGTCATCACCGAGGGCCACGACGCGTGGGGCCACGACCTCCGCCACGGCGGCCGCGCGGTAGAACTCCGCCTCGGAGACGAGGAGTTCACGCTCGTAGCGCAGGCCGGGAACGGTGGACGCGGGCGGGGTCTTCAGGACGTACCGGGTGCCGTCGGTGAGGCGGAGTTCCTCGACGGTGTTGTACGTCCCGCCGCTCAGCGGACGCACCCCGGCGAGGAGGCCGGGGTCGAGTCCTGCGCCCGCCAGTACCCGTCGGGCCCACTCCTCGGAGTCCACCAATGCCCCGCCCCTTCCCTCACCCCGCGGCGTGCACACGCCCGTCGAGCCGTCGCCCGGCCCCCGTCTCGTCGGCGTCCGGTGTGCGCTCCCGCAACAGCCTACGGAATGCGTCCCGTACGCCGGGAGCCCTTCGTGATCCTTCTCGGCGGGCTGACCCGCGGCGGCTGTCGGCCCGGTGGGCGTCGTGAGCGCGCACTGCCGTACGGGACCGGTGTCACGCCTGTCCGCTCGGCGTGCGGGCGGCCGGCATGCGGTCCCCGGCGTTCCCCTCCGCGCGGGCGGTCCCCGCGCCCTCCGGCGCCCCGAAGCGGGCCAGGGTGTGCCACACCATCTTGAGGTCCTGGAGTGCGTACCGGCCGCTGCGGGCGGCGTCGCCGATGATCCGGGGGTCGACCACCGAGTCCTCGGCGATGCGCGCGCCAAGGTCGGCGTACTCCTGCCCGCGGTAGTCGGCGTGACGATGCAGTGCGGCCACGGTGATCCGGTAGCCGGGGTGCCATTCGACGGGGACCGGCAGCAGGCGGGCCGCCGCCTCAACGGGCGTGTTCCGGTAGCTCGCGTCCAGGACGAGGGCCTCCACATGCCGGGCCAGGTCGACGCCGCCGTGCACCTGGGCCTCGATGTAGTCGTTGAGGGCGTCCTGCTCGTCCGCCTCCGCGAGGGCGATCAGGGACATGCCGGCGGCGACTCCGAAGTGGACCGGTTCGGCGGCGCTGTCGGGATAGCAGAAGGTGGCGCGGGCCAGGGGCGTGCCGGTCAGCCGGAAGTGCGAGGAGCCGAACCGGGGGGCCGCGCCGACCACTTGACGTCGGAAGTTCAGGGCGCCGTACACGGGCCGGTCGTGCGGGGCCGCGTCGTCGTAGGCACCGCCGAAGATCCGGCTCTCCCAGCGCCAGCGGTCGCCGCCGGGGTGTGCGGTCAGTCCGCCGTTGCTGGTGCCGGTGACGAACTGCGAGTGGTAGGCCCCGTCCCGGGCCAGCGCCTCAAGGAGGTTCAGGTCGCCCGCCGTGCGGTCCGGGTGGAAGTTGAGCGTGATGCGCACGTCAGGGGCGACGGCCGGCCCCTCCGAGAACACGGCGACATGCCTCAGCGCCGCCCGCGCCCGCGCTGACCCGAGTGCACCCACTGAACTTCCCTCCCCGACGGCCCACCGCATGATCACCCGCCGAGGAGGCCCCCCGCACCCCGTTTTTGACAGGTGGGACTACTCCGGTCCGACGGCGAGCACGATCTTGCCGCGGTTGTCACGTCGCTCCAGCCGCTCGTGGGCGGCCCGTGCCTCTGCCAGGGGTACGACGGTCTCGACCGGCACGCGATAGCCGCCGGCGACGACCCGCTCGGCCAGTTCCCGCAGGTCCGGTCGCGGGTCGTAGCCATGGATCTGAAGATTGGTGAGCTGGAAGCCGAGGATCGAGGCGTTCTTGGGATAGAAGTCGCGGGTGTCCACGGTGCTCGGCTCCAGGGCGACGTTGGCGAGCGCGACGACCCGGCCCCCGTGGGCGACCTCGCGCAGGCTCCGTCCGAAGGCCCGCCCGCCGACGGTGTCGAGGACGACATCGGCACCGCGGCCGTCGGTGAGCCGCAGCACCTCCTCGACCTCCGCCTCGTCGGGGTGGGCGGAGGTGTCGACGGTGATGTCGGCGCCGAACTCACCCGCCCAGGCGGCCTTCTCGGCCGAGCCTGCCAGGGCGATGACCCGCGCCCCGGTCTCGGCGGCGACCTGCACGGCCGCGGTGCCGACGCCGCTCGCCGCCGCCTTCACCACCACCGTGTCGCCCTTGGAGACGCGGGCGAGGTGACGCAGGCAGTACCAGGCGCTGAGCCAGGCGATCGGAAGGGCGGCCGCCCGCGTCAGGTCCACCCCGTCGGGGAGAGTCACCAGGAGCGTGGTGGGCACCGTCGCCAACTCGGCATAGAAACCGGACGACTTGCCGCCGTCCATGGCCATGACCCGCTGTCCTGGCGCGAACCCGGTAACCCCCTCCCCCACCGCGACGACGATCCCGGCCGCCTCGGCGCCCGGGATCAACGGCGGGCGCCCGGCCCGGTGATAGAGACCGGCACGGAGCAGGGCGTCCGCCCGGTTCACCCCGGCCGCGACGATCCGCACCAGCACCTCTCCGGGCCCCGGAACCGGGTCGGGAACCTCGACCGGCACCAGTACTTCCGGTCCGCCGAACCTGTCGATCCGCACCGCGCGCATTGCGTACCCGCTCCCTGTCGTGGCCGCCCGAGCGACCGACACCGGTTGATATGGTGTCACCATCCGACACCGCATCAACCGGTGTCAAGAGGGTCCACACCCGGATACGACACCGCATGAACCGGTGTACGATCTCCGCCATGACCGGCAGCCCCGACCCCGCCCTCGCTTTCCCGTTCGTCGGCGGCCGCCCCTGCCTGGACTTCGCGGCCACCCTCGGCAAACGGCACGCCACCGCGCTGGAGCGGCTCCCCGACCCCGCCGCCCTCGCGCGCTGGTTCGCGGAGGCGGAACTGGCCGTCGGCGAAGGCCCGGTACGGGTCACCGCGCGCGACCTGGCGGAGGCCCGCCTCCTGCGCGAGGCCCTGTACGGCCTGGTCCGCGCCGCGATGGCCGGACGGCAGCCGAACCCATCCGACGTCGAGCGGGTCAACGCCTGCGCCGCCCAGCCCGACCTCGCGCCCCAGCTGGGCCCGGACCGCTGGAGCGCGCGCAGTCCGGCCCGCGCGGCCCTGTCGACGGTGGCCCGGGACGCCGTACTCCTGGTGCGGGGCCCGCTTCTCGACAGGGTGAAGGAGTGCGGGAACCCGGAGTGCTCGCTGCTGTTCCTGGACGACTCCCAGGCGCGGCGCCGCCGCTGGTGTTCGATGGACCGCTGCGGCAACCTGGCGAAGATCGCGGGCTACCGGTCCCGCAGCCGGGCCGCCTCCACGCACTGAAGGCGGGCCGCCGACGGCCGGGGTGCTCCGGAAAACACCCCAGGTCACCCGGGGTGTCCGCCGTCACTGCCCCCGTTCCCTCGCCGTCGACCGCCCGTACCCCACAATGTGGGCACGCTCGCGGACAGTTACGGTCCGCAAAGCGTGCACCGGACGCCGATGTGGAAGGGGAACACCCTGAGGATGCGAGATGTACGTGAGTGGACGGCGTCCCTGGTGCGCTTCGTGAAGCGGCGCCGGGACCCCGTGGTCGTGCAGACGCTGCGGTCGGCGGCCGCGGCGACGATCGCGTACGTCATCGCGCTCCGGCTCAGCCCGGAGGCGGCGCCGCTCACCGCGCCCCTGACCGCGCTGCTCGTCGTCCAGGTCACCCTGTACTCCACGCTCACCACCGGTATCCGCCGGGTGAACTCGGTGGTGACCGGGGTTCTCGTCGCCATCGCCTTCAGTCTGCTGGTGGGGCTGACCTGGTGGAGCCTGGGCCTGCTGATCGTGGCGTCCCTGGTGGTCGGGCGGCTCGTGCGGGTCGAGGAGTTCGTGCCCGAGGTGGCGATCAGCGCGATGCTGGTCCTCGGCGTGACGACGGTCGGGGACACGGCCTGGGCACGCGTGGTGGAGACGCTGATCGGCGCGGTCGTCGGCCTCGCCTGCAACCTGCTGCTCGCTCCCCCGGTGTGGGTGGACGAGGCGGGTGAGTCGATCGAGGGGCTGGCCCGCCGGGTGCGCAAGCTGATGCTGCGGATGGGCGAGGAGGCCGTCGGCCGTACACCCGTGGAGCTCGCGACCGCCAGACTGTACGAGGCGCGGGAGCTCGACCACGACATCGTCGAGGTGGACGCCGCCCTGAAACAGGCAGAGGACAGCCTCAAGTTCAACCCCAGGGTCAAGGAGGGCCTGCTGCACCGGGTGGTGCTGCGCACCGGACTCGACACGCTGGAGATCTGCACGGTCGTCCTGCGGGTCCTCGCCCGCACCCTCACCGACCTCGCGAAGGAGCGCGACCCGTTCGCGGAGGAGCCGGACCTGCTCGACAAGGGGCAGGATCCCGAGCCGCTGTTCGGGCCGGAGACCGGTCGCACCGTGGAGCAGCTGCTGTCCGAGATCGGCGACGCCGTGGTCAGCTTCGCCGTCCTGGTCACCACCCATGTGAGTGTGAGCGCCGAGTCGGCGGAGGCCCGGCTCACCGCGGAACTGCGCCAGGCCACCTCGACCCGGGACAAGCTGGCCCAGCTGCTGCTGGAGGAGATCCAGCGCGACGCCCGCCACTGGCAGCTGCACGGGGCCGTTTTGACCGAGGTCAACCGCATCCTCGACGAGCTGGACACCGACCACCGCTCGCGCCGCCTGCTGGAGGAACTGGACCGGTCCGCCCGTGAGCAGCGCGAGCGGATGCCGCACCTGACGCGGTTCCAGGAACAGTGGCGCAGGAACCGATCGGCGCTCGCCCGTCGTTCTAGGTGACGTGGGTACAGCGATCAAGGGGGCGGGCCGATGACCGACACGAGCGTGCGGATCGACGGGAACACACTGCGACTTCCGGGCGGCGCGGCGGTGCGGTTCGTCCGCACCCTGCGCCTGCCCGAGACGGGCACGCATCCGCTGCCGCCGGGGCTCGGTGAGTTCCCCGTGCGCCGCGTCTCGGACTATCCGGACACCGTGCCGGAGCAGTGGCGGGCCCGCGGCGGGGTGATGCTGCCCGTGTACCTGCGCGAGGCGATGTGGCTGAGTTTCGGGAGCACCACCGAGCCCGCCGCGCTGCAGGTCGGGGTGGGCAAGGTGTGCGCGGTCTCCGGGAAGCCGTGGAGCGACCGGCTGGTCCGTGACCCGCAGAACTACGTGGTGCTGCCCCGTCAGCCGTGGCTGGACGGCATCAACTCCGGCAAGGGGACGGTCCGTCAGTTCGTCGCGGTGCCGCTCGGGCTGGGCGCGACCGTCGAGGGGCAGGTCACGGGCGAGGAGGTCTGGGGCGGCGTGCAGCTGCAGTCGTTCCCGCTGGCCGAGGAGCGACTGGCCGAGTGGCGCGAGGCGCAGCGGCGGATGCGGTCGGCGAGGCCCGCCGCCATGGGGTACGGCGCCGCCATGCCCATGGCGATGGCCGCGCCCGGCGCTCCGGCGGGGGCTCCTCGGGCCGCGGCGGCCATGGGGCTGGGCGTCGGCGGTTCGATGCGCCAGGAGGTGTACCGGGACGAGCGGCCCCTGTCGGACTGGGCGGCCGCCCCGGCCGGGCGGGTCTTCGTGCACCTGGTGACGCCGCCCGAGTGGCGCCGCATCACCGGTGAGGCTCCCCCGCCGTCGCCCGTGGACCGCGCCGCGTACACCAGGGCGGGCCTGCCCTGGTACGACTACTACGACAAGGACGCGCAGGATCTCGCCCCGACGGACACGCTGGAGGGCGTGCAGCCGGTCGGCGACTGGCTCGGCGACGACCACGAGCCCTGGCAGCAGCCCACGGCACCCCAGGTCAAGCCGTTGGGGGACGCGCCGGGCAAGCCGGTCGAGGACGGCGACTGGTAGCAGGCGGGCGGTGGCCCGGGTTGCACCGGGCGAGTGATCCAGGTGAAGGTGGTTGTCCGACGACCTAGACGATCGATCACCCGGGGTGCGTGGAGATGGCCGGTGCGGACGACGGCTGGAGCAGGCGTCGCTTCGTCGGCGCCCTCGCGGGAGCGGCCGCCGCGTCGGGCCTCGCGGGCTGCTCCTCCTCCCTGGACGGTTCGTCCGCCGGCCCCCCGACTCCCGGCTCCTCGTCCGGGTCGGCGCCGAAGGAGGCCGGCGCCTCCTCGGCGAGCCCGACGGGAACACCGTCGGCGCCGGCTCCGACCGGCCCCCGCCCCCTCTACGTCGGCACCTACACCTCCGTCGAGGGCGGCGGCGCCGGGATCGGCCTGGCCGCCTACGACGCCGGCAGCGGCCGTGTCACCGCCGCGGGAACGCTCACCGGTGTCACCAACCCGTCCTATCTCGCGGTGCACCAAAACGGCCGGACGCTGTACGCGGTCGCCGAGCAGGACGCCGGTGCGGTGACCGCCGTGCGCCTTTCCGACCGCGAGATCCTGGGGAGCCGGAGCACCGGCGGCGCGGGGCCGTGTCATGTGTCGGTGCATCCGGGCGGGCGCTGGCTGCTCAGCGCGAACTACACCTCAGGCAGTGTGGCCGTGCATCCGATCGACGCCTCGGGGGCGCTCGGTGAGCGCAGGGAGACGGTCACCCACTCCAGTCCGGCGCCCGGCCCCGGGCAAGAGGGCCCGCACGCCCATCAGTTCGTCACCGCTCCCGACGGCGGTCATGTGCTCGCCGTCGACCTCGGGACCGACACCGTCTACAGCTACCGCCTCAACGAGCGGACCGGCGCGCTCACGGAGGTCTCGCGGGCGCGGACCCGGCCGGGCGCCGGTCCACGCCATCTCACCTTCCATCCCGGCGGCCGGTACGCGTATCTGGCCAACGAGGTCGACAACACGGTCGCGGTCTGCGCCTACGACCGCAGGACGGGCCGCCTCTCCGTCGGGGCGGCACAGTCCACGGGAACGGGCTCGGGCACCAGCTACCCGGCACAGTTCCTGGTCACCGCGAACGGCTCCTACGCGTATCTCGCCAACCGTGGCCACAACAGCCTCACGCGCTACGCGGTGGAGCGGGGCGGTGCCCGGCTCAGGCTCCTCGACACCGTGCCGGTGGGCGGTGACTTCCCGCGGCAGATCGCCTTCTCGCCGGACGGGGCACTGCTGTTCGCGGCGAATCAGAGGTCCGGCACCGTCACCGTCTTCCACGTGGACACGGCGAACGGTGAACTGCGGCGCGCCGGTGAGCCGTTCGCGTCACCCGTCGCCGTCTGTGCGCTGCCGCTGTAGGGCCCTGGGGCAGGATGCCGCGCTCGCCCGGGTCAGCAGGACGTGCATGCGTTCGGTGAGTCGTGCGACGTCGTCGGCGGGCGCGTGGAAGGGCAGGCGTACGTCACCGTGGGCGCGGGTGCGCTCGATGCGCAGGGTCAGTCCGTGCCGGTCGACCGCGAGGGGCTGGACGCGGACGGCGCCGTGCAGGGTGTCGGGGGCGACGAGCCGGGTGAGCCGCTCGACGGCGTCCGGGTGGCAGTCGGCGAGGTGGGTGAGCAGCCGGGCCTCGGCGGTGGCGAGCGGGTCGGGCGCGGCGGCGGCGAAGTCGTCGAGGTCGACGACGACGGCCCCGGACGGGCGGCGCAGCACCACCCGCGTGGCGTTGAACTGCAGCCGCCGCTCCCCGTCGCCGGGGGCGAACCAGCCGGCGATCCACAGCCGGGCCCGGATGCGGCTGCGGACGGGGACAGGGGCCGCGTCGGCGAACTCCAGGACGGCGGACGGCTCGCCGCGGGGCGCGCAGACCGCGGCTTCGAGCAGGGTGCTTTCCTCGGGTACGTCCAGCGTCACCCGCCCGTCCTCGGCCACGGTGTGCGCGCCGACGATCTCCTCGCGGCCGCTTTCCGCGGTCACCGCGCAGGACCACGAGGCGGCGAGCACCGACCGGGCGTGTTCCGCCGCGGAAGGGGCGGCCGTCCAGGCTTGACTGTCACCCATCCATTGCCTCCTTAGGTAAGCCTTGCCTAACCTACAGAAGATCAGCGGTGAAGCCAACCACCGACCGGGGGTTCAGAGGGCGAGGACGCCGAGCAGTGCCCTGGCGCACAGATCGCGCACCTGCTCCCGGGAGAGGTCCGCGCCCCGCAGCCACTCCAGGCAGACCGCCGTGGTGAAGGCCAGCCAGCCCCGGACGGCCAGCTGAAGGTCCGCACGCTCCTGCACCTGCGCACCGAACTCCGGATCAGCGGCCAGCGCCGCGAGGATCTGCCGCTCCTGCACGGCCAGTGCCCGCTGGTAGACCCTGCGGACGGACTGATCCCCGGCGGCGTCGGCACGGTGGAAGGCCCGGTAGCCGTGCGCGTGCGCCCGGACGTGCTCCAGGTAGGTGTCCAGGCCCGCGGAGAGCTGCTCGCGCACCGGGACGCCGGGCACGGCCGCGGTCAGGGCCAGCATCCGCTCGCTCTCGCGCTCGACGACCGCGGCGAAGAAGTCCCGTTTCGTGGGGAAGTAGTGGTAGAGCAACCCCCGCGAGACCCCGGCGATCTCGGCGACCTGCTCGATCCACACGTCGTCGTACGGGCTCTCCGAGAACAGCCTCGCCCCCACCGACAGGAGCTGCTCCCGCCGCTCCTCGACGCTGAGCCTGCGGCGCACGCGCTCGCCCTGCTTCCCGGCCATGCCCGCACTTTACTTGACGCCGGTTCAACAAGGGGATCAGACTGAGCGCGCTGTTGAACCGACGTACAACGCGCTCAACTGCCGCTGGATCAAGGGAGATCGCGTCATGGCGGAGACGAGGACGGCCACGCGGCCGACGGGGTTTCGCAGTGCCGAGCTGGGCTGGCCGGAACTGCACCGCATTCCGCATCCGCCGCGTCGGCTCCCGCTGCTCGGTGACGTCCTGGGCGTCAACCGGGCCACCCCGCTCCAGGACTCGCTGCGCTTCGCCCGCCAATTGGGGCCGATCTACCGGCGCAGGGCCTTCGGCCGGGAGTTCGTGTTCACCTGGGGCGCCGATCTGGTGGCGGATCTCGCGGACGAGTCGCGGTTCGCCAAGCACGTGGGCCTGGGGGTCGCCAATCTGCGGCCGGTCGCCGGGGACGGGCTGTTCACGGCGTACAACGACGAGCCGAACTGGCAGCTGGCGCACGACGTGCTGGCGCCCGGCTTCAGCCGGGAGGCCATGGAGGCCTACCACCCGATGATGCTGGCCGTGGCCGGCCGGCTGACGGACCACTGGGACGGCGAGCTGGCCGCGGGCCGGTCGGTGGACGTGCCCGGGGACATGACCAAACTGACCCTGGAGACCATCGCGCGCACCGGGTTCGGCCATGACTTCGGCTCCTTCGAGCGGGACCGGCCGCATCCCTTCGTGACCGCGATGGTGGGCACCCTGAGCTATGCGCAACGGCTCAACTCCGTCCCGTTCCCCGCTCTTCTACGGCGGGCCGCGCAGCGCAACGCCGACGACATCGCCTACCTCAACCGTATGGTCGACGACCTGGTCAGGGCCCGGCGCTCAGCGGCCGGGGAGGGCGATCTGCTGGACCGGATGCTGGAGACGGCCCACCCGGGGACCGGTGAGCGGCTGTCTCCCGAGAACGTCCGCCGCCAGGTCATCACCTTCCTGGTGGCCGGCCACGAGACCACGTCGGGTGCGCTCTCCTTCGCCCTGCACTACCTCTCCCGCCACCCCGAGGTCGCGGCACGCGCGCGGGCCGAGGTGGACCGCGTCTTGGGTGGCACCGCGGCGCCCGGCTACGACCAGGTCGCGAAGCTCCGCTATGTGCGGAGGGTCCTCGACGAGTCGCTGCGGCTGTGGCCGACGGCACCCGCGTTCGCCCGGGAGGCCCTCCAGGACACCGTGCTCGCCGGCCGGTACCCGATGCGACGCGGTGCGTGGACGCTGGTGCTCACGCCGATGCTCCAGCGCGATCCCGGGGTGTGGGGCCCGGACGCAGAGCGGTTCGACCCGGACCGCTTCGACCCAAAGGCCGTCCGGTCGCGTCCCCCGCACGTGTTCAAGCCGTTCGGCACCGGGGCGCGGGCCTGCATCGGCCGGCAGTTCGCACTCCACGAGGCGACGCTGGTGCTGGGCCTGCTGCTGCGCCGCTACGAACTCCTGGCCGACCCCGGCTACCGGCTCACCGTGACCGAGCGGCTGACGCTGATGCCGGAGGCGCTGCGGCTGCACCTGGGGCGACGGCAGGGCGAACCCGCGACCGGGACCGTGACGGAACACGACGAGGCCCCATCGTCAGAGGCCCGCTGTCCAGTGCGCGGGGCGGGTGACTGAGTCCGGCAGCCGGGTACCGGCGCTGCCCCGGGCCGCGTTCAGCTGGGGCTGGGTGACGAAGAACGCGCCGGTCAGGTCCGCGTCCGTCAGGTCGGCGTCGCGCAGGTCGGCACCGATCAGATCCGCGCCCCGCAGGTCGGCGCCTGTGAGGTCGGCGGCGATGAGGTAGGCACCGCGCAGCGTGGCCCCCCGCAGGTCGGCACCCTTGAGCCGGGCACCCATCAGGTCGGCTCCCCGGCGGTTCTTCTTCTTGCCGCCGATACCGGCCCGCACCAGCTCGCTGGTCCTCAGCAGCAGGACGTTGACCTCCTGCCGGTGCGCGGAGACGTCCAGCACGGCAAGGTCCTCGGCCGTCCCGAGGGTCAGTGCCTCGGTGCGCTCCAGCAGGCGGCGCAGGTCCGCGTGGACCGGGCGGGCCGCGGTCAGGGTGAGCGCCTCGGTGAGGTACCAGAGCAGTTCGTGGAGCTGGCGCACCACGGGGAAGACGTCGAGCATCCGGCGGGCTACCGCGGGCGGCGCGGTGTGCCGGTCCCGGCCGCCGAAGGTGATCTGCGAGACCTTCTGTCCGGCGCCGAAGCAGTCGTAGACCGTGCATCCGGTGAAGCCCTCGGTCCGCAGCCTCGCGTGGATGCCGCACCGGTTGTCGTCCCGGAGGTTCGGGCAGGCTTTGCCGGCCGGCTTGTCGATGGCGAAGTCCGCGGAGGCCGAGAAGGGCAGGGCGACACAGCACAGGCCGAAGCACCGCTCGCAGTCGCCACGCAGGTCGATCATCTGTTCTTGCATCACCGTCCAGCCTAACCGCGTGCCGGACATCGCCCGCACCCGAACTCACCGATGAGTCCGCCGCGGTGTGGGGGTCTGCACATACAGCGGAAAACAAAGTCGGCTACCACAGAGACAGCGGCCGAACGACGCAGGAGCCGAACGAACGCATCGAGGAGACGTCATGTGCAGTCACCAGCCCCCGTGCCCCACCGCCGACAGCGTCTCCCACTCCACCGCGGCGATCGTCTCGTCCCATCCCGAACAGGGCTGGAGCCTGCTGTGCGACGGCACGATCGTCTTCGACGACACCGGTGAACTTCTGCCGGACGGGCGGATCGTGAGCCCGCACCGCGCCCTGGGCACCCTGGCCGTGGCCGCCTGAGTCAGCGGGAGGAGCCCCGGCAGTTCGTGAGGACATCGTGCCCGGCGAACGTCAATACCGTTGCGCCTTGGCCACCTTGGGGGTCAGCACCGGCTCGGTGGGCTTGCGGCTGACGGCGACGGGCTGGGCCCTGTCACCCGGCTTCAGGTCCTCCGCGCCGACGTACCGGGTCTCCACCGTCTTGCCCGCGGAGTCGAGGAAGTCGACCTGGACGGCGTACGAGGCCGTCTTGTCGGTCTTGTTCGTGATGGTGACGACGACGGCGAGCAGGCCGCCGGTCCCGGAGCGCGGCTTGCCGCTCATGGTGACCTCGGACATCGCGTTGCCAGGCCCGTCGACCGTGGCGAGTTCGGTCTGCGCGGCCTTGTTCGCGCGTTCCAGTTCGGCGGAGACGGAGGCCTCGAAGGAGGAGGCCGCCGCCGATGCGGACGCGGCCCGGTCGGAGGCCTCGGCCCGCACCGAGGCCTCCACCGATGCCAGCGCGGAGGCCGCGTTGCCGGAGAAGGAGGCCGTGTCCGGGGCGGTCGGCGTCGCTGAGGAGGTCGAGGAGCCCCCGGAGTCGTCGCACGCCGTCAGGGAAAGCGTGCAGACGGCAGCCGTGGCCAGCAGGAGGGCGGCGATCCGGGACCGTCCGTGGGGTGACGGTGTGCTCATCGGGTGACGTCCTCTCGGCCTCCGGCGTCGACACAAGGTCGAAATAAACCTTATGCCGGAATCAGAGGTGGGGCATGTCGTCCGTCACCGGCCGCCCCGGGTCAGGCGTCGTTCCGGGCGAGAGCGAGCAGCCGGTCCAGGACGCGGGGGCCGCCCGCACGGACGCCGTCGTGCTCGAACTCGTCCGTCACCCAGGTGCGCAGACCGCGGATCGCGCGGGCGGTCCGCAGGGAGTGCGCCGTGTCGACGTACATGTCGTCGTGGTAGACGGCCGCGGCGACCGGGACCTCGTTGACGGCGAGCCGGGCGGGGTCGTACAGGGGCTGCCAGTCGGTACGCGCGGCGAGATGTTCGGCGGTCTCGCGCAGCGGGCGCAGGGCCGGGTCGCAGTCGAACATCCAGGGGTGGATGGACTCGCCGGTGAACAGCAGCGGCTCGTCACCGGCGAGCGTCTTGGCCGCGTCGAACTGCGGGAACTCGGCGCGCACACGTTCGGCCGACCAGGCGGTGGGGCGCTCGTCCTGGCCGTAGGTCGCCTCGTGGACGAGGGCGTAGAGCGGGTGGGGCGCGTACGAGAGGAGTCCCTGGATCTCTTCCTGGAACGCGTCGGAGAGCTCCGGGCCGTTCGGGGTGCGGACGAAGGCGTGCTCCAGGAGGTAGTGCAGGCGGTGGCTGCCCTCGCTGCCGCCGAGCAGGATGCCGAGGGACTGGAAGGCCTCGACGGTGAGCCGGTAGCCGTTCGGGAGGGTCACGTCGCGGGTGAGCAGATGGTCGGCGATACGGCGGGCCCGCTCGATGTCCTGCGGATAGCGGGCGTAGTGCGCGCCGACCTTGCGCTCCACGCGCGGGTAGGCGGCCCGGTAGACGTCGTCGGCGTGGGCGTCGAGGGAGGGCAGGCCGCCGGTGATGACGGCGGCGGCGAGGCCTTCGGGGGCGGTGGACAGGTAGGCCGTCGCGCAGAAGCCGCCGAAGCTCTGACCGAGGACGGTCCAGGGGGCACCGCCGGTGACCTGGGCGCGGATCGCCTCGCAGTCGCGGACGATGGAGTCGGCGCGGAAGTGGGCCAGGTAATCGGCCTGTTCGGCGGGGCCGCCGCGCAGCGGGAGCGTCTGACGGTTGGCGGGGCTGGAGTGGCCGGTGCCGCGCTGGTCGAGGAGGAGGACGCGGTACTCCTTCAGAGCGCGGCCGAACCAGCCCCCCTTGCCGACGAAACGGTTCGCCCCGAAGCCCGGGCCGCCCTGGAGATAGACCAGCCAGGGCAGGTTCTGGCCCGCCCTCTCGCTCGCGACGGCCTCACGGGCGTAGAGCTCGATCGTCTCCCCCGCGGGCTCGGCGTGATCGAGGGGGACGGTGAAGCGCCGGTCGGTGAGGACGAGGCCGGGCTGGCGGTAGGACGCGGTCAACGGGGCTCCCGGGGCGGACGGGTTCTTCAGGACGCGTCCCAGTTCAGCACAAGTTCGGCCGCCTCCCGGCCGCTTCGATCATGAAGGCGTACTGAATCGCGGATCAGCGGGCCGTGAGGCTGGAGCGGCGCACCACCAGTTCGGGCTGCAGGACCACGCGGCGGTGCTCGTGCCGCTTGCCGGTGGTCTCCGCCTCCGTCTCCTCCAGGAGCAGTTCGGCGGCCAGGGCGCCCATGGTGACGGCGGGCTGACGGACGGAGGTGAGCGGGACGGCCGCGGCGGCGGCGAACTCGATGTCGTCGTAGCCGACGATGGCGAGGTCGTCGGGGACCGTTATCCCGGCCGCGTACATGGCCTGCAGGACGCCGAGGGCGAGGAGGTCGTTGGCGCAGAACACGGCGGTCGGGCGGTCGGCGAGGCCGAGGAGGCGGGCGCCGGCGTCCCGCCCTGCGGCCACGTCGAGCCGTTCGGTGGGCAGCTCGCGCAGGCCCTGCGGGTCCAGGCCCGCCTCGGCGAGGGCGTTCAGGGCGCCCGTACGGCGGTCGCGGACCTGGTTGAGGCCCGGCGGCCCGCTGACGTAGGCGATGGAGCGGTGGCCGGCGTCCACGAGGTGGCGTACGGCCAGGGCGCCGCCGGCCACGTCGTCGACGGAGACCGAGCACTCGGTGGTGCCCTCGGCCACCCGGTCGACGAGGACGAAGGGGATGCCGTGGCGACGGAAGGAGTCGATGTTGCGGCCGGACGCGTCGCTCGGGGTGAGCAGGACGCCTCGCACCCGCTGCTCGGCGAAGAGGGACAGGTACTCGGCCTCCTCGCTGGCGCTCTGGGCGCTGTTGCAGACCATCACGCCGAGGCCGTCCTCACGGGCGGCCCGTTCGGCGCCGCGCGCCACGTCGACGAAGAACGGGTTGCCCATGTCGAGGACGAGCAGGCCCATGATCCGGCTGCGGCCGGCGCGCAGCTGGCGCGCGGACTCGCTGCGGACGTAGCCGAGCCGGTCTATCGCGGACAGGACGCGCGCCCGGGTCTCCGTGGCGACGGAGTCCGGGCGGTTGATGACGTTCGAGACGGTGCCGACGGAGACTCCGGCTGCACGGGCGACGTCCTTGATACCCACCGACTGGGCCATCGGGCAGGGACCTCCAGGAGACAAGGGGTGGGGGACGACCTTCACATTATCGTCAGGCCGTCCCCGCACCGGTCACGATCAGGCGGGCAGCGCGAAGTCGACGACGTGCAGGGCCGACGGCGTCGTCGTACCGGTGGACTTCTCCTGGTACATGAACGACAGCACGTTGTCCTGGGCGACCCGCGTCTCGTCGATCACGACCTCGCCGAAGGCGTTGAGGCCGCTGCCGTCGAACAGGACGGTCCAGTCGGTGTAGCCGGAGGACTTGGAGGCGGCGGCTATCCGACCGAACGGGAAGATCGCGTAGGCGTTGTCGTACTTGTCCAGGATCAGCTTGGTCCGCTGGCTGGAGCCCAGCACGACCGGGATCTCGGTCTTCTGCCAGCTGCCCGAGGAGTTCTTGCGCAGGTGGAAGGCGCGGCCGTTGGCGGTGCGGTCGGAGACGTAGTTCGTCGTGCACTGGCCGAAGCGGCCGGGGACGTACGAGATGATCGCGTGCGGCAGGCCGGCGGAGTCCGTGAACTGGCTCTCCTGGTTCATCAGGGAGTGGTCCGGGTTCAGCGCGTCGACCACCAGGCCGGTTTCGCCGACGGTGACCTTGTCGGAGCCGCCGGTGGTGCCGACCGCCGTCCCGGCGGAGGTGCGCCAGGTGCGGCCGCGGTCGTCGGAGTAGACGTAGCCGGTGTCGTGGTTGGTGATGCCGCCGCTGGAGCACATCACGGCGCTGTTCTGCTCGCGCCAGGTGAAGAAGGAGTGCAGCCGGCCGTTCCTGTCGTAGTCGATGCCGTGCAGGTACATGTTGCGGGCCGTGCTGGAGCCGTGCTCGCTGGTGTAGGTGCCGGTGGAGGCGGACCACTCGCCGAGGTTGGTCCAGGTCGAACCGTCGTACTCCGCAAGGGCGTTGCGGCCGTTGCCGGAGATGCCGACGCGGTAGCTGAGCTGGAGCTTGCCGTCGGGGGTGGAGACGAACTGGGGGTAGGTGAACTGGCTCGTCAGGGCCACCCCGTCCAGCGTGGACTGGGGGGACCCGAAGCGGGCGGCGGTCCAGCTCAGGCCGGCCGGGTTGTCCATGAGGCCGGCGACCGACTTGACGTAGGTGAAGCCGTCGCTGTGCGAGTCCATGTTGAGGTGGAGGCGGCCGTCCACCTTGGAGACGCCCATCGAGATGACGTTGTGGGAGTCACTGGACTTGAGGGTGTGACCGACCTGGACGGTGGACCAGGTGCCGCCCCCGAGGACACGGCGGCCGACGACGGCGTTCTTGTCGGCGGTGTACCAGACCGCGTACTGGTAGCCCTTGTAGGTCAGCAGGCCGTTCTTCTGGAACGAGTTGTTGTTGACCAGGCCGTCGTAGGACACGAAGAAGAGTGCCTGGCTGTCGAGGGTGGTGGTGCCGGTCCGGGTGACGGAAGGGCCGGGATCGGCGGCGCGGGCTGTGCCGCTGGTGAAAGCAGGGGTCATCACGGCTCCGGCGAGGGCAGCGCCCAGCAGCGTGCGTCTCTTCATCTCGGGGGACTCCATTGTCGGCGAGGGTCGAACGGGGGTACGGGGGGGTGGTCAGGCGAGGTGGAACACCTCGGTGAGCGGTTTCATGGCCTCGTCGGGGCGGGCGCCGTCCAGCGACTCGAAGAACGGCGCCATCTCCTTCTGCCAGCGGGCGTTGACCTCGGTGGCCGCCATGCCCGCCTGGGCGGCGGCGAAGTCCTCGGTCTCCAAGTAGCCGACCAGCAGGCCGTCTTCGCGCAGGAAGAGCGAGTAGTTGTGCCAGCCGGTGGCCGAGAGCGCCTGAAGCATCTCCGGCCACACGGCGGCGTGCCGCTCGCGGTACTCGTCCAGACGGTCCGCACGGACCTTCAGCAGGAAGCACACGCGGTGCATCAACGACCCTCCAGGGCCTGGAAGTTGAACTGGCCTAGAAGTTGAACTGGTCGATGTTCTTGGCGTCGAACACGGTGGGCTTGCCGAGGTTGATCACGCCGTCCTTGCCGATGGTGTAGGTCGTGCCGCCGGCCTTGAAGGTCTCGCCCTCCTTGCCGGTGATCTGGCCCGAGACCAGCGCCACGGCCGTCTGCGCGGCCAGCGCGCCGAGCTTCGCCGGGTCCCACAGCTCGAAGCCCTCGACGGTGCCGTTCTTGACGTACTTGCGCATGTCGTTGGGGGTGCCGAGGCCGGTCAGCTTGACCTTGCCCTTGTACTTGGAGCCGGAGAGGTACTGGGCGGCGGCCTTGATGCCGACGGTGGTCGGGGAGATGATCCCCTTCAGGTTCGGGTACTCCTGGAGCAGGCCCTGGGTCTGCTGGAAGGACTGCTGGGCGTCGTCGTTGCCGTACGCGACCTTGACGAGCTTGATGTTCTTGTACTTGTCGCCCTTCAGCTCCTCCTTCATGAAGTCGATCCAGGTGTTCTGGTTCGTCGCGGTCTGCGCGGCCGAGAGGATCGCGATCTCGCCCTTGTAGCCGATCTGTTCGGCGAGCAGCTGCACCTCGGTGCGGCCCAGGTCCTCGGCGGAGGCCTGCGAGACGAAGGCGTTGCGGCAATCGGGCTTGGTGTCGGAGTCGTAGGTGACGACCTTGATCTTGTTGGTCATCGCCTGCTTGAGCGCGGTGCACAGGGCGCCCGGGTCCTGCGCGGACACGGCCATCGCGTTGACCTGCTGCTGGGTGAGCGTGTTGACGTAGGAGACCTGCCCGGCGGTGTCGGTGGCGCTGGACGGACCGACCTCCTTGTACTTCGAGCCCAGCTCCGTCAGGGCCGTCTCGCCGCCCTTGTCGGCGGAGGTGAAGTAGGGGTTGTTGACCTGCTTGGGCAGGAAGCCGACGGTCAGGCCCTTCTTGGTGGCCGCGTTCGGGTCGGCCTTGGCGGTCGAGGCGGCCGAGGCGCCCTCGTCCTGCACGTCCTTCTTGGTGGTGCCGCCGCAGGCGGTGAGGGCGAGGGCGAGGGAGGTTCCGGCGGCGAGGGCCGCACAGGCACGGCGGATCGATGACTTGCGCATGATGAGGGTCCTTTACGAGGGTGAGCGGGGTTACAGGGCGGGTCGGGTGGGAGCTAGGGGGCCGGAGTCGAGGCGGCTCTGCGGCCCGCCCTCGCCACCGCGATCTGCCGTGCGACCCGGGGGCCGAGCACGGAGAGAACCAGGAGTACGCCGGTGACGACGATCTGGGACTGCGCCGAGACGTCCCTGAGGCTCATGACGTTCTGCAGGGCTCCCAGCAGGAACACGCCGGCGATGGCGCCGCCGAGCGTGCCCTTGCCGCCGTCGAAGTCGATGCCGCCGAGCAGCACCGCCGCGATGACGGACAGTTCGAGTCCGGTCGCGTTGTCGTAGCGGGCGCTGGCGTAGTGCAGCGCCCAGAAGACGCCGGTGAGCGAGGCCATCAGGCCGGTCACCGTGAACAGGATGAGTTTCTGCCGCTTGACCCGGATGCCGGCGAAGCGGGCGGCCTCCTCGCTGGCGCCGGTCGCGAACGTGGACCGTCCGAACGGTGTGGCGTGCAGGACGACCACGGCGATCGCGAACAGCACGAGGAAGGGCAGGAAGGCCTGTGGGATGAAGGTGTTCCCGATCCGCCCGGCCGCGAAGTTCAGGTACTGCGTCGGGAAGTCGGTCACCGCGTCGGAGCCGAGCACGATCTGCGCGATGCCCCGGTAGGCGGCGAGGGTGCCGATGGTGACGGCGAGGGACGGCAGGCCGAGCCGGGTGACGAGCAGGCCGTTGACGAGGCCGCACACCACACCGAGCACCAGGCAGATCGGGATGATCATCTCGATCGTCAGGCCCTGGTTCCACAGGACGCCCATCACCGAGCCGGACAGTCCGGCGGTGGAGGCGACGGAGAGGTCGATCTCGCCGGAGACGACCAGGAGGGTCATCGGAAGGGCGATCAAGGCGATCGGAAGGGTGTTCCCGATCAGGAAGGACAGGTTGAGGGCGTTGTCGAAGCCGTCGACCGTGGTGAAGGACAGCAGCAGGACGACGATCAGGAGAGCGCCGACTGCCCCGTCCCACCTCAGGGACCAGCTGCTCGCGCGGCCGGGGGACTCAGGCATGGCGGGCGTTCCTCTTCTTCAGGGCGGAGGCCACCCGCAGCGCGACGACCCGGTCGACCGCGATGGCGAGGATGAGCAGGATGCCGTTGATGGCCAGCACCCAGACCGAACTGACGCCGAGGGCGGGCAGCACACTGTTGATGGAGGTCAGCAGCAGGGCGCCGAGGGCGGCGCCGTAGACGCTGCCGGAGCCGCCGGTGAAGACGACGCCGCCGACCACGACCGCGCTGACGACGGTCAGTTCGTAGCCGTTGCCGGTGCCGGAGTCGACGTTGCCGAACCGGGCCAGGTACATCGCGCCGGCGAGACCGGCCAGGGCGCCGCAGAAGGTGTAGGCGGCCAGGATCCGCTTGCGCACCGGGATGCCGGCGAGCCGGGCGGCCTCGGGGTTGGAGCCGAGCGCGTACAGCTCGCGTCCGCTGCCGAAGTGCTTGAGGTAGTAGGCGGTGGCGACGAGGACCGCCAGGGCGATCAGGGCCAGGTAGGGCACGGCGGAGATGCCGCGGGAGCCGAAGTCGATGAATCCGTCGGGGAGGTTCGCCGCCGTGATCTGGCGGGAGCCGACCCAGATGGAGTCGATGCCCCGGATGATGTACAGCGTGCCGAGGGTGACCACCAGCGCGGGCACCTGGCCGAGGCTGACGAGGAGGCCGTTGACCAGTCCGCAGCCGATCCCGAGCAGGATCGCGAGGACCACCGCGACGACGGGGTTCCCGCCGCCCTGGAGGTAGGTGCCGGCGGCGAAGGCGGTGATGCCGAGCGTGGAGCCGACCGACAGGTCGACGTTGCGGGTGATGACGACCAGGGACTGGCCGGTGGCGACCAGGACGAGGATCGTGGCGTTGAGGAGCAGGTCCTTGATGCCCTGTTCGGACAGGAAGTCGCTGTTCCCGATCTGGGTGACGACGATCATCACCAGGAAGACGGCCAGGATGGCGAGTTCGCGCATCTTGAACACGCGGTCGACGAGCCGGGTGGCACCGGCCTTGGGCACCTCCGCGGGAGGGGCCTGCTGAGGAGTGGTCACCGTCATGCGGCGGCCCTCCCGGTGGCTGCGGCCATCACGGTTTCCTCGGTGGCGTCGGAGCGCGGGATCTCCGCGGCGAGGCGGCCCTCGTGCATCACGAGCACGCGGTCGGCCATGCCGAGGATCTCGGGCAGGTCGGAGGAGATCATCAGGATGGCCACCCCGTCGGCGGCCAGCTCGCTGAGCAGCCGGTGCACCTCGGCCTTGGTGCCGACGTCGATGCCACGGGTCGGCTCGTCGACGATGAGCACCTTGGGGCCGGTGGCCAGCCACTTGGCGAGGACGACCTTCTGCTGGTTGCCGCCCGACAGCGTGTTGACGGTGTCTGCGATCCGGGCGTACTTCACCTGGAGCTTGACGGCCCAGTCGAGGGCGCGGCTGCGTTCGGCGGCGCGGTCCATGAGGCCGGCCTTGACGGTCGTACGCAGTCCGGTGAGGCCGATGTTCCGCTCGATGGACATGTCCATCACGAGGCCCTGGGCGCGCCGGTCCTCGGGGACCAGGGCGAGCCCGGCGGCCATCGCGGTGGAGGGGGCGCCGTTGACCAGCGCCCTGCCGTCCACGGCGACCTCGCCCGCGTCCCAGCGGTCGATGCCGAACACCGCCCGCGCGACCTCGGTACGGCCCGCTCCGACGAGCCCCGCGAGGCCGACGATCTCACCGCGCCTGACCTCGAAGGAGACATCGGTGAAGACGCCCTCCCGGGTCAGCCGGCTCACCGTGAGCGCGACCTCGCCGGGCCGCACGTCCTGCTTCGGGTAGAGCTCTTCGAGGTCGCGGCCGACCATGCGGCGGACGAGGTCGTCCTCGGTCATGCCCTCGACCGGCTCGCTGGAGATCCAGGCGCCGTCGCGCAGGGTGGTGACCGTCCGGCAGATCTGGAAGATCTCCTCCAGCCGGTGCGAGATGAACAGAACGGCGGCGCCCTGTTCACGCAGTGCCTTGACGACACCGAAGAGGCGGGCCACCTCGCTGCCGGTCAGGGCCGCGGTCGGCTCGTCCATGATCAGGACGCGGGCCTCGAAGGACAGCGCCTTGGCGATCTCGACGATCTGCTGGTCGGCGATGGACAGGCCGCGTGCCGGGCGGTCTGGGTCGAGCTCGACGCCGAGACGCTGCATCAGTGCCAGGGTCGCGGTGTGGGTGGCCTTGTGGTCGATCCGCCCGAGGGCTCGCCGGGGCTGGCGGCCCATGAAGATGTTCTCGGCGATCGACAGGTCGGGGAAGAGCGTGGGCTCCTGGTAGATCACGGCGATGCCGGCGTCGCGGGCGTCACCGGGACCGTGGAAGACGACCGGCTCGCCGTCGAGCAGCACCTGGCCGGAGTCCGGCCGGTGCACTCCCGCGAGGGTCTTGATGAGGGTCGACTTGCCCGCGCCGTTCTCGCCTGCGATGGCGTGCACCTCCCCGGAGAACAGCTCCAGGGAGACGTCCCGCAGGGCGCGGACCGCGCCGAAGGACTTCGAGATGTCCTTGAGCGCGAGTACCGGGGCCGGACCCGTGGTGGACGGGTGGGTCATTGGGGGCTCCTCGACGACGCCGTCGGGACGGACCTCACGACGTCGTGAAAGGTTTCAACTGGGTTGCCGGGACGTTAGGCATGGAGCGCATGTCACGTCAATGGGTACGTGTCGAAAATCTTTCGATGAACTCAGGTCACAGCAGTGTCACGGGTACTGGGCTTGGTCGCAGGGGTTGACACCTCCGCGAGGGCCTCATACTTTCCCCTCTTGAATCGTTTCACAGTGAAGCTGTTCGCAAGCCCTTCGGACCCGACGTCACAGGAGCCCTCAAGTGACCGAGCTCGCCGCGGTGAAGGCCGCTCTCAAAACCCAGGCAGTCGAGACGCCGTCGTGGGCGTACGGGAACTCGGGAACCCGCTTCAAGGTGTTCGCCCAGCAGGGCGTACCGCGTACGCCGCAGGAGAAGCTGGCCGACGCCGCGCAGGTCCACGCGGTGACCGGGGTGGCGCCCACGGTCGCCCTGCACATCCCCTGGGACAAGGTCGAGGACTACGCGGCGCTGGCCAAGTACGCCGAGGAGCGGGGCGTGCAGCTGGGCGCCATCAACTCCAACACCTTCCAGGACGACGACTACAAGCTGGGCAGCATCTGCCATCCGGACGCCTCGGTGCGCCGGAAGGCTCTCGATCACCTGCTGGAGTGCGTCGACATCATGGACGCGACGGGCTCGCGCGACCTCAAGCTGTGGTTCGCCGACGGCACGAACTATCCCGGCCAGGACGACCTCCGCGCACGCCAGGACCGGCTCGCCGAGGGCTTGTCCGAGGTGTACGACCGTCTGGGTGACCGACAGCGGATGCTGCTCGAGTACAAGTTCTTCGAGCCGGCGTTCTACTCGACGGACGTGCCGGACTGGGGCACGGCCTACGCGCACTGCCTGAAGCTGGGCGACAAGGCCCAGGTGGTCGTCGACACCGGGCACCACGCTCCCGGCACCAACATCGAGTTCATCGTCACGACGCTGCTGCGGGAGGGCAAGCTCGGCGGGTTCGACTTCAACTCCCGCTTCTACGCCGACGACGACCTCATGGTGGGCGCCGCCGACCCGTTCCAGCTGTTCCGGATCATGTACGAGGTGGTGCGCGGCGGGGGGTTCTCGCCCGACGTGGCGTTCATGCTCGACCAGTGCCACAACATCGAGGCGAAGATCCCGGCGATCATCCGGTCGGTCATGAACGTCCAGGAAGCGACCGCGAAGGCACTCCTGGTCGACCGGGACGCCCTTGCCGTGGCTCAGCGCGAGGGTGATGTCCTGGAGGCCAACGCCGTGGTGATGGACGCGTACAACACGGATGTGCGGCCGCTGCTTCGTGAGGTGCGCGAGGAGATGGGGCTGGACGTGGATCCGATGGGTGCGTACAAGCGGTCCGGGTGGGCCGAGAAGATCGTGGCTGAGCGGGTTGGTGGGGAGCAGGCGGGGTGGGGGGCGTAGGCGTCTGCCGGGTTCTGTCGTATGCGGGGTGCGGGCCGTTTGTGGCTGGTCGCGCAGTTCCCCGCGCCCCTAGGTAGGAAAAACTTCCCCTCTCTTCAGAAGGAACCGAACGTCATGGCAACCCATCCCGAAGCCGCCGCTCTCCTGGCCCGGTCGCACCGGCTTGGCTCCGATGCTCGTAACACCAACTACGCCGGTGGCAATGCGTCCGCCAAGGGCACCTCTGTCGACCCCGTCACCGGGGGTGATGTCGAGTTGATGTGGGTCAAGGGGTCCGGGGGCGACCTCGGGACCCTGACCGAGGCGGGGCTTGCCGTGCTGCGGCTGGACCGGATGCGGGCGCTCGTGGACGTCTACCCGGGTGTCGAGCGCGAGGACGAGATGGTCGCCGCGTTCGACTACTGCCTGCATGGGAAGGGGGGCGCCGCTCCCTCCATCGACACCGCCATGCACGGGCTGGTCGAGGCCGCCCATGTCGATCACCTGCACCCCGACTCCGGGATCGCGCTCGCCTGCGCGGCCGACGGGGAGAAGCTGACCGCCGAGTGCTTCGGGCACACCGTGGCCTGGGTGCCGTGGCGGCGGCCCGGATTCCAGCTGGGGCTTGACATCGCCGCCATCAAGAAGGCCAACCCGCAGGCGATCGGCGTCGTGCTCGGCGGGCACGGCATCACCGCCTGGGGCGACACCGCCGAGGAGTGCGAGAAGAACTCGCTGCACATCATCCGCGCCGCCGAGAGGTTCCTGGAGGAGCGCGGCAGGGCCGAACCCTTCGGGCCGGCCATCGAGGGGTACGGCGCTCTCGCCGAGGCCGACCGCCGGGAGCGGGCAGCTGCCCTCGCGCCGTACATCCGTGCCGTCGCGTCCCAGGACAAGCCGCAGGTCGGGCACTTCAACGACTCCGAGCCCGTGCTGGAGTTCCTGTCCCGTGCGGAGCACCCGCGGCTCGCCGCCCTCGGTACCTCCTGCCCCGACCACTTCCTGCGGACCAAGGTCCGGCCGCTGGTCCTGGACCTGCCGCCCACCGCGCCGCTGGACGAGGCCATCGCCCGGCTCGACGAGCTGCACGCCGAGTACCGCGAGGAGTACGCCGCCTATTACCGGCGGAACGCCCTGCCCGACTCCCCCGCCATGCGCGGCGCCGACCCGGCGATCGTGCTGATTCCGGGTGTCGGCATGTTCTCCTTCGGCAAGGACAAGCAGACCGCGCGGGTCGCCGGTGAGTTCTACGTCAACGCGATCAACGTGATGCGGGGCGCCGAGGCGGTCTCGTCGTACGCGCCCATCGAGGAGTCCGAGAAGTTCCGCATCGAGTACTGGGCCCTCGAGGAGGCCAAGCTCCAGCGGATGCCGAAGCCCAAGCCGCTCGCCACGCGCGTCGCGCTGGTGACCGGCGCCGGCAGCGGGATCGGCAAGGCCATCGCGCAGCGGCTTGTCGCCGAAGGCGCGTGTGTCGTCGTCGCCGACCTCAACGCCGAGAACGCCTCCGCGGTGGCCGAGGAGCTCGGCGGGCCCGACAAGGCCGTGGCCGTGACCGTGGACGTCACGTCCGAGGAGCAGATCGCCGAGTCCTTCCGGGCCGCGGTGCTGGCCTTCGGCGGTGTGGACCTGGTGGTCAACAACGCCGGTATCTCCATCTCCAAGCCGCTCCTGGAGACCTCCGCCAAGGACTGGGACCTCCAGCACGACATCATGGCGCGCGGTTCCTTCCTGGTGTCGCGGGAGGCGGCCCGGGTGATGATCGCGCAGAAGCTCGGCGGCGACATCGTCTACATCGCCTCCAAGAACGCCGTCTTCGCCGGGCCCAACAACATCGCCTACTCCGCCACCAAGGCCGACCAGGCCCACCAAGTTCGTCTGCTGGCCGCCGAGTTGGGTGAGCACGGCATCCGCGTCAACGGTGTCAACCCGGACGGTGTGGTGCGCGGCTCGGGCATCTTCGCCGGTGGCTGGGGCGCCAAGCGGGCTGCTGTGTACGGCGTGGAGGAGGAGAAGCTGGGCGAGTTCTACGCCCAGCGGACCATCCTCAAGCGCGAGGTGCTCCCCGAGCACGTCGCCAACGCCGTCTTCGCGCTGACCGGTGGGGAGCTGACCCACACCACCGGGCTGCACGTCCCGGTCGACGCCGGCGTCGCGGCCGCCTTCCTGCGATGAGCGCGTCCGTGAAGTCGTACGCCGCGGTCGACCTCGGCGCGTCCAGCGGACGTGTCATGGTCGGCCGCGTCGGCCCCGACAGCCTGGGGCTGACCGAGGCGCACCGGTTCGCGAACCGTCCGGTCCGGGTCCCGGAGGGCCTGCGCTGGGACATCCTCGCGCTGTACGGCGGTGTCCTGGACGGGCTCAGGGCGTGCGGGCAGGTGGACTCCGTCGGTATCGACAGCTGGGCCGTGGACTACGGACTGCTGGATGCCGACGGGGCATTGCTCGGCAACCCGGTGCACTACCGGGACTCCCGTACGGAGGGTGTCGCGCAGAAGGTGTGGGCGACCGTGCCCGCGCCCGAGCTGTACGCGGCCACCGGACTGCAGTACGCGCCCTTCAACACGCTGTACCAGCTCGTGGCCGATCAACTCACCGGCGCGAGGCGCCTGTTGCTCGTCCCCGACCTGCTCACCTACTGGCTCACCGGTGAGCAGGGCACCGAGCTGACCAACGCCTCGACCACCCAGCTGATCGATCCCCGGACGCGGGACTGGTCGTACGACATCGCCGAACGGCTGGGCATCGACCTGGAGTTGTTCGCGCCGCTGCGGCGGCCCGGTGATCCGGCCGGTCTGCTCCGGCCCGAGGTGCTGGAGGAGACCGGGCTCGCGGGCCCGGTGCCGGTGACGGCCGTCGGGTCGCACGACACCGCCTCCGCGGTGGCCGCCGTCCCCGCGTCCGGCGAGCGGTTCGCCTACATCTGCACCGGCACCTGGTCCCTCGCGGGCCTCGAACTGAACGCGCCGGTGCTGACGGAGGAGAGCCGGGCCGCCAACTTCACCAACGAGCTGGGGCTCGACGGCACGGTCCGCTATCTGCGGAACATCATGGGGCTGTGGCTGCTCCAGGAGTGCGTCCGGGCCTGGGACGACCCTGACCTGGGCGAGCTGCTGCTGGACGCGGCCAAGGTGCCGGCGCTGCGTTCGGTCGTGGATGCGGGGGACGCCGCCTTCCTCGCGCCGGGCCGGATGCCGGAGCGGATCGCCGAGGCGTGCCGCGCCTCCGGGCAGCCGGTGCCCGTGTCCCCCGCCGAGATCACGCGGTGCATCCTCGACTCGCTGGCCCTCGCCCACCGCAGGGCCGTCCAGGACGCGCAGCGGCTTGCCGACCATCCCGTGGACGTCGTGCACGTCGTCGGTGGCGGTACCCGCAACGCCCTGCTGTGCCAGCTGACCGCCGACGCCTGCGGGCTGCCGGTGGTGGCGGGGCCGACCGAGGCGGCCGCACTCGGGAACGTCCTGGTCCAGGCCCGGGCCCACGGACTCGTCGGCGACCTCGCGGGCGGGCGCGAGCTGCTCACCCGGACGCAGCCCCTCACGCGGTACGAGCCCCAGGGCGACCCCGCGCGCTGGCGCGAGGCGCAGGCCCGGCTCGCCGGGAACTGACCGGGGTCTCCCCCCGGCCTCGCCCCACGACTACGCTTCACTCATCCGATGACCGACCACAAGGAGCCGCGATGCGTGTCGCCCTGTTCCTGACCTGTGTCAACGACACGCTGTATCCGGACACCGGGCGCGCTGTGGTGAAACTGCTGACCAGGCTGGGCGTCGACGTCGACTTCCCGATGTCCCAGACCTGCTGCGGGCAGGCGCACTACAACACCGGCTACCGGCATGACGCGGAACCACTGGCCCGGCATTTCTCCGATGTATTCCGGGAGTACGAGGCGATCGTGACCCCGTCCGGCTCGTGCGGGGCGATGGTGCGGGAGCTGTATCCGAGGATGGGTGAGCGGGCCCGCGCCGAGGGCCGCGGGAACGGCCTCGCGGCCGCGCTGGCGCCCGTGGTGCCGAAGACGTTCGAGCTGACGGAGTTCCTGGTGGACGTGCTGGGGGTGACGGACGTCGGGGCGTACTACCCGCACACGGTGACCTACCACCCGACCTGTCACGGACTGCGCAGCCTAGGGCTCGGTGACCGGCCCCGGCGGCTGCTCCAGGCGGTCGAGGGGCTGGAGCTCAAGGAGCTTCCGGGCGCCGACGAGTGCTGCGGCTTCGGCGGCACCTTCGCGGTGAAGAACTCCGATGTCTCGGCGGCGATGGGTACCGACAAGGTGCGCAACGCGGAGTCGACGGGCGCCGAGGTGCTGTGCGCGGCCGACAACTCCTGTCTGATGCACATCGGCGGCACGATGGGCCGGCTGGAGTCGGGCATGCGGCCGGTGCACATCGCGGAGATCCTGGCGAGCACGGAGAAGGAGCCGGCCGTATGAGCGGGACGTTCGTCGGAATGCCGGCCTTCCCCGAGGCCGCACACGAGGCCGTCAACAACCCGACGCTGCGCGGCAATCTGCGCCACGCCACGCACACGATCCGTGCCAAGCGGGAGAAGGCCGTCGCGGAGGTCTCCGACTGGGCGGAGCTGCGGGAGGCGGGCAAGCAGATCAAGGACCACACGCTGCGTCATCTCGACCGCTATCTCGTGCAGTTGGAGGAGTCGGTCATCGCGGCGGGCGGCACGGTCCACTGGGCCGCCGACGCCGACGAGGCCAACGACATCGTCGTCCAACTCGTGAAGATGACCGGCGAGTCGGAGGTCGTCAAGGTCAAGTCGATGGCCACGCAGGAGATCGGGCTCAACGAGGCCCTCGAAGCCGAGGGCATCCGCGCCTACGAGACCGATCTCGCCGAGCTGATCGTGCAGTTGGGCAAGGACCGGCCCTCGCACATCCTCGTCCCGGCCATCCACCGCAACCGGGGCGAGATCCGGGACATCTTCGAGCGGGAGATGGGCGAGTGGGGCCGCCCGGCCCCCGAAGGGCTCACCGACACGCCCGCCGAACTGGCGGAGGCCGCACGGCTGCACCTGCGGGAGAAGTTCCTGCGCGCCAAGGTCGGCATCTCCGGCGCCAACTTCATGGTCGCCGACACCGGCACCCTGGTGGTCGTGGAGTCCGAGGGCAACGGCCGCATGTGCCTGACCCTGCCCGAGACGCTGATCTCGGTCGTCGGCATCGAGAAGATCGTGCCGAGCTGGCGGGACCTGGAGGTCTTCCTGCAGACGCTGCCCCGCTCCTCGACGGCCGAGCGCATGAACCCGTACACGTCCACGTGGACCGGGACGACGGACGAGGACGGCCCGGGGACCTTCCATCTGGTGCTGCTCGACAACGGCCGCTCCGACACCCTCGCCGACGAGGTCGGCCGCCAGGCCCTGCGCTGCATCCGCTGCTCCGCCTGTCTCAACGTCTGCCCGGTGTACGAGCGGGCGGGCGGCCACGCCTACGGCTCGGTCTACCCGGGCCCGATCGGCGCCATCCTCAGCCCGCAACTGAGGGGCACGGCGAGCGCGATCGACGCCTCGCTGCCGTATGCGTCGAGTCTCTGCGGGGCCTGCTACGAGGTCTGCCCGGTCGCCATCGACATCCCCGAGGTACTGGTGCATCTGCGGGAGCGGATCGTGCAGGGCGGTCCGGTGGTCCGCGAGGGCAACAAGGTGGTGCTGAAGCCCGCCAAGGGCCACGCCGCCGAGCGCGCGGCGATGCGGGCGGCCCGCTGGGCGTTCGCCCACCCCGGGGCCCTGCGCACCGGCCAGCGGCTGGCTTCACGCACCCGGCGCTTTCATCCGCGCAGTCTGCCCGGTCCCGGCAAGGCGTGGAGCGGCACCCGGGATCTGCCGCCCGTGCCCGCGGAACCGTTCCGCGACTGGTGGCAGCGCACAGGCGGCGGCAAGGAGGGCGGCAAGTGAGCAGCAGGGAAAGGATCCTGGGCCGGGTGCGGCGCGCACTGGCAGACGTCCCGGGCGAGGACACCCCGATCGAGCGGGCCTATCTGCGGGAGCACGGCGACCGCAGCGTCGGGCAGACCGTGGAGCTGCTGGCGGAGAACCTCGCGGACTACCGGGCGATCGTGCACCGCTGCACGGCGGCCGACCTGCCGGCGACGCTCGCCGGGATGCTGGCGGCACGCGGGGCCAAGACGGTCCTCGTGCCGTCGGGCCTGGAGCAGGCCTGGCTGGCGGACGCCGACGCCGAGCAGATCCCGGACCGGGCCGACAGCACGCCCCACGAACTGGACCGGATCGACAGCGTGGTCACGGCGTGCGCGGTGGCCGTCGCCGAGACCGGCACCATCGTGCTGGACGGGGGCCCGGACCAGGGCCGCCGTCGTATCACCCTCGTCCCGGACCACCACATCTGCGTCGTGCGGGTCCCGGACCAGGTCGTCTCCTCCGTCCCGCAGGCCCTCGAACTCCTCGACCCGGCCCGCCCGTTGACGTGGATCTCCGGCCCTTCGGCGACCAGCGACATCGAGCTGGACCGGGTCGAGGGGGTGCACGGTCCGCGCACCCTGGAGGTCGTACTGGTGGACAGTCAGACGAGCGAGGAGGTCAACTCGTAGCGCCCCGAGGGGAGTTCGAAGGACGCGAGGCCGTCCTCGAAGCCCAGGTACGTCACCCCCCTGACGCGTGACAGGGGGGTGCGGCCCTCGCACACGGAGTCGGGGTCGGCCGTGGGGACGCGCAGGGTCGCGGTGCTGTTGGCGGGGACCGCGACCCGGTACGCGAACTCGTCCTCCCGCACCGCCCATTCGCTGACGATCTCGCCGTACGGCGACCGGTGCGAGCCGGAGACCCGGGTGATCCCGCCGGTCGGATCGAGACGGGGCCGCAGGAAGAAGTGCTTGAAGCCCGGGTGGGCCGGGTCCCTGGCGATACCGGCCATGCTCTCGTACATCCACTCCACGATCGCCCCGTAGGAGTAGTGGTTGAACGAGTTCATCTCGACCGGACCGAAGCCGTTCTCCTTCGAGTACGAGTTCCAGCGCTCCCACACCGTCGTCGCGCCGTTCCTCACCGAATACAGCCAGGACGGCATCGCGTCCTGGTGCACCACCTTGTACGCCAGCTCCACCTGGCCCTGCTCGGTGAGGACGGGGGCCAGGACGTTCACGCCGAGGAAGCCGACGGAGAGGGTGTTCTCCGCATGTCCGACGCGGGTGCTGTCAGGGTGGGCGGCCTTGTAGGCGGCGTCGTTGCCGATGTTCTGGGCGAGGGTCTCGACCAGTCGGCGGCGCTGGTCCTCGGTGTCGTACAGGCCGAGTTTGAGGACCCAGAGCAGCGCGGTCTGGGTGTCGTCCTCGGTCCGGGTGGGGCTGTCTCCCGGGGTCCACGGCGGCGGGGAGCCGAGGCTGGAGCGCACCGTGAGGCGGCCGCCCTCGGTACTCAGGTACTTGTCGATGAACGCCCGCTTGATGTGCTCGAAGAGCTCGTCGTAGGCGTGGGCCTCGGCGGTGCGTCCGGTGGCGCGGGCCATGTCCGCCATCAGCCGGGCGCTGTAGCCGTAGTAGGCGTCGCTGATGAGCTGGGTGCTGGTCACCTGGAAGGCCAGCCAGTCGCCGAAGATCGCCCCCTGCCCGGAGTGGGTGTCGCCGGTGCGTGCGCGGATCCAGTCCATGTAGGCCGTCATCGCCTCCCAGCTGCGGTCGACGATGGTGGTGTCACCGCTCATCTGCCACACGGTCCAGGGGACGACGATCCCGCAGTCGGCCCAGCCGCTCGCCGGGACCGGTTCGTTGAAGCGGGCCCCGGGGGCGATCCAGGGGAACTGGGCTCCGTCGACGCCGTAGGTGCGCTGCGAGTCGATCAGGATGTCCTGGAAGTGGCTCAGGAAGGCGACCGCGTCGGCGTTGTACAGGCCTGTGGCGGAGAAGAGCTGGGTGTCGCCGGTCCACCCGCAGCGCTCGTCGCGTTGGGGGCAGTCGGTGGGCACCCAGAAATAGTTGCCTCGCTGGCCCCAACGGACGTTGCTGATCAGCTGGTTGACGTCGGGGTCGTCCGTGGTGAGGTCCCCGATGTCGTGGAGCGCGGAGGTGGCGACCCTGCCGGTCAGGTCGGTGAGGGTGACGGTGGCGGTCGTGGTCACCGAGAGGTGGCGGAAGCCGTAGAAGGTCAGGGAGTCCTGGTGGGTCTCGCCCTGCGGGTCGCCCTTGAGGATGTACGTGCTGGTGGCCCTGGCGGTGCGGAGGTTGGCCCGGTACACGGAGCCCTCGGGACCGTCGGAGCCCGCGCTGCTGTCGTTGAGCATCTCCCCCGGCGCGAAGGTGACCTGGGCGCCGGCCGGCCCGCGCAGGGTGTAGCGCGGGACGCCGACCATGTTCTGGCCGAGGTCGATCACGGCGGTGTCGCCGGGGTGCAGGGTCAGGTGGGCGGTGGCGGCCTCGGCGGGATCGGTGACCGTCCGGGTGGGGTCGACGTCTGCACCGCCGCCGGTGTGGACGGTGATCGACTGCGGCCTGCGGTCCCAGGCGGGCATCAGCCGGGCCGACTCGCCGGGGTGGGCGACCAGTCGGGAGCCGGGGAACCGGGTGGTGAAGTCGTGCTCCTCGACTCCGGACCAGGTGGAGGCGTCGAAGCCGTTCGCCGTCCAGCCGGGCAGTTCCGCGCGGGCGTCGTAGGTCTGGCCGTCGTAGATGTCGTCGGCCCGGTAGGGGCCGGTGTCGGTGGCCCGCCAGTCGTCGCCGGGCGTGGTCACGACGGTCTGCTGCGATCCGTCCTCGTAGCGGATCAGGAGCTTGGCCTTGAGGGCGAGGCGGTTGCCGTCCGCGGAGTAGTAGACGCTGTTGTCGGAGACCCGGCCGTTGTACCAGCCGTTGCCCAGCACGGCGGCGAGGGTGACCTGCGGCTCACGCTCGCCCACGAGCAGGCCGGTCACGTCGTAGGTGAAGTAGCTGACGGTGGTGTCGTAGTTGGTCCAGCCCGGGGTGAGGAGCTCCAGGGTGGTGGTGCCGTCCTTAGGCACGGTGACCCGGCGGCCGTTGACGTAGGCGTCGTACACGCCGAGCGCGGAGACGTAGAGCCTGGCTTCGCGAACCCGTCCCTGCGTGAGCTCCGCCTGCCTTCGCAGCAGGGGCGCCCCGGCGGTGTTGGCCGCCTTGCCCGCCATGGTGATCCACCGGGCGCCGTCCCAGCCGGTCACGCCGTCGGTGCTGAGCAGACCGGTCTCAAAGCGGGCGGTCGGGGCCTCGGGGAGTGGCCGGGCGTTCTCGTCCCAGAGCTGGACCGTCCAGTGGTAGCGCGTCGAGGGGCGCAGGTCGGGGCCCGCGTAGCGGACGGCCACCGAGTCCGCCGAGTCGGTGCGGCCGCTGTCCCAGACGTCCGCCCGGCCGTCGGTCAGGCGGTCGGGTGTGGACGCCACGAGGATGCGGTACGCCGTCTGGCGCCGGCCGCGGACCCGGGACGCGGTGCGCCAGCCGAATCTCGGGCGGGCCGCGTCCACGCCGAGCGGGTTGGCGCGGTGCTCCACGGTCAGGCCCTCTACGGCGGTGCGGTCGACTCCGTCGGTCATCCCGGTGTCCCTTCGACTGCTCGGAGTTGTATCGATTCAGCCAGCGGGCGGCTGAAGACAGTGGCTGTTGCGACATGTGTCTACTGGTCCGGCGGCCTCGTGTCTGCCAGGCGCGCATGGGAACCGTTCGACAACGGACGGCCGGTCTCATGAGCCGTGGGCCGTCGTCCGCCGCATCGGCGTGAGAACCGGTCGCACGGTTCCCCGTCCCTCAAGGGCGTCCAGCGCCCGACACGGTGCCGGGACGTCAGGAGTACACGATCGGGCAGCCGCGGCGCAACGAGTGCTGAGCGGCGCGCAGATACAGCGCCACGTAGAAGGCGGCGTCCAGGTCGTCACCCCAGGGTCCCGGCCGGGCGGCGGCCGTGTCCTTGACCGGTCCGTCCAGGAACCACATGGTCAGGTCGAGGTTGTCGCAGGCCGCCGGTATCTCGTCCACCGGCAGGGCGACGGCCCTCGCGAGCCGTTCGGCCAGGGCGAGGACCTGAGGCGCGCCGGCCACCATGGTCGTGTCGGTGTAGGCGGTGCCGACCGGCAGCCAGATCTCCTCGTCCAGGGAGAACGGCACCAGCACCGACCATCCGCAGAGGACGTCGCACTCCTCCCGGGACAGATGGGTACGGCACAGCGCCTCGAAGCCGTCCATGGAGGGCACCAGCTTCTCCTCGAACGACATCCCCGCCCCGCGCACCAACCGCTCCGGTGCTTCCGGCAAGGAGTGGTACGGCGGCAGTCCGCGTCGGCTCAACTCCGCGCCGAGCGCCGAGGCGAGAGCACCCCTGCCGCCTTCGTCCTCGTCCTCGTCGAACCACTCCCGCGCGCCCACGCTCACCAGGTAGATCCCCATGCCCGAAACGTACAGCGCGCCACTGACAACGCCCTCTGGTCACGGTGCGGTCAGCAGGAGCGTGGGCAGTGTCCCCTCCACGATGCGCCGCCTGGGCAGCGAGAGGCCGAAGTGCTCCTGGAGGACGCTCAGCAAGGTGCGGTGCACGGTCCGGTGGTCCAGGTCGGGGTCGGGGAGTCCGGCGGCGGTCAGCCGGTCCTGCACGGCGGACGCCAGCCCTGCCTGACCCCGGACCCCGTCGTACCCCCAGGAGCCGTCCAGGTGCAGGTTGAACGCGCACATCAGGTTCCCGTCGTGGCAGTAGGCGAAGTCGGGCGGCACCGGTTTGCCGTTCTCCTCCTCGAACTCCAGGTGGAAGACGTGCAGTTCGCCGCGGTCGACACGGGGTGTGCCACCGAACCGGTCCTGCCAGCAGCCGTACTTGATGACGTACGCCCACTCACTGACCTCTCCGTGGCGCAGGGCGATCTCCTGGTGGGCGCTGCCGAAGACGCCTTCCAGCACGTCCTGCGTTTCCCGGCCGGTGAGCTCTCCGATGAAGCGGGCTCCGGTTCTGCCCCGGAACCCGGTGGCGGCGACCCGCCGTGCCAGGGACTCCGATTCGAGGTCCCGCGCCATCACGATGCCGTATCCGCCCCATGCGATGGATTGGGGCTCGGCGAGCCAGGCTATTCCGTCGGTCATGGCGATCGCCCTGTCGCATCCGCCGGGAGGTGTCCCTGAGTACACCCCTCAGGACGGGTCGCTCCCCACGTGTCCCGGCCGCACGCTGCACGGCTTCTTGCGTGAGGCAGGGCTCGGCGACCGCGTCCGGCGGGGTCGGGATCGCCGCTCCCCGCCCTTCGGCCACGTGACAGAACAGGTGAACAAGCGCTTAGATAGTTGCCTGGACACCAGTTCGCACCCGCGCCGGAGGCCCCGATGCTGTTCACATCCGTCGACGACGTCGCCGCGCGCCTCGCCGAGACCGGCTACCTCGCCTCCCCCGCGGTCGCCACGACCGTCTTCCTCGCGGACCGGCTCGGCAAGCCGCTCCTGGTGGAGGGTCCCGCCGGGGTCGGCAAGACCGAACTGGCCAAGGCGGTCGCCGAGGTCGCCGCCGCACAGCTGGTCCGGCTCCAGTGCTACGAGGGGGTCGACGAGTCCCGGGCGCTGTACGAGTGGAACCACGCCAAGCAGCTGCTGCGGATCAGCGCCGGCCGGGACGAGACCTGGGACGAGGCACGCACGGACATCTTCAGCGAGGAGTTCCTGCTCTCCCGGCCGCTGCTGACGGCGATCCGCGGCGACGAGCCCAAGGTCCTCCTCATCGACGAGACCGACAAGGCGGACGTCGAGGTCGAGGGGCTGCTCCTGGAGGTGCTCAGCGACTTCCAGGTCACCGTTCCCGAACTCGGCACCATCACCGCCACCCGCCGCCCCTTCGTCGTCCTCACCTCCAACGCCAGCCGCGAGCTGTCGGAGGCCCTGCGCCGCCGCTGCCTGTTCCTGCACATCGGCTTCCCCGAGGAGGAGCTGGAGCGGCGGATCGTACGGCTGAAGGTGCCCGGCCTGGACGAGACCCTGGCCAGGTCCGTGGTCCGGGTCGTCGGTGCGCTGCGGGCCATGGACCTGCGCAAGGTGCCGTCGGTCGCGGAGACGATCGACTGGGCGCACACGCTCCTCGCGCTCGGCGCGGACCACCTCGACGAGACGGTCGTACGGGACACCCTGGGCGTGCTCCTCAAGCACCAGGACGACATCCTCAAGGCCGGGGCCAAGCTCGACCTGGACGCGGTGTGAGCACCGCCGAGCGGCTCACCTCCCTGGTCGGCGCCCTGCGCGCGCACGGGGTCCGCATCGGGACGGGTGAGACGGTGGACGCGGCGCAGGCGGTCGAGGCGCTCGGGCTGGCGGACCGAGAGCGGCTGCGGGAGGGGCTGGCGGCGACGCTGCTGCACGGGACGGCCCAGCGGCAGGTGTTCGACCCGGTCTTCGACCTGTACTTCCCGCGCGGCGTCGGCGCGCCCAAGGAGGTGTCCGCGGGCCGGGAGGACATGCGCGAGCGTCTCGCCGCAGCCCTCGCCGCGGACGACGAGGCGCTGATGGCCCGGTTGGCGGCGCAGGCGGTCGACGGGTTCGGCGGTTACGGCAACTCCACCGGCTCGGACGGCTGGTCGTCGTACCAGACGCTCGAATGGCTGCGGCCCCAGACGCTCCTCGCGCCCGTCCGTGACACCCTTCGCGCACGGCAGGGCGCTTCGGGCTTCGCCGACCGGCTGCTGGAGGACGAGATCCGGCGGCGCATCGAGGTGTTCCGCGCCCTGGTGGCGACGGAGGCCCGGCGGCGGGTCGCGGAACGGCGCGGCAGGGACGAGCTCGCGCGGCGGGCGGTGGCCACCACCACCGACCGGGTCGACTTCCTGTTCGCCGGGAAGGACCGGCTGGCCGAACTGCGGCGCACAGTGCAGCCGTTGGCCCGCAAGCTCGCCACCCGGCTCGCGGCCCGCCGGCGTCGTGCCGCGCGGGGCAGCATCGATCTGCGGCGGACTCTGCGCGGTTCCTTGTCGACGGGCGGGGTGCCGATGAAGCCGGTGCTGCGGCGGCGTCGGCCGGCCCGTCCGGAACTGGTGCTGCTGTGCGACGTGTCGGGCTCGGTGTCGGGGTTCTCGGACTTCACGATGCTGCTGGTGCAGGCGCTGCACGACCAGTTCAGCAAGGTGCGGGTGTTCGCCTTCGTCAACCGGCTCGACGAGGTCACCCGGCTCCTCGAACACGGCGCGGCCGACCCGGAGGGGCTCGGCGTACGCATCCGGGCCGAGGCCACCCTCACGGGCTGGCACGGCAGCAGCGACTACGGCGTCGCACTGGGCGAGTTCGCCGAGCACCACGGCGACGCAGTGAGCCCGCGAACCACCGTGTTCGTGCTCGGTGACGCCCGTACCAACATGAGCGACCCGAACCTGGCCGCCGTGCGGGAGATCACCGAACGGGCGCGCCGCGTCTACTGGTTGAACCCGGAGGCGGCTGCACAGTGGGGCACCGGGGACTCGGCCGCGTACGAGTACGCCGAGCTGGTGGAGATGCACGAGTGCCGCAATGTGCGGCAGCTCAGCGCGCTGGTGGGACGGTTGCTGCCGATCTGACGGATGTGGGTCCTCCTCCCGCGCGCCGGGCGGGACCAGCGGCGACCGGCCCACGCCAGGCGCATCCGTCGGACGGTCAGGCCGCCGACTGCGGGTACGGCGACGCGAGACCGGCGGCCTGTGCGGCCTTCACCGGTCGGCTCAGGTCGGCGGCGAGCTACTCGAAGGCACCGGCCTCGATGCCTTCGAGGGTCTGCTAGGCCGCTCTCCCCGGGGTCACCTTTCGACCACGTCGACACGGACCTGACGGCGGGAGCCGACGCCCCGGCAGGGAGTTCTCCGCCACCACAGGGCGGCCACTGCGCGGCCCAGGACGCGCCGCAGGAGCCGGTCAGGGACGGGCGTGCCTCACTTGCTCTTCGCGTAGTCCGTCGCCATGCCACCCGCGAAGTCGTGGACCACACACTGTTCGTCGCCGACGACCCAGGCGTCGTGCCCGGGCGCTGCCACGAAGATGTCGCCGGGCCCTATTTCGCCCTCGCCGCCGTCGTCCATGACAATGTGCATCCGCCCCTTGACCACATAGCCGTTGTGGTGGACCTCGCAGCTCTTGGTCCCCGCGATCGGCCCCACGGACTCGGACCAGCGCCAGCCGGGCTCGAAGGTGCCCACGGCGAAGTCCAGTCCGCTCATGTGGACCGCTTCGAGATGCCCCTTGGGGAAATCCCTGCGCTCGTCCGGCTTGTCGAGCGTCTTCACCTCAAACATGACGGCTCTCCCTTCCGGCCGTGTTCGATACGGCCGGGGCCGGTCTCCGTCTCCCACCCGTCCATGGGCGGCACCGGCGGGGTCCGCGCCCCATCCCTCCATCGTCCGCCCGTCCGCCCGCGGCTGCCATTCGGGGCCGGTGTCAGTCCTCGCCCGCGCACAGGCGCGCGAAGCGCTCCGCGTCGACATTGCCGCCGGAGACGATCACGCCGACGCGGTCCGGCAGGTCACCCGCCCTGCCACCGAGCAGGGCGGCCAGTGGGGCGGCGCCACTCGGCTCGACGACGATCTTCAGCCGCTCGAAGGCGAACCGCATGGCGTCGCGGATCTCTCCGTCGGAGACCAGGGCGATCTCGTCGACCAGCCGCCGGTTCACCGAGAAGGTCAGCTCGCCGGGCGTGTGCACGGCCTGGCCGTCCGCGATGGTCCTGGGCACCGGGACGCCGATCCGCCGCCCCGCCTCCAGGGACCGCTTGGTGTCGTCGCCGGCCTGCGGCTCCACGCCGATCATGCGGATGCCGGGGTGCCGTCCTTTGGCGGCGGTCGCGCTTCCCGCCATCAGTCCGCCACCCCCGACCGGCACGACCAGGGCACCCAACTCGCCTGTCTCCTCCAGGAGTTCGAGGGCGGCCGTGCCCTGTCCCGCCATCACGTGCGGGTGGTCGTACGGCGGGATGAGCGCCAGGCCCCGCTCGACGGCCAGCGACTCGGCGATGGCCTCGCGGTCGCCGGTGTAGCGGTCGTAGGTGACGATCTGCGCGCCGTAGCCCTCGGTGGCCGCCCGCTTGGAACGCGGGGCGTCCTCGGGCATGACGATCACCGCGGTGGTGCCGAGCTCGCGGGCGGCCAGGGCCACGGCCTGGGCGTGGTTGCCGGAAGAGTAGGCGGCGACGCCCCGGGCGAGCTGGTCCGGGGTGAGCCGGGAGACCGCGTTGTAGGCGCCGCGGAACTTGAAGGCGCCGACCCGCTGGAAGTTCTCGCACTTGAGGAAGACCTCGGCGCCGACCAGGGCGTCGAGCGTCCGTGAGCGCAGCACCGGTGTGCGGTGCGCGACGCCTTTGAGCCGGGCGGCCGCGTCCAGGACGTCGTCCAGGGTGACCGGCGGGGTGGTTGTCGTCACGGGTGTCCTCCGGTGTCCGGCAGTTCTCGGTTCGCCTGTGTTCGGTTCGCCTGTGTCTGGTTCGACTGTTCCCGGTGCGCCTGTTCTCGGTTCGGCTGCTCCCGGTGCGCCTGTTCCCGGTTCGGCTGTTTTCGCGACTGGGACAGGTAGCTGTAGGCGGACGCCCGTGAGATCCCGAGCCGTCCGGCCACCTGCTCGATCGCGCGCCGCACGGCGAACACGCCCCGTTCGTCCAGGCTCCGGAACAGGTCCAGGCGCCCGGTGCGGTCCAGCAGCGCCCATGACTGGTGGCGGTGCGCGTCGAGCATGACGTCGACGACGGAGTCGATGTCGTCGCCGAAGGTGGTCACGGGCGGCTCGACGGGGGCCGCGCCGAGCCCGGCCAGCGCTCCCAGCAGGGCGTGGACCTCGCTCGCCGCGCCGACGTCGACGTTGACGCACAGGGCACCGAACACCGCGCCCGACGAGTCCCGCAGCGCCATGGTCGACGACTTGACGAGCTTGCCGGTGTCCGTGCGGGTGACGTAGTTCAGCTCGTCGGCCGCCTCGTCGCCGCGGGCGACCATCCGCATGCCGATCTCGCTCATCGCCCCGCCCACGGTGCGCCCGGTCACCGAGCCGGCGATGGCCACCACCGAACGCTCGGGGCGCCGGTAGTCGTGCAGCACCACCTCGCACACCGGACCGAACGTCGCCGCGATCCCTTCGACGACCGGTGTCAGCGCGGCGAGGATCGCATCCCGCTCGGCCTCCATGACGCCCCTCCCCGCTCCGACAGTCCCTCTAGACTAGCAATCCAGCAACTGGACCACCAGTCCAATCCCCTTCACTCCTCCGTGTTTGTCCGGGGATCTTGACGGCCTCGATGTTACCGGTAACATCAGGGTTCATGTCCTCGACGACGGCGCCTGCGCACACTCCGGTCTTCAGTCCGGCCGCAGTGGTCGCCTCCTGCGTCGGCTTCGTCCTCATCGGCGTGCTCCAGGCCCTGTACGGCCCGGCGATCCCCGCGTTCCGCGCGGAGTTCGGCCTGTCGCCCTCCGGGGCCGGGCTCGGGCTCAGCGCGCACTTCGCCGGTGGAGTCGCCGGTGTCCTGCTGTTCGACCGGCTCTACGGCCGGATCGGCAACCGGCGGCTCCTCGGCGCCTCGTACCTCCTGATGGCCCTCGGCGCCGCGGGCGTCGCGCTGGCGCCGAACTGGCCGACCGCACTGGTCGCCGCGCTGCTGGCCGGCCTCGGCTTCGGAGGCATCGACTACGGCCTGAACCAGCTGTTCGCCGTCGGCTTCGGCCACCGTTCGACCGCGATGCTGAACATCCTCAACGCCCACTTCGGCGTGGGGGCGATCCTCGGCCCAGCACTGATCGGAATGGTGGGATCCGGGCACTATCCCGCGGTCTTCCTCGGATTCGCCCTGGTCACCCTCCCGTTGCTGCTGTGCCTGAAGGGCGTACAGGACCGGGCGCCCCGACCGTCTGACTCGGCTCCGGACACCTCGGGCACGCTCAGCCGCAGCCTGGTCTCGGTGCTCAGCGTGTTCGTGGCGCTCTACGTCCTGCACGTCGGCGTCGAGGCGGGCGTCGGCGGCTGGGAGCCCACGCATCTGGAGACCGTGGGATACGGCGCAGGGGTGGCCGCGACCGCCACCTCCGTCTACTGGCTGATGATGACCGTGGGCCGTTTCCTGGTCGCCCCGATCGCGCTGCGGTTCTCCGCGCAGGCCATCATCACCGTGTCCTGCGCGGGCATGACGGTCTGTCTCCTCCTGGCGTCCGTGCGGGAGTTGGCGCCGTACGCGTACGCGGGAGTCGGTCTGTTCATCGCGCCGATCTTCCCGACCGGCCTGCCCTGGCTGCACCGGGCGGCCCCCGGCGCCCGCCGGGCCGGCGCCCTGGTCATCGCCGCCTCGATGGTCGGCGGGGTGGCGGCGGGACCGGCGCTGGGCAAGGCCATCGAGTGGTCCGGGATCCGGGCCGTTCCACTCCTGCTGAGTGGTGTCTCGGCGCTGTGCCTGGCCGCCACGCTCTGGCTCATCCGCACCACCCGTCCGCACTGAACTCCCCACCCATGTGAAGGGAAGCTTCCGCATGCCCGCTCTGACGACGTCCTCCGACGGTTTCCTCCTGCACGGCGAGCCGTTCCGGATCATCTCTGGAGCCATGCACTACTTCCGGATCCATCCCGACCAGTGGGGCGACCGGCTGCGCAAGGCCCGGCTGATGGGCCTCAACACCATCGAGACGTATCTGCCGTGGAACCTCCACGAGCCCGCGCCGGGTGAGCTGGTCCTGGACGGCATCCTCGACCTTCCCCGCTGGCTGCGCCTCGCCCAGGACGAGGGCCTGAACGTCCTGTTGCGCCCGGGTCCGTTCATCTGCGCCGAGTGGGACGACGGCGGTCTGCCCGCCTGGCTGCTCGCGGACCCCGACATCCGGCTGCGCAGCAGCGACCCCCGCTTCACGTCGGCGTTCGACGGCTACCTCGACCGGCTCCTGCCGGCACTGCGCCCGTTCATGGCCGCGCACGGCGGTCCGGTGATCGCCGTGCAGGTGGAGAACGAGTACGGGGCCTACGGCGACGACACCGCGTATCTCAAGCACGTCCAGCAGGCGCTGCGGGACCGGGGTGTCGAGGAGCTCCTGTACACCTGCGACCAGGCCAACGCCGAGCACCTGGCGGCCGGCAGCCTGCCCGGCACGCTCGCCACGGCCACCTTCGGCAGCCGGGTCGAGGAGAACCTGGCCGCGCTCCGCGCCCACCAGCCCGAAGGCCCGCTGATGTGCTCGGAGTTCTGGATCGGCTGGTTCGACCACTGGGGCGGCCCGCACCACGTGCGGTCGGCCGCCGACGCCGCGGCCGACCTGGACCGTCTGCTGTCCGCGGGCGCCTCGGTCAACATCTACATGTTCCACGGCGGCACCAACTTCGGCTTCACCAACGGCGCCAACCACAAGCACGCCTACGAGCCCACCGTCACGTCCTACGACTACGACGCCCCGCTCACCGAGAGCGGTGACCCCGGCCCCAAGTACCACGCCTTCCGCGAGGTCATCGCCCGTCACACGGCCGCCGCCGACGAGCCGGCCCCGGCGCCCGCGCCGAAGCTCCCCGCGACGGACGTCGACCTCGACCACCGGGCGCCGCTGCTGCCGTACCTTCGCGGACTGCCGTCGACGAGCACCGAGACCCCCGTGACGATGAACGAGCTCGGCCTGCACACGGGTTACGTGCTCTACCGCACCACGCTTCCCGGCTCGGGCGACGGTCTGCTGCACTTCCCCGGCGGGGTCGGCGACCGCGCCCAGGTCTTCGTGGACGGCGCCGCTTTCGGCGTACTGGAGCGGGAGCGGCACGACGAGACGCTCTCCGTGCGCGTGCCGCATGCCGGGGCGGTCCTCGAAGTGCTCGTGGAGAACATGGGCGGGGTCAACTACGGACCGCGCATCGGGGCGCCCAAGGGGCTGCTCGGACCGGTGTCCTTCCGGGGCACCGCCCTGCGGGACTGGGAGTGCCGTGCCGTTCCCCAGGACGGCCTGGACGCCGTGCCGTTCGGCCCGTCCGACGCGAGCACGGACACCGTGCCCGCCTTCCACCGGGGCACGTTCGAGGTGGCGAGCCCGGCCGACACCTTCCTCTCGCTGCCCGGCTGGACCAAGGGGCAGGCCTGGGTCAACGGCTTCCACCTGGGCCGCTACTGGAACCGCGGCCCACAGCGCACGCTGTACGTCCCGGGCCCCGTCCTGCGCCCCGGCACCAACGAACTGGTGCTGCTGGAACTGCACGCCACCACAGGGACCCGCGCCCAGCTCACCGACACGCCCGACCTCGGACCGGAGAGCGACTGATGACCCGCCCGCACCAGCTGCGCCTCCCCTCCCCCGCCGGGCCTCCGCTGACCGGGCACCTGCCCTTCGCGGACGCCCCCGGGGTGCCCGATCCGATCGAGGTCACCAGCCGCGCGCTCACCAGGGGCGGCCGCCCCTGGTTCCCGGTGTCCGGCGAGTTCCACTACTCCCGCTACCCCGCCGGGGAGTGGGAGGAGGAGCTGCTGAAGATGAAGGCGGGCGGTGTCACCGCCGTCGCCAGTTACGTCATCTGGATCCACCACGAGGAGACCGAGGGCCGCGTCCGCTTCGACGGCGACCGCGATCTGCGCCGCTTCGCCGAGCTGTGCGCCCGGCACGGCCTGGACTTCGTCCCCCGGATCGGCCCCTGGTCCCACGCGGAGGTCCGGGGCGGCGGCCTGCCCGACTGGGTGCTGGCCCGGGACTGCACACCCCGCACCGACGACCCGGTGTACCTGGACGCCGTACGCCCCTGGTTCGCGGCGATCGCCGAGCAGTTGAGGGGCCTGGACCGCGCCCACGGCGGACCGATCGTGGCGGTCCAGATCGAGAACGAGCTGTACGACCAGCCGGGTCATCTGCTGACGTTGAAGCGGATGGCCCAGGAGGCCGGCCTGAGCGCGCCCCTGTGGACGTCGACCGCGTGGGGCGGTGTCCGGCTCCCGCCGGACGAACTGCTCCCGCTGTACGGCGGCTACACCGAGACCTTCTGGACGGAGGCCGACGGCGGCTGGCCCGACACCTGCCGCAAGCACTTCTTCTTCACCCACCAGCGCGACGACGAGGGCATCGGATCCGACCTGCGGCCCGTGACCGTGCGCGGCAGCGAGCCGGACGCCTTCGCGGACCGGTTCCCCTGGGCCACCTGCGAGTTGGGCGGCGGCATGGCGGTGTCCTACCACCGCAGGCCCCACGTCGACCCCGACGACATCGGGGCGCTCGGTCTCACCAAGATCGGCTGCGGTTCGGTCTGGCAGGGCTACTACATGTTCCACGGCGGCACGAACCCGCCGGGTGAGCTGAGCACCCTCCAGGAGTCGCACGCCACCGGCTATCCCAACGACCTGCCGGTCCTGACGTACGACTTCCAGGCGCCGCTCGGCGAGTACGGCCAGTACCGGCGCACCTACCACGAACTCCGGCTCCAGCACCTGCTGTTGGCGGACTTCGGGCATCTGATCGCCCCCATGGAGTCCGTGCTTCCCGAGCGGCGGCCGCAGGGACAGTCCGACCGGGGCACCCTGCGGTGGGCGGTGCGCGGCGACGGCGGTTCGGGCTTCCTGTTCGTCAACAACCACCAGCCGCACGAGCCGCTGCCGGAGCACCCGGACACGTCCTTCACGGTCCGGTTCCCGTCCTCGGGAGGCGAGTTGGTCTTCCCCAGCACTCCCGTCACGGTCCGGACCGGCGCGTACTTCTGCTGGCCGCTGCGGCTGGACCTGGCCGGTCTGCGGCTGGAGTGGGCCACCGCCCAGCCGGTGTGCACGGTCGACGTCGGCGGTCGTACGGTTCTGGTGCTGGCCGCGACGGACGGCATCGAGCCCGAACTCGCCCTGGCCGCCCGCACGGTGGCCGCCGTCTCCACCCCTTCCGGCGATGTCACCCCGGCCGGCGACCGGCTGATGGTGACCGGGCTGCGCCCCGGCACCGACGCCCTCGTCGAGGTGGACACGGCGGGCGGCGAGCGGGTCGGGCTGCTGGTCCTGGACGCCGCGACGGCCCGTACCGCCTACCGGGGCACGGCGTGGGGTGCCGAGCGGCTGGTGCTGAGCGCGGACGGCGTGGTCTTCGACCGGGACGAGGTACGGCTGCACGGGTCGGGGGCGGCGACGTCGTTCGCCGTCCTGCCCGCGCCGGAGCGGGCGCCCGCGGTGGACGGGGTGCCGTCGGAGCCGGTCCAGGACGGGGTGTTCACCCGGTACGCGGTCCCGACGGCGCCGGATGTCGAGGACTTCGCCGCCGAGGTCAGCCTCGTCCGGGCCGCCGGTCCGGCCCCCGAGACCGTCACCGGTGTGCAGGGCCGGGCGAGCGCGCCGGACGACAAGTACTACGACACCGTGGCCGCCGAGTACCGCGTCGAGGTGCCGGACGCGCTGCCGCCCGGGACGCTGCTGCGGCTGCACTGGAGCGGGGACGTCGGGCGGGCCTACGTCGGAGACGCACTCGTCGCCGACCAGTTCTTCTCGGGGCGCGTCTGGGACATCGGCCTGGACCGGCTCCCCCTGGACGCGGTGCGGGCTCAGGGTCTGCGGCTGCGGGTGCTTCCGCTGCCCGCCGGGGCGCCGGTGCATCTGCCGGAACGGGCGGGCGGCGCCGGGGAGCGGGCCGTCGTCACACGCGCGGAGTGGATCACTCGCCGCTCCCGGTCCGTCCGGGCGGGCTGACCTGCCCTTTTCCGTTCCGAGAACCTGGTGCCCTCGCGGGTTCCTCGGAACGGACCCGCCTATGCTGTGCTCCCCGCAAGGGGCGTCACCGCCACCCCCACGTCGACGAAAGCGCCCACCATGACCCCAAGCGCCGCCGAAGGAGCTGCTCCCAAGGGGCGCAGCCGACGCAACTTCGCCGGTTCGCGCCCGGTGATGGACGACGTGGCCCGGCTGGCCGGTGTCTCCAAGCAGACCGTGTCCCGCGTCCTCAACGAGCATCCGTCCGTCCGCCCCGAAACCCGTGAGCTGGTACTGACGGCCATGCGGACCCTCGGCTACCGGCCCAGCCGCAGCGCCCGGTCGCTGGCCAGCGGCCGGACCCGGATGGTCGGGGTCATCACCTTCGACGCGGCCCGCTACGGGCCCTCCGCGATCCTGACCGCCATCAACACCGCGGCCCAGAAGGCCGGTTACCTGCTGAGCTCCATCTCCCTGGACACCGCCGAACGCGACACGGTCGTCGAGGCCGTCGACCGGCTCTCGGCCGAGGGAGCCGACGGGGTGATCGCCATCGCCCCGCAGCTGTGGGTGGGCCACGCCCTGGCGGACACCCGTCTGGACACCCCGCTGGTGGTGCTGGAGAACGGCTTCGACGCCGAGACCGAGCAGGTCACCGGAGACTCGCGGGAGGGGGCACGCAAAGCCACGGAGCATCTGCTGGGCCTCGGCCACCCGACCGTCTGGCACATCGCGGGCCCCAGCGGCTGGACGTCCGCCGACCACCGGCTGGCGAGCTGGCGGTCCACCCTGAAAGCGGCCGGCGCCCCGGTCCCCGAGCCGCTGTTCGGCGACTGGAGCGCCGACTCCGGTTACCACCTGGGCCGTCGGCTGGCCCGGCGCGCCGACGTCAGCGCGGTGTTCGTCTCCAACGACCAGATGGCCCTCGGCGTTCTGCACGCCTTGCACGAGGCGGGTCGCTCGGTGCCGGGCGAGATCAGCGTGGTGGGCTACGACGACATCCCCGAGGCGGCGCATCTGCTTCCGCCGCTGACGACCGTGCGCACCGACTTCGCGGAGATCGGTGCCCGGTCGCTGCAGCTCCTGCTGAGCCGGATCGACGACTCGGCGGAACCGCCCCGGCCCGAGTCGCTCGTCCCGGTCGACCTCGTGATCCGCGCGAGCAGCGGTGCGGCGCCCGGCCGCTGAACCGAGTTCTTCATGCCCGCGCCGCACGTGCCTCGCTCAGCGCTTCGCCGATGAGGGCGATGCCCTCGTCGATCTCGTGGGCGGCGCCCGCCGCGTAACCGAGGACCAGACCGGGCGCTCCGGGGCTGATCCGGTGCCAGGACAGCGGGTGCGCCTTGACGCCCCGCGCGAGTGCGGCAGCGGCGAGGTCGGTGTCGCGGAAGCCGGTCTCCGCCCCGTCGAAGGTGATCATGAGGTGCAGGCCGGCTGCCGCCCCGTGCACGCGGGCGCCGGGCAGGTGTGCCTCGACGGCCCGCAGCATGGCGTCCCGGCGTCTGCGGTGGCGCTGCCGGACATGGCGCAGATGCCGTTCCAGCTCGCCGGAGTCCATCAGCCGCGCGAGGACCAGCTGGGTGAGGATGCCGTTGCCCAGGTCGGCGTACCGCTTGGCCGTCACGACGGCGTCCAGCCGGTCCGGCGGCACGAGCAGCCAGCCCACCCGGAGCGCGGGCGCGAGCAGTTTGGAGACGCTGCCCGCGTAGCAGACGCCGTCCGGCATCAGTGAGCGCAGGGCCGGCACCGGTGGCCGGTCGTAGCGGTGCTCGGCGTCGTAGTCGTCCTCGAAGACGACCCCGCCCTCGGCCGCCCAGTCCAGCAGTTCGCGTCGGCGTTCCCCGTCGAGGACGACGCCGGTGGGGAACTGGTGGGCCGGGGTCGACAGCACCGCCCGGGCGCCACTGGCGCGCAGCGCGCCGACGTCGAGGCCGCCCGCGTCCACGGGGACGGGTACGACGGTGTGGCCGCCGTACTCCAACTGCTGGCGCGCGCCCAGGGATCCGGGGTCCTCGACGGCGACACGGCGGATGCCGTCGGCCCGCAGGAGCTGCCCGAGCAGGACGAATGCCTGTGCCACACCGGCGACGATCACGACCTCGTCCGGGTCGGCGCGGATGCCGCGGTTGCGGGCCAGCCAGCCGACGACGGCCCGCCGCAGGGCGGGGGCGCCCCGGGGATCGCCGTAGCCGAAGTCGGCCGGGGTGACGCCCGCGAGGACGGTCCGCTCGGCGCGCAGCCAGGCGGTGCGGGGGAAGGCGGCGAGGTCGGGCAGGCCCGGGGAGAGGTCGATGCGGCACGGCAGGGCGCGCAGGGCGTCGACGACCCCCTCACGGACCGCCGAGCCGAAGAGCGGGTGGCCGGGCGCGGACGCGGTTGGGGTGGGGCCGCCCTGCGCGGGGCCGGACGGGCTGTGGGGCCGGCCGGGGTGTGCGGGACCGTTCGCGGCGTGGACGCGGGGTGCCGGGGGCGCCGCCACGACGACCGTGCCGCGCCGCCCGCGCCCTGCGATCTGGCCGGACTCGGCGAGTCGTCGGTAAGCCTCGGTGACCACGCCTCTGGTGACGCGCAGCTCGTCGGCGAGGACGCGGCTGGCGGGCAGCCGGGTGCCGACGGGCAGCCTGCCGTCGGCGATGGCGGACCGCAGGCTGTCGGCCAGCCAGGCCGTTCGGCCGCCGGGCGGCGCCTGGCCGACGTCCAGCTGGAGGAAGTCCGAGCCGAAGCCCGGGCGCTGCTCTTTGGACCCCTCGGACGGTGGGGTTGTGGACCTGCCCATGACGTCCATTGTGCGGGCAGGGTGGATGGTATGGACACCCCTTCCGCCTCGTTCGGCAAGCTCGTCCCCGGCATGGTCGGTATGACACTCGTCGGCAGCAGCGTCACCGTCTCGCACACCCTCGTGGACGCTCCGCTGTTCAGCGCCCAGGCCGTCCGCTATGTGGCCGCGACCGCGATCCTCGTGGTCATGGCCCGGCTCGCCGGTGCCCGCCTGGTGTGGCCGCGCGGACGGGAGTGGCTGTGGCTGGCCGGGCTCGCCGTCACCGGTCTTGTGCTGTTCAACGTGGCCGTGGTCCGGGGTGTCGCGCATGCCGAGCCCGCGGTGATCGCCGTCGCGGTGGCGTGCGTCCCCCTGCTGCTCGGGGTGATCGGCCCCCTGCTGGAGCGGCGCAGGCCCAGCAGGCAGGTCCTGCTCGCGGCGCCCGTGGTGATGGCGGGCGCGGTGCTGGTGGAGGGGACGGGCCGCACGGATGCGGTCGGGGTGGCCTGGGCGGCGCTGGCCCTGGGCTGCGAGGCGGCGTTCACACTGCTGGCGGTGCCGGTGCTGGGACGGCACACCCCGTGGGGGGTGTCCGTGCACGCGACATGGCTGGGCGGGGTGCTGCTGGCCGTCCTCGGCATGACAAGCGAAGGGCCTTCAGCCGTACGGGGGTTGACCGGTATCCAGTGGGCGGCCGTCGGCTATCTGACGCTGCTGGTGACGGCGGTCGCCTTCGTCCTGTGGTACTCGACGGTCCGTTCCGTCGGGGCCGGGCGGGCCGGGCTGCTCACCGGCATCGCACCCCTGGCGGCAGCGGTCGTCGGTGCCGTCTCGGGAACCGGCGTGCCGGGGCCGTCGGTGTGGCTGGGCATCGCCGTGGTGATCGCCGGCCTGGTCGTCGGCCTGCGGCCACGAGCGGTACCCGGCGCCGAGTTGATCCCCGTCGGTTCCGGGCGCACCCCGGCGTCCGGGGGCAGGAGCACGCGGACTCCTGCCTCCCGGTGACCGGATCACTCGTCGTTCACCCAGCGCATGAGCCGCTGCAACGGATAGAAGCCGTCGTGGGAAAGCCCCGGTGGCATGCCACCCGCTCTGCCGAGGGACACGACGCGTTGGACTCCGGCGCAGGCGAGGGCGTCCCGCAGTTCCGCTTTGCGGGTGTCGGGGTAGACGCCGACCGTCTGGGTGGCGACACCCGCGTGCGGGACGGCTTCGGACAGCGCGGCGACCGGGACGACGTTGACGATCTTTCCGTCGGGATGGAAGTCCACCGGTTCCGGGGACCGGATGACCAGGCCCCGGCCCTCGTATCCGCCCCACACCCGGTAGTCGGGGGCGAGGGAGCGCAGCACGTCGATCTCCTCACGGAGTTCCGGGGCCACCCGCGGGCCGTCGGCCGAGCTGAACTCCCGGGCGACGCCGAGGCGTTCGCACAGCAGCGCGGCATACCGGTCGGCGTCCTCCTCCGTGCCCTCGACGAACTGGAAGCGGCTGGCCACGCACGCCTGCTGGTTGAAGAACGTGGCGTCGGCGGCGCCCGCGTCGGCCGCCAGGGCCAGTGATCCGGGCGAGTCGAAGGCCTCGCGGCCGATCAGCGAGATGGAGGTCTTCGGGTCGAAGGACACCAGCTCGAACCCCGGGCCGACGTACCGCAGTGCCCCGCGGATCGTGGCCTCGCCGCCCCAGGCGACCAGCTTGTCGAAGAACTGCGGGCGGAACAGCACGCCCTCCACCGACCCGTCGCCGCCACGCCAGTACGCGGCGGAGAACGAACGCACCACGGGGTGCCCGGGGGCCACGGCGGCCATCGTGCGCAGGATGGCGGTCGCCGTGAACAGGTCGTTGGAGGGCAGCTTGAGGAGGTTGACGCCCTTGGTCAGCGCTCCGCGTACGACGGACATCGCGGCGACCCCGGGGGCGTTGCCGGCGATGATGTGCACCAGGCGCGGCGGGAACGCACGGGTGGCGGCGACGCGCTGCTCGGGCAGCCGCACCTCCCGCCAGCCGTCGAGGACGTCCGGGCCGCCGAGTTCCTGGTCGATCTGGGCGTACAGGCCCGGCCGTTGGAACGTGCGCCACAGGGCGGCGTAGGCGCGTTCCAGGACCTCGGCGGGCAGGGGGCTGACCCGCGTCATGCGGTCCAGGGCCTCGGCGAGCAGGCCCTCGCGGTCCGCCCTGAGGGCCTCGCCGGTCTCGACGAGCAGGTCGACGATCTCCGCCACCGGCACCTGGAAGGCCGGGCCCGGTTCGGTGCGGGGCCACACGAGGCGGTCCAGGTCGAGCGCGGGGGCGGTGAACGTGGCGTCGGCGCGGCCGTGGGTGATGCGTGGGCCCGCGTCGACCTCGCCGCGGATCACGTGGACGACGGCCACCGGGTCCGCCGCCGTGCCGTCGAGTGTCGTGGGCGTCATCCGTGGATCATCCCCCGCACATAGGAGTCGAGTGTCGCGGCGCAGGTGATCTTGTCGTCGCCGCCGAGGTCGCCGTAGCGCCGGATGTCCGGCAGGACGACGGGACCCGCTCTGCCGCAGTCGCACGGTGAGAAGTTCACGAAGACCCGGTCGCCGCTGATCAGTCCGCCCCAGCGGCCCTCCAGGGAGACGTCCAGGAAGGCGAACCGCCCCTCCACGACGCCGTGTTCCGGGTTCAGGAGTGTCTCGCCCGGCTCGTCCAGGACGAGGGGGATCACCCACGGCGGTATGTGGTAGTTGCCCTTCTCGCAGGCGAGGCAGGAGCCCTGGAGTTCCGTCATGCCGTAGCTGCGGACGCGCCGCACTCCGGCGTAGAAGGCGGCGAACTGCGCCTGGTAGTCGTCGGGCAGCGCGCGGCCCTTGTTGCCACCGCCGCTGAGCACCAGGGTGTCGGGGTGCAGGCTGCCGTCGGGCACGCCTCGGGCGCGGAGTGCCTGGATCAGGGTGAACTGCTGGTTGTTCATCCCGGCGATCAGCAGCGGCTCGTCGCGGTGGGCGGCGATGTCGTCGACCATGCGGGCGACGGCCGCTCCCAGCTCCCGCTCCCGGCCCTCGGACGCGGACTCGAAGGAGCTGATCTCCTGCGGTGTCGCGGTGCCCTCCGCCATCCGGCGGCGCAGCAGCGCGCTGCTCATCAGCTCGGAGACCCGCATCGGGTCCTCGGTGAGCAGCCGGGTCTCCTCGGGCCGGGCGAAGACGTCCGCGTGCCACCGGAAGCCGTCGATGGAGCGCATCGGGCCGCTCGCCGGCGCGAGGAGGTAGCCGCGCCGGGTGGGCTTCGGCGGCAGCGGGTCGGGCCAGCAGGTGAGGTGTTCGAGGATGTCGTGCAGGAAGTACAGGTCGCTCGCGGCGCAGTTGAGGAAGGACACCTTCCCGGACGTGCCGCTGGTGATGTAGGGGCGGTGGCCCGCGGCCGTGATGCGGTCGGTCCACTCGTCGATGTCCCGGACGCCGTCCACGTCGACGTCGTCCGCTTCGACCGCCGACACGGTGGTGTACCAGCGCAGGAGCCGGTCCCACCGGCCGGCGGTGATGAGGGAGACGGGGTACGACTTGTAGCTGGTGTGGGAGAACAGCAGCGGCACGAGGTCGTCGAGACCGGTGATCTCGTGCACGCCGGTCTCCTGCGCCCGGGTGCGCAGCAGCGGGATGCGCGTGCGGTGGGCGGTGAAGGTCTCCCGTGCCGCCTCGAGCTGCAACTCCCGCAGCTCGTCGCGGGGTTGGTCGAAAGCGTCGCCGGACAGGGCCAGGGAGCGGAGCTGATCGCGTGTGCCGGGCACGGCATTCACCTCAATCGGTTGTGGCAGTTGTCTTGTCGGCGAGCGTCTTGTCGGCGAGGGTCTTCTCGGCTCGTGCCGTCCCGGCGTCCGACTTCCCGGCCCCGGTCTTCTCGGCGCCCGTCCTCTCGGCGCCCGTCCTCTCGGCGAGGTAGGACGACTCGATCGCGGCCAGGTCGGCGCGCAGTTCGCCCGGGGTGCCGGTCATCGTGATGCGGCCGCGGTGCAGGACGTACACCCGGTCCGCGATGTCCAGCACCTTGCGCACATGCTGTTCGACGAGCAGGGCGCCGAGGCCCCGGTCGGCCGCCTCGCGCACCGCGCGCAGGAGACGGTCGACCACGAGCGGGGCGAGACCGAGGGACAGTTCGTCCGCGAGGAGCAGCTTGGGGGCGCGGCCCAGGGCGCGGGCCAGCGACAGCATCTGCTGCTCGCCGCCGGACAGCATGCCCGCGCCGGTGTTCAGCCGCTTCCCGAGTTCGGGGAAGAGGTCCAGGGCGTGCCGGGTCGGCACCCTGCCGACCCGCAGGTTGTCGGCGGTGTCGAGCTGGGTGAAGACGGCCCGCTCGCCGACGTACGCGAGGCCCTGCCGGGCACGGCGGTGCAGCGGTGACCGGCCGGGATCGCCCAGCCAGCGCACCTCGCCGCCCATCGGGGCGAGGTCGCCCGACAGCGCCCGGAGTGTGGTGGTCTTGCCCGCGCCGTTGGGGCCGAGCAGGGCGACCACCTCGCCGGGACGGACCTCCAGGTCGAGATCGCGTACGACGGGTTGCGTGCCGTATCCGGCGGACAGGGCGTGGGCTTCGATCAGCGGTGGTGCGGTGGCGTGCACGGCCGTCCTCCTCCGGTCAGCCGGCCGACATCGCCGTGAGCATCTTGCGGACGTCGACGAAGGTCGCCCCCTGCTTGGCCCACGCGATCTTCCCGTCGCGGATGGTGAGTTCGGTGGCCGTCGTGTTGTGGATACGGTTCAGCCCCTTGATCGGCAGGGCGGTCGACGCCTTCCAGGTCAGGGGCGGGGTCAGACCACCGGTGTCGATGCCCGAGGTGCTGTTCAGCTCCTGCACGAGGGCCGCGGAGGACACCGTCGGCAGCTTCCCGGCCGCTACGGTGAGGACCTTGAAGGCCACCCAGGTCGTCTCGTTGGCGCCGTTGCTGGTGTCGATGTCCGTGCCCTTGGCGGCCTGGACGAAGTCCTTCCAGACGGCGTCGGAGGTCGGCGGGTAGTAGCCGGTGATCGCGGCGCCCTCCAGCGGGCTGCCGCTGCCGCCCGTGCTCGCGGCGAGCTCCGGGGTGAGGTTGCCGACGACGCTGGCGAGCTTCGTCTTCGCGCCGGACTGTATGTACGACTTCACGAACAGGCCCGAGGCGGTGCCCATGATGACGCTCACACAGTCGCTGCCCTTGGTCGCGGCGGCGACCTGCGGCGCGAGATCGGTGGCGGTGAGCGGCACCTTGATGTCCTTGGGTGCCGACCCTCCGGCGGAGACCGCGCCGAGGGTCAGGAACTGCGAGACGACGGCGGCTGCGGCCACGTCGTACCGCACCCCGGAGATCTTCTTGCAGCCGTTCTGCACCAGCTGCTGTCCGTGTGCCGCGAACACCGCCGGGGTGCCGCCGTTGACCGGGAACGACAGGGGGTTGGAGAACTCCGCCGCCGATACGCCGGTCCCACCGAGGTAGGGGATGCCGGCCTTCTGGAGGATGGGCATGTAGCGGTCACCGGCGAGGCTGTAGGAGCCCACCACGGCGACCACCTTCTCGGCGACCGCCTGCTGGGCGCACTTCTCCGCCTCGTCGGGGTCGTTCTTCTCGTTGCAGGTGATGACCTTCAGCGGGCCGCCCTTGATGCCGCCGTTGGCGTTGATCCACTTCTCGTAGGCCTGGGCGGTCTGCCGGACCCCGGGCTGGGCGCTGCCCTGGGTGTTCTCCGGGTTCCACACCATCACCTTGACCGGGGCGCCTTTCAGGGCCGAGGTCTGCGTCGCGCTGTCGGACGCCTTCCCGCCGCAGCCTGCGGCCAGCAGGGCTCCGGTCACCGCGAGACAGGTCGCTGCGGCGGTTCTGTGTCGGCGTGAGTCGTTCATGGTTCCTCCGCGGAGCTCTTCGTCGAGTTGGCGAACAGCATGGGGTGCGTTTTTGAGTAAGTGAAGTACTCTCGGCACAATTATTTAAATGAATGCACTTTTCCTGCTCGCCTCTGGGAGGTTCCCCGATGGACGACATCCTGCGTTTCGCACTGCTGGGCCTCGGGCTCGGTGCGCTCTACGCGCTCACCGCGCACGGCATCGTCCTGGTCTACCGGGGCTCCGGCGTCCTCAACCTCGCGCACGGCGCCATCGGCATGGCGGGCGCCTACGTGCAGTGGGAACTCGCCGGCCGGCAAGGCGTCCCGTACTGGCCCGCCACCGCCTGCGGGGTACTCACCTCCGCGGTGCTGGGCGTGCTCACCCATCTGCTGGTACTGCGCCCGCTGCGCCGGGCGTCCACCCTGGCCCGGCTGGTCGCCACGCTGGCGGTGTTCATCGTGCTCACCGCGATCGCCGTCAAGCGCTACGGCGACAGCCTGCAACTGGTGCCGGGCAAGCTGCCCACCCGGCTGCTGACCATCGCCGGGGCGACGGTCTCCGAGGACCGCATGTGGCTGATCGGCATCGCGCTCGCCGTGACCGCGGTCCTCCATCTCCTCTACAAGCGCACCCTGTTCGGGCTCGGCACCACCGCGGTCGCCGAGAACGAGGGCGCCGCCGCCTCGCTCGGCTGGTCCCCCGACCTGATCGCCACCGGCAACTGGGCGCTGGGCTCGGCGCTCGCGGGGCTGACCGGCATCCTGATCGTGCCGGTCATCGGTCTGTCGGTGACCGGCCTGACCACCCTTCTGCTGAGCGCCCTGGCCGCCGCCCTGGTCGGCAGGTTCTCGTCGTTCCCGGTCACCCTGGCGGGCGGTCTGGTCATCGGGGTCGTACAGTCCGAACTCACCCGCTTCGGCTCCGGCGTCACCGGTCTCGCCTCGTCGGTGCCCTTCCTCTGCATCGCGCTGGTCCTGGTCGCACGCGGCCGGGCACTGCCGCTGCGCGGAACCTTCCTGGACCGGCTGCCCGCCCTCGGCACCGGACGGGTGCGCCCCGTGCCGCTGGCGCTGGCCCTCGTGGTCGGGCTGCTGCTGGTGAGCCTGTCGACACCGCTGTGGGCCGACGCCATCACCAGCACACTGGTGCTGTCACTGATCATCCTGTCGATCGTCGTGGTCACCGGATACGCGGGCCAGGTCTCCCTCGCCGCCTACGCCCTCGCCGGGACCGGCGCCTTCATCGCGGGTCACACCGCGGCCGACTGGGGCTGGCCATTCGAACTCGCCCTGCTGGCAGGTGTGTTGGGGACCGTCCCGATCGGTCTACTGTTCGCGCTCCCGGCGGTCCGCACCCGTGGCGTCAACCTCGCGATCATCACCCTCGGACTCGGCACCACGCTGGAGGCGATGGTCTTCCAGAACACCGACCTGTCGACGACCACGGGCAGCGACGGCATCGCGGTGGGCAAGCAGACCCTCTTCGGCATCAGCATCTCCGGAGTCGACCACCCGCAGCGGTACGCCGCCGTCGTGCTCGTCCTGTTCGTCGCCACCGCCCTCGTCGTCGCCAACGTACGGCGCAGCCGCACCGGACGCCGGCTGATCGCCGTACGCGCGAACGAGCGGGCCGCCGCCGCACTCGGCATCGACGTCCGCGCGGCCAAGCTCTACGCCTTCGGCCTGTCCTCGGCCATCGCCGCACTCGCCGGTGTGCTCACCGGCTTCCGCTCGACCTCGGTGGTCTTCTCCGACTTCGCCTCCTTCGACTCCATCACCGCACTGGGGCTCGCGGTCATCGGCGGCGCCGGCTTCCTCGTCGGCCCGCTGTTCGGCGCGACCTTCGCCGCCGGTACGGTCGGCGCACGGTTCGGGGACCTGGTGCTGCCCGGACTGAGCGACTGGATGCCGCTCATCGGCGGGATCATCCTGGTGCTGACCCTCGTGGGCAACCAGGACGGCATCGCGAAGGACCTCGGCAGACAGGCGGAGGGCATCCGCCGCAGGCTGTCCCCCGGGCGCGGTCGCCCCGCGGGCGGGCGGGCGGAAACCGTACGGAAGGGGGCGGCGATCGCGCGCACGTCAGCGGGTGAAGCGGCCTCGCCGGACCTCACCCGCGCCGCGCCCCTCCCCCTCCGCGTCCGGGACCTGACCGTGCGCTACGGCGGTGTCGTCGCCGTCGACGGGCTCTCGCTGGACGTCGAGCCCGGCCGGGTCGTGGGTCTCATCGGCCCCAACGGCGCCGGCAAGACCTCCGCCATCGACGCCGTCACCGGGTTCACCCGGGCCGCGTCCGGCGGGGTGCGCCTGGGCGACCGGGACGTGACACGGCTTCCTGTGCACCGGCGGGCCGCGGCGGGGCTGAGCCGGTCCTTCCAGTCGCTGGAACTGTTCGAGGACATGACGGTCCTGGACAACCTGTTCGCGGCCTGCGACCGGCCCGGCCGGTGGGCCTGGCTCACCGACCTGATCCGCCCCGGCAACCGCCCGCTGCCCTCCCATGTACTCCTCGCCGTACGGGAGTTCGGTCTCCAGGACAGTCTGGACCGGCCGGTGGGCGACCTGTCGTACGGGGAGCGCAGGCTGCTGGCCATCGCCCGCGCGGTGGCGGCCTCCCCGTCCGTGCTGCTCCTCGACGAACCGGCCTCGGGGCTCTCGGACGACGAGACACGGGAGCTCGCCCACCTGGTACGGCGGCTCGCCGAGGATTGGGGCATGGGGGTGCTGCTCGTCGAGCACGACGTCGACATGGTCATGAGCGTCTGCGACCTGGTCGTCGTGCTGGACTTCGGGCGCCGGATCTGCGCGGGCACGCCTGAGGAGGTGCGCCGCGATCCGGCGGTGCGGGCGGCCTACCTGGGCGATCTGCAGCCGGAGCCCCTGGCCTGAGACGGAGCAGGAGGCGCCTCCCGTGCGGGAAGCGCCTCCTGCTCCGTTGTGTCCCTCAGGCGTCCCGCAGGTCGGCGACGTAGGGCTGGTGGGACAGCAGTCCGCCGTCCACACGCAGGGTGTGCCCGGTGATGAAGGCCGACTCGTCGCAGGCGAGGAAGACGACCGCCGAGGCGACGTCCTCCGGGCGGCCCAGACGCGGGGTGAGGTGATGGCGCAGCATCGCCTCCCGGATCGCCCCGTGCGCCGAGCCGGAGCTCGCCGGCGTGACGATGAACCCCGGCGCGATGGCGTTGCAGCGGACGCCCTGCTTGCCGTACTGCGTGGCGACGTACTGCGTGAGGTTGATCAGGGCCGCCTTGGAGGCGCCGTACGCCGGGTTGCGCAGGTCGCCCGCAAGGCCGGAGCCGGACGAGGTGTTGATGATCGAGCCGCCGCCCCGGGCGATCATGTGCGGGACGGCGGCCTGGATGGCGACCATGGTGCCGCGCAGGTTGATCCGCATCGTGTCGTCCCAGACCGCCGGGTCGGCCTCGGCGACGGCGAGGTCCTGACGGGCGGCCAGATGCGTGGCCGCCGCGTTGTTGTGCAGGACGTCGAGACCGCCGTACGTGTCGACGGCCGCGGCGACCATGGCTCGTACGCTGTCGATGTCCCCCAGGTCGACGGTGACCGGTGTGGCCGATCCTCCGGCGGCGCGGATCTCCTCCGCCACCGTCTCGGCGCCGCCGGTGTTCAGGTCGGCGACGACGGTGTGCGCTCCCTCCGCCGCCACCCGGAGTGCGGTGGCGGCGCCGATGCCGGAGGCTGCCCCGGTGACGACCGCGATCTTGTCCTGGAGCCGTCCCATGCTCAACCGCCCTTCCTAGTCGGTGAGTTCGCTGCCGACGATGGAGACGAAGGAGACGCATTCGCCGGGTCCGCCGCCGAGGTTGTGGGTCAGCGCGAGCGACCGTCCCCCGGCCACGGATGTCACCGTCCGCTCGGCCGGTGCCTCGCCCCGCAGTTGCAGCCACGCCTCGAACATCATGCGCAGGCCGGAGGCGCCGATGGGGTGCCCGAAGGCTTTCAGTCCGCCGTCCGGGTTGACCGGCAGCGAGCCGTCCAGGTCGAACGAACCGCCGGTGACGTCCTTCCACGCCTCGCCGCGTGCGGAGAACCCGAGGTCCTCCATCAGGACCAGCTCCGTGGGCGTGAAGCAGTCGTGCACCTCGGCCAGGGCGAGTTCGGTGCGCGGGTCGGTGACACCGGCCTGCCGGTAGGCCTCCTGGGCGGAGGCGACGACCTCGGGGAAGGTGGTGAAGTCGTACTCCGGGTCGAGGAGCCCGTCCGCCGGTCCGGCGACGAAGGACAGCGCCTTCACGAAGATCGGCTTGTCGGTGTACTTGTAGGCGTCCTCGGCGCGGACCACGATCGCGGCGGCCGAACCGTCGGAGACACCCGAGCAGTCGAACACGCCGAGCATGCCCGCGATGATCGGGGCCGACCTGATGCGCTCCAGCGGGACCTCCTTGCGGAACTGGGCGCGGGGGTTGCGGGCCCCGTTGACGTGGTTCTTCCAGGCGATCCGGGTGATGACGTCCTTCATCTCCTCTTCCGCGAGGCCGTACTTGGCGGCGTATGCGGGCGCGAGGAGGGAGAAGTTGGCCGGGGCGGTGATCTCGCCGCGGCTGTCGTCGCCCGCGCCCGGGATGGCGGTGCCGGACAGCCCGGACATGCCGGAGTCCTTGAGTTTCTCCACGCCGACGGCCATCGCCACGTCGTACGCCCCGGACGCGACGGCGTAGCAGGCGTTGCGCAGGGCCTCGGAGCCGGTCGCGCACATGTTCTCGACGCGGGTGACCGGCTTGTTGGGGAGGTGGAGCGCCCGGCTCAGGGTCAGTCCGGACACCCCGGAGGCCTGGGTGCCGAACCAGTACGCGTCGATGTCGTCGAGGGTGACACCGGCCGAGGTGACCGCCTCGCCCACGGCGTCGATCAGCAGGTCCTCTGCCGAACGGGTCCAGTGCTCGCCGAAGGGCGTGCAGCCCATGCCGACGATCGCGACCCGGTCCCGGATTCCGTGCGAGCTCATCCGTGTGTCTCCTCGGTCTCGCCGCCGGTGCGTACCGGCCGGGCCTTCCAGAAGTAGTTGTGGACGCCGGCGGCGGTGACCGTGCGCCGGAACGTCATCTCGACCCGGGCGCCGATGACGGCGTCCGCCTCGGTCGCGTCGGTGAGCTGGCAGCGGAACCGGCCGCCGCCGTCGTAGTCGACGACCACGACGAGCATCGGCGGACTCGGTGTGTGGGCCAGCCGGTCCACGGTGAACGTGGCGACCGTGCCGCGCACCCGGTCCATCGGCTCGTCGGTCATGGCGTCGACGCTCCGGCAGGAGGAGCACACCCGGTCCGGCGGCAGATGCCGGGTGCCGCACTTCTCGCAGCGGGAGGCGACGAAGCCGTACTTCCAGGCGGTACGGCGGTGTGCGGGCGGGGCGTAGGGCGGCTCGGGGTCAGGACGCCTCGGTGGCTCACGGTCGAGCAGGCCGCGCCAGGTGAGGTACGTGGCGTACGGCATCGGGGCGCTGCCCGCGGCGATCTGGGCGGCGACCGGGCGGGTGCTGCGGTGGGCCGGGAGCGCGTCGGTGGTGCGCAGCAGGAGGACTCCGGCGCCGTCGCCGAGCACCACGAGGGCGATGGTCTCGCCGGGTGCGGCACGGTCGAGGACGTCCGCGAGGAGCAGCCCGGGCTGGGCGGTACCGGCGTTGCCGATCACGCCGGTGAGGTCCGGGGTCACCGCCTCGGGACGTACCCCGGCCGCGCGCCGGACCGTCGCGGCCGCGCGGGCGTGCAGGCCGGAGACGACGAGGTGATCGATGGCGCCGCGCTCCAGACCGGCCTGGTCGAGGGCGGCGGTGAGCGCCTTGTCGGCGAGGGAGACGTAGATCTCCTCGGCGAAGCGTTCCTCCCAGACCCGGGAGGCGGGGGCGCCGGGCAGCCGCCAGCGGTCCAGGATCTCGTCGCTGACCGTGTCGTGGGCGAGGAGTTCGGCCAGGACGGGAGCGCCGTTGCGGTGGCCTCCGAAGACGAACGCCGCCGCGCCGTCCCCGCCCGCGACCTCGTCGTTTCCGCCGGGCAGCCCGGTGCGCAGGTCCGACAGGACGGCCAGGGTCGGCACGGCGGAGCGGGCGGCGGTGACCAGCGCGCCGAGTCCGGAGCGTACGGAGCCCGCCATGTCGACGGCGAGCACGTGCTCGTCGAGGCGGAGCGCGGCGTGGACGGCGGTCGCGTTGGTCTTGTCGAGGTAGGCGGGTGCGGCGGTGGCGAGGAAGAGCTGGCCGACGCGGGGGCGCAGGCAGTCGCGGGCGAGGGCGGTGCGGGCGGCCTCGACAGCCATGGACGTGGTGTCCTCGTCGTAACCCGCGACCGCCCTCGTCCCCTTGGCGGCCGGGGTTCCGAGGGTCGCCGCGACATCGGCGCGGGCGAGGCGGTGGTACGGCACATGGGCGCCGTACGCGATCAGTCCGGGCATCAGCGTCCTCCGGGAGCGTGGTTGCCGGTGCGTTCGAAGATGGCTGCCAGGCCCTGTCCGCCGCCCAGGCACATGGTCTCCAGGCCGTAGCGGGCCTGGCGGCGGTCGAGTTCGCGCAGCAGGGTGGCGAGGATGCGGCCGCCGGTAGCACCGACGGGGTGGCCCAGCGAGATGCCGGAGCCGTTGACGTTGAACCGCTCGAAGTCGGCGTCGGTCAGGGCCCATTCACGCGTGCAGGCCAGGACCTGGGCGGCGAAGGCCTCGTTGAGTTCGATCAGGTCGATGTCGGACAGCTTCAGCCCGGCACGCTCCAGGGCCCTGACCGTGGCGGGTACGGGCCCGATGCCCATCGTCTCCGGCGGCACGCCCACGACGGCCCAGGAGACCAGGCGTGCCAGCGGGCGCAGCCCGAGTTCGGCGGCGCGTTCCGGGTGGGTCACGACGCAGAGCGAGGCGCCGTCGTTCTGCCCGCTGGCGTTGCCGGCCGTGACGGTGGCGTCCGGGTCCTGGCGGCCGAGAACCGGCCGCAGCTTCGCGAGCTTCTCCAACGAGGAGTCGGGGCGCGGGTGTTCGTCGGTGTCGACGACGGTCTCGCCCATGGGGGTCCCCCCGCTCGAGCGAAGTCGAGAGTGGGGGAGGGTCCGTACGGTGACGGGCACGATCTCGTCGGCGAAGCGACCCGCCGACTGGGCGGCGACGGCCTTCTCGTGCGAGCGCAGGGCGAGCCGGTCCTGTTCCTCGCGGGGGATGGCGTATTCGCGACGCAGGTTCTCCGCGGTCTCCACCATGCCGCCGGGCACGGGGTGGTTGACGCCGCCCGAGGTGACGCGGCCGCGGGCCAGCCGGTCGTGCAGGGTGGTGCCTGCGCCGCGTACGCCCCAGCGGACGTCGTTGGTGTAGAACTCGGCCCGGCTCATGGACTCGACGCCGCCGGCGAGGACGAGGTCGCTCGCTCCGGTCTGCACCTGCATCGCCGCGGTGATGACCGCCTGGAGGCCGGAGCCGCAGCGGCGGTCGATCTGGAGTCCGGGCACCTCGACCGGCAGCCCGGCGTCCAGGGCGGCGACGCGGCCGATGGCGGGTGCCTCCCCGTTGGGGTAGCACTGGCCGAGCAGGACGTCGTCGACGGCGGCGGGCGGTATCCCGGTGCGTTCCAGGACGGCACGGACGACCGTGGCGGCGAGTTCGGCCGCCGTCACGTCGCGGAAGACTCCGCCGTAGCCGCCGACGGGGGTACGCACGGGTTCACAGATCACCGCGTCACGCATCGGTCATGCCTTTCATCAGCGGGTTCGGGGCTCACATGTACCGGCCGCCGGTCACCTCGACCACGGCTCCGGTGATGTAGCTCGCCATGTCGGAGGCGAGGAAGAGGACGACCTGGGCGACCTCGGCGGGTTCGCCCGCGCGCCCCAGCGGGATCTCGGCGAGCTTCGCGTCCCAGGCGGCCGGGGGCATCGCCTCGGTCATGGCGGTACGGATCAGGCCGGGCTGTACGGCGTTGACGCGGACGCCCGCCTTGGCGAGTTCCTTGGCGGAGGCCTTGGTGAGGCCGACGAGTCCGGCCTTGGCGGCGCTGTAGTTGGTCTGGCCGAAGTTGCCGACCTTGCCGGCGATGGAGGAGATGTTGACGATGCTGCCGCCCCGTCCGTGCGCCCGCATCGCCTCGGCGGCGTACCGGGTGCCGTTCCAGGCGCCGGTGAGGTGGACGTCGACGACGGCGCGGAAGTCTGCGAGGGGCATCTTGCGCAGGGTCGCGTCCCGGGTGATCCCGGCGTTGTTGACCATGACGTCGACCGGGCCGAAGGTGTCGGCGCAGTGGGCCACGAGGGCGGCGACCTCCGCCTCGTCGGTGACATCGCAGCGCAGCGAGGTGGCGGCCACGCCGTTCTTGGCAAGGCGTTCGGCGGCCTCGGCGGCGGCGTCCTCGTTGATGTCGCCGAGGACGATGCGTGCGCCCGCGCCGCCGAGGACGCCGGCGATCTCGAAGCCGATGCCCTGTGCACCGCCGGTGATCACCGCGTTCCGGCCGTCCAGCAGTCCCATGTCCGCCCGCCCCTGACTCGACGCTATTCCTGTTAAATAGATAACCTATTATGCTGAAACAATCAATACAGCGACCAGCTGTGCGGGCGGGGCGTCGGACGAGGAGCGAACACAGGTGGACATCAGCTATCCCCCGGAGACCGGGACGTTCCGTGCCGAGGTCAAGTCGTTCCTGGCCGAGGCGCTGCCGCCGGACTGGAAGGGCATCGGGGCCCTGGACGAGGACTTGGCCTGGGCCTTCGCCCGCGACTGGCGCGGCCGGCTCGTCGAGCGCGGCTATCTCTCCCTGACCTGGCCGGAGCAGTACGGCGGCCGTGGCCTGTCCAAGCTCCACCAGGTCGTCCTGATGGAGGAACTCGCCCTGGCCGGTGTCCCGTTCGGGCTGCCGCAGGACACCTTCGGCGTGAAGATGCTGGCGAACACGCTGCTGCGCTGGGGCACGGAGGAGCAGAAGAGCCATTTCCTGCCCCGCATCCTCAGCGGCGAGGACACCTGGTGCCAGGGGTACTCGGAGCCGGACGCCGGTTCCGATCTGGCGTCCCTGAAGACCCGCGCGGTGCGGCAGGGCGAGGAGTGGGTGATCGACGGCCAGAAGGTGTGGACCTCCGGCGCCCATCACAGCGACTGGATCTTCGTCCTGGCCCGCACGAACCGCGACGCGTCCAGGCACCGCGGCATCTCCTTCCTCCTGGTCCCCCTCGACCAGCCCGGCGTCGAGGTGCGGCCGTTCCGCATGATGAGCGGACAGCTGCACTTCAACGAGGTGTTCTTCAGCGGCGCCCGCACCCGCGCCGATCTCGTCGTCGGCGGCGTCGACAACGGCTGGACGGTGGCCCAGAGCCTGCTGGGCGTCGAGCGCGGGGAGGAGGCGGCGACCAACCCGATCCTGTTCCGGGCCGAGGTGGAACGGCTCGTGGAGCTGGCCCGGCAGTACGGCCGGGACCAGGACCCGGTCATCCGGCAGCGGATCGCCTGGTGCTGGTCCAAGGTCGAGATCATGCGCTGTCTCGGCTACCGGATCCTCACCGGCTGGCTCAAGGGCGCCGAGCCCGGCCCCGAGTCGTCGATCGCCAAGCTGTACTGGAGCGAGTACCACACCGAGGTCACCGATCTGGCGATGGACATCATGGGCCTGCACGGCCAGGTGCCGGTCGGCCGGCCCCCGTTGCGCACCTACCGCACGGACGACCCCGGCGCCGCTAACTCCTCCGCGTCCTGGTCGACGACGTACCTCATCGCCCTGTCGGGCACGATCTACGCGGGCACCTCGCAGGTGCAGCGGAACATCCTCGCGGAGAAGGTGCTGGGACTACCGCGCGAACCGCGGATCACGACCCCGTAGAGCCCTCGAAAGCACCGAGCTCCGGAACCGGACGCGGACCGGTTCCGGGGCGCCAGCCCGCGTCGAGTTTGCGCAGGCCCAGTCCGTCCGGTGCCCAGATGTGGCAGCTGTTCATCACCGCGGCCGAGGCGCGCGGGTCCTCGGCCGCATCACCCGCCGCCCGCCTGCGCGCGTTGACGGACATGGCCGCCTGCACCACCGCCGGGCCGAGCGCGCGGCTCAGCTCGTAGAGGTGGGAGCAGCCCGAGACACCCCGGAAGCGCTCCTGGACGGCCCGGTTGTAGCCGGCGGCGACACTGAGCCCCACCAAACCCCCGAAGGCCGGGGTGATCAAGGGGCACTCGACGTGCGGGAAGTCACGCATCTGCGCGTCGGCGGCCACGACGACCATGTCGGCGAGGCGTACCCGCACCGCCAGGACCATCCGGTGGACGACTCCGCCCGGCGGCTGCTCCCACGGGCGCTCGTCGCACAGCTCCGCCTCGACCCGGATCTCGGCGCCGTCCTCCTCGTACGCGGTGACGGAGATCGTACGGCGGTGCAGTGGAAGGGCGGAGCGCGTCATGACGTCACCTCCTGCACCGTCTCGCCCAGCCCCGCGAACTCCGGCTGCCGGCGCTCGATGAAGCTGAGCACGCCCTCCCGGTAGTCCGGGGCGCGCTTGGCCACCGCCAGCAGCGCGGCCGCGTCGTCACGGCTCTCCGTGAAGGACCGCGCCTGGTCGTCGACGAGCTGCCGCTTGATGAGGGACATCGCGTACGGGCTGGCGGAGCGGGCCAGTTCGGTCGCGTAGGCGAGGGCCGCGGGGAGGAGCTGGTCCGGCTCGACGAGGCGGTTGACCAGCCCCATCGCGTGGGCCTCCGTCCCGGTGAGGCGGCGCGAGGACAGCAGCAGGTCGGCGGCGTTGCCGTGCCCGACCAGCCGGGGCAGGAGCCAGGACACCCCGTCCTCGGCGACCAGCCCGCGCGCGCTGAAGGCGGCGGCGAACTTGGCGTGCGGCACGGCGAACCGGACGTCGCACATCAGGGCCTGGTTGAACCCGATGCCCGCACAGGCGCCGTTGACGGCGGCCACGACCGGTTTGGGGAACGTCATGGGGCGGGTGCGCGGGGGCAGCTCGTCGGTGGGCCACGGGCGGGCGCCGGACGACGCCCCGTCCAGGACGCTCATGTCCATGCCGGGGCAGAAACTGCGCCCGGCGCCGGTGAGCAGCACGGCCCGGACCCGCGGGTCCGCCTCCGCCCGGTCGAACAGCTCGTTGTAGAGGAGCTCCATCTCCAGCGTCCAGGCGTTGTGCCGCTCCGGCCGGTTCAGGGTGAGGAGCATGACCCCGTCGTCGGTGAGTTCGGTGAGGATCACCGGGGTCGAAGTCTCGGTCATCGAGGTCACTCCCGCGGGCCTGTTCGGTTTATAGCTAGATGAATCATCTATATACCAAAGACCGCTCGGGGCACCAGATCCGACCCTGCCGAGGGAAGATCACCCGACCCTTGACCTGGTACCCTCGATGCACTAAGACGATTCATTTTGCTATATGAGGAGCCCACCGTGGCCGAGGCAGCCCGCGCAAGCGAAACGGCGACCGTGCCCGTCCCCGCCCGCACCCGCGTCGGACGCCAGGTGCGGGTGCCGAAGACCGCCGAACTGGTCGCCGCGCACCTGCGCCGCCAGATCGTGCGGGGAGAGCTCAAGCCGGACGACGCCCTGCCGCCAGAGTCGGGCCTGATGGAGCAGTTCGGCATCTCGCGGCCGACGCTGCGCGAGGCGTTCCGCGTACTGGAGTCGGAATCGCTGATCACGGTGCGGCGCGGTGCCCACGGCGGCGCCCGGGTGAGCGCACCCGACGCGGACGTCGCCGCCCGCTTCGCCGGACTGATCCTCGAGTACCGCGGCGCCACCCTGGGCGACCTCTACCGTGCGGCGGCCCTCATCGAGCCGCCCTGCGCACGCCAGCTCGCCACCAAGCACACCGCGGACGACATCAAGGCGCTGCGGGACGCGGTGGCGGCCGAAAAGGCCGTCCTGGACGACCCGCTCGGCCTGGTCGAGGCACAGGACGCCTTCCACGCCCTCCTGGTCGAGCTCACCGGCAACCAGACCCTGATCCTGCTGTGCAGCATGGTCCGCAACATCATCGACCGGGCCAACGCCTCGTACACCGCGGCCGCCGCGGACGCCGAGGCCCAGAAGGCGCAGGCGCTCAAGGGACACCGGGCGCATGTGCGGATGGTCGGTCTGATCGAGTCCGGCAAGGCGGACGAGGCCGAGAAGCTCTGGCAGCGGCACATCTCCGGCGCCGACGACGTGGTGAACTCCGCCGGACCCAAGACGGTGCTCGAACTCCTCGACTGACCCCGCCCCGACTCCGCTTCCCCACACCCGCCGCACCCCGCTTTCGGTCACCCCCTTGCCTCAGAGAAACAGTTAGATAATTATAGGAGTCGTACCGATTAGCGACGGGGTCCGGAGGCGACGGCCATGGCCGAACAGCGCAAGCCCATCTTCGACTGCGACCAGCACATGTACGAGGAGCGGGACTCCTTCACCCGCTATCTCCCCAAGGAGTTCCTCGGCTCGGCGGTCGCACCGGTGACACTGCCGGACGGGCGGGAGGTGATCCTCGCCGGGGACCGGATCGTGGTCTGTCTGGAGCCGGAGTTCGGGCAGGTCTACCGCCCGGGGTCGCTGAAGGAGATGCTCAAGGCGATGGCCTCGGGCAACCCGGAGGAGACCTACCAGTTCGAGCCGATGCACGAGTCGTACCAGAACCGCGACGCCCGGCTGCGGGTCATGGACGAGCAGGGCCTCGACCAGTCGATCATCTACCCGGGCGGCTGGGCCCTGGTCGCGGAGGAGTACGTGAAGGGCGTGGAGCCGCTCTACGCCAACTACCACTCGTTCAACCGGTACATGAACGAGGTCTGGGGCTTCAACCACCAGGGCCGCATCTACGCCCCCGCCCTGCTGTCGCTGCGCGATCTGCCCAGCGCGGTCAAGGAGCTGGAGTACGTCCTGGAGCAGGGCGCCCGCTTCATCCTGCTGCCCACCGGACCGATGTACGGCCGCTCACCGGGCGACCCGTACTTCGACCCGTTCTGGAAGCTGGTCAACGAGGCCAAGGCCAGCGTCTGCTACCACATCAGCGAGTTCTACTACAACTCGCAGGTGGCGCCCTCCTGGGGTTACGACCCCAACCCCATCCACTTCCGGATGTCGGCGTGGCAGTGGCAGAACACCTACGGCCAGCGCCCCATCGAGGAGACGCTGTCCGCGCTGATCTTCGACAACCTCTTCGGGCGCTTCCCCGACATCAACGTCCTGGTCTCGGAGTTCGGCTCCGAGTGGGTGCCGCACTTCGTGCGCCACATGGACAAGAGCCGGGGCATGGGCCGCAACGGCCCCTGGATCGGCGGGCAGTTGGAGGAGCGGCCGAGCCAGGTCTTCCGCAAGCACGTCCGGGTGGTGCCCTACCCCGAGGACGACATCGTGAACGTCGTCAAGCGCCTCGGCTACCACGAGTCCATCGTCATGGGCTCCGACTTCCCGCACGCGGAGGGCCTGGCGCAGCCGGCCGACTTCCGCAAGCTCATCGCGGAGCTCGACGAGTCCGCGCAGGACGACATCATGTACAACAACGCTCAGCAGCTGATCAGCCGCTGAGCGTCGGACGCACACCCCGCCTGGGGGGGGGGGGGGGGGGGGGGGGGGGGGGGGGGGGGGGGGGGGGGGGACGGGGGGGGGGGGGGGGGGGGGGGGGGGGGGGGGGGGGGGGGGGGGGGGGGGGGGTGGTTGGGGGGGGGGGGAGGAGAGGGCCGAGGCGGGGTTGCCGGTGATGTCGGAGGACACCAGGGCGTCCTCCGAGTACTCGAGAACACCTGCGAGAGGTCCCTCTGCGGCGGTCCGGTACGCGGCGAGCACGTCCTCGCGGCTCACCTCGCGGGCGACGGTCGTGTTGAGCTCGACGATCGAGCCGAC